>JBNMJK010000037.1:0-26536 GCA_050873765.1 Sodaliphilus sp.
AGTAGCAATCACCTCCCACTAATTGGACATTACGTCCTTAAAACTGTCAATTTGAAAGTCGGTTTCACTTATCTATTTAATAATCATATTATTAAGCAACATCCCACACATTTAAAACAATGCATCACCAATACATATAATAATATAACCTCAAAAAAAACGACCGGCAACACGCTTCTCACCCGCCCCCTATCCACTGCAAAAACAGTCGCACTATTCGACCATTTTTGCAGTAGAGGTGGAGATGAACGGAGGTAAAGGGTGGCGATGAGCGGTGGCAGAGTGGCGCTTGATTGGTGGAAATGGGGTGAAAGTTAGTCAAAAAAACATAATAGGGCGGCTGCACGCTATCTATTAGACGAAAAATGAGTAACTTCGCACTTTGTTAGCGCTTATGGAGCAATTGATGCAATATGTGTGGAAGCACCGGCTTTGGCGGTCGGAGAACATGGTCACCAACACGGGCAAGAAAGTGCGGGTGGTGGACCCTGGACTACTCAACACCGACGCTGGCCCCGACTTTTTCAACGCCAAAATTGAAATTGACGGACGCATGTGGGTGGGCAATGTGGAGATTCACTACCGTGCCACCGACTGGAAACGCCATGGCCATGACTCCGACAAGGCTTACGACAATGTGATTCTGCACGTGGTGGCTAAGGACGATGCGCCTGTTCGCCGCACCAATGGCGAACTCATTCCGCAAATGGTGCTGGAGGTGTCGCCACAGTTCACCACCGACTATGCATCGCTTGTGAATGCCACCAACGATGTGCCTTGCGCCGACCGTATCAAGCAAGTGCCACACCTCACCATTGTAGAATGGACTGAGGCTCTGGCTTTTGAGCGGCTGCACGGCAAGGTGGAGCGTATTCGCCACCTGCTCGATGGCTTCAATGGCAGTTGGGAAGATGTGTGCTATGTGACGCTGGCCCGGAATTTCGGATTCGGCATCAACAACGATGCGTTTGAGCGACTTGCCCGACGCACGCCCCTACGCCTGCTGGGCAAGCACAGCGACACTATCCTGCAAATTGAGGCGCTACTTTTCGGGCAAGCCGGTATGCTTGAGCCACAACGCCCCGGCATAGACGGCTACTATGGCCAGTTGTGCTCGGAATATGCATTTCTCGCCAACAAGTTTCAGCTCACGCCCATGGAGGCGCAAGCGTGGAAGTTGTTCCGGATTCGGCCACAGAATTTTCCTTACCGCCGCATTGCCATGCTGGCGCGCTGTGTGGAAGGTGGATTCAGGCTGATGAGCCGCATTTTAGAGGCAGAAGGGGAAAAGGAGATGCGGGCGCTGTTCAACTTGGAACTGAGTGGCTACTGGACCACGCACTACACGTTTGGGAAGCCCAACGAGCGCGCCACAGCCACACTGAGCAAGCGGTCGGTAGATATTGTGCTCATCAACACGGTGGCGCCACTGCTCTATGCCTATGGCGAACTTACCGACAATTACGCTATGACCGACAAGGCCATTCGACTGCTGGAGGATTTGCGTCCCGAAAACAACTCCATCGTGGCACACTTCATGCGCTGTGGCATAGCATGTGACGACGCGCTCACTTCGCAGGCTCTGGTGCAGCTCAAGCGCGAATATTGCGATGCGCGAAAGTGTATCTACTGCAAATTTGGGCATTACCTGCTGAGCCAGGCGGCACATGCTGGGTGTTGACCCCGGAAAAAGAGCTAAATGATTTTTAATCAGAAACAACTATATATAAGTATATAACGAGAAAAACATTTAAAAAAATGAGAAAATTCACTCTTATGATGGCAGTGATTGCCATTATAGCCTTTAATGCAAAGGCTGAAAAAGTGGAGCCAATCAAATTTGGCGATTTCGAAAACTGGGTTACCCGTGTAATCAAGGAGTCGGGCGTGATAGGCGGCGCCACTAAAAAGGTGTATGAGATTGCACCTAACGCCACAGTGAACGGGGCAAAAGCCTACCACAATATGGGTGGCTCATGGTGGGGCACCAGCAATGTGATGGCAAAGGTGATGGGCGTGGTGAAGACCAGCAACGCCGTTTTCCCCGACAAGCACGGCGCTGGCCGATGCGCAAAACTCACCACCATGCTTGAGCATGTGAAGGCTGCCGGCATCATCAATATGGACGTGCTGGTGTCGGGCACCATTTTCTTGGGCAAGATGCTGGAGCCTGTGAGCAGCACCAAGAACCCCTACAGCAAGATGGACATGGGCGTGCCTTACACCAAGACCCCTAAATTCCTCCAGTTCGACTACCGCCTGGTGGCTCCCGCCGGTGCTCCCATCTACTCCAGTGGCTTCGGCAGCAAGAAGACGATGAGCGGCCGCGACAATGCCGAGGTGTTTGTGCTGCTGCAGCGCCGCTGGGAAGACGCCAAAGGCAATATCCATGCCGAGCGCGTGGGCACTGGCCGCGAGCGTTTTGGCAAGACCACGATGGGCTGGGTGAACAAGCACCGTATTCCCATCTGGTATGGCGATATTCGTCGCCACGCCGGCTATAAGTCGTTCATGGGACTGATTTCTAAAGAAAAGAGCTACTACGCCCACAACTCAAAGGGCAAGATGAAACCCGTGATTGAAGAGAAATGGGCTCCAGTGGGCACAAAGCCTACCCATGTGGTGGTAATGCTTTCCAGCGGCTGTGGCACTGCCTATGTGGGCACCGTGGGCATGACGCTGTGGGTAGACAACGTGGCATTCGTGCATTAATCTCTAAAATAGCATAAGGCACTGCTCCACGGCGGTGCATCATGAAGCAAGTGGATTTCCTCCCTGAATAAAAAATGGGGCGAAATCCACTTTTTTGGTGTGTGGTTTGGGATATGTCGGCGTTTTTCGCTAATATTGCATAGAAATAAACATTTTTTGAATATGAAACTGAAATTTGTAGCGCCGCTCATGATGCTTGCCTTGGTGGCTTGCAATGGCGGCAAACAGGAGGCGGCAAGCTCTGAGCAGAGCGTTGAGGCTCCCGACACCACGCTGATGGAAGTGAAATCTGGCTCGAAAGTGCCCGATGATTTCTACTTTGTGGAATATGTGAACCCTCGTTTTGCTTTCCGCTGCCAGTATCCTTCGTTTCTCGACAAGGGCGAGTCGCCAGCCAATGGCGACGGTCGCATGTTCTCCAACCACGAACTTACCATCACGGTGTATGGCGAATATGATGAATTAGGCAACACCGACATTAAGCACGCATTTGCTGCAGCCAAGAGTGGCACCGACACGCTCCAGACGCAGAAAGCCAACTGGTACAGAATCGCAGGAAAAGACGGCCATGGCAATGTGTATAGCCGCAAGGTGATGGTGATGGACGGTGCATTCATCACAGTGCTTGCCACCTACCCCGCTAAGTATGCCAATTCCTACGCCCCCATCGTGGAGAAGGTGATTGGCTCGCTCGAGGCGATGAAGCCGGAGGATAAGTAGCGTGTGTGCTGGTCTGTATTGTGGAGGAACAGGTTATTTCACGAAAAATTCAGGGCGGTATTCAAAGTGCATGGTGTCGTAATGATACCAGCGACCGCCCCACACGAACCCATTATTCTCGAATATCTCCACTAATTTGCGTGGAAATCTGTTGCTGTAGGGAATTCCTTTGGTGGTTTCGCTGTGATTTTTCGTTTTCCAGCCCCAGTAGTCGCTTTTTGCCACGGCTATGTCGATGGTCATGCCGTAGGAGTGCGCGCTCAGGCGCTTTGCGAAGCGCACGTTGCGCCAATAAAACGACCCGCTCGACTTTACGTATTTCCTTAACTCTGGGTGACGGGCTATTTCCGCTGCCACTTTCCGTAGCGCGTCGGCCGCGCCGTTCACTTTGGTGAAGCGCACATTCTGTCCAAACCATTTCACCGTCACGAGTTTTTTCTGAACAGCCGAAGCGCTTGCGCCATACATTTTTTTGTAGAGGGCTTCGCAGCGTATGCGGCCGGGGTCGTGCAGGTAGCCTGGGCGCCAGTTGCTGCGGTCGTAGGCGATGTAGAACATATCCTCCGGGTCAGCGTTGTTCAGCCGCTGCTCAAACGTCTTTTTCTTTCCGTCGTCGTAGAGAATCCTTGTGCCGTCGCTCATCAGCAGGTAGCCAGCCTCGTAGCCCTTCACATAATCGGGATAGGCCTTCATCAGCGCTCTTGCTCCAAAGGGAATAGCGGGCGAGACCTTGCCAGTTGGTGTTGCAGCCACCGCTGCAAAGCTCACGAGCAGGAATATAGCGAGTAGTGCCCTATTCATAACGGCGGAGAAACTCAATGTTGTATTGCTCCACCTTGTTCAGTTCTTTGTTTGGCACCGATTTGCGGTAGCCGCGATACCAGTAAAGGCTGTTGAAATAGGCGCGAAGGTTGGCGTCGCGGAAGATGTAGCCGTGGCGAGCGTAGATGGAGTTTTTCAGCACACGCACCTGCCCACGGTCTAAATAGCGGATATCGGAGTAGGTGACATACTGTCTTGAGAGCCAGTCGTATTCTGTGCCCCACACCACGCGTGCGGAAGTGCGGCTTTTTACATTCGTCCGTCGAGGAATAGATGGGATACCGGCGCTTGCGGAAAAGTCGCCGAAAGAGATTGCGCATACCAGCACTATGGCGAAGGCAGCCATTTTCTTTGAGAGTGCGTTCATTTTACCTTTGTTTTTGAAGTTGCTCGCTTAGAGTGTTTTTTAACCTTTGCAAAGGTATGAAAATTGGCGGTGATTTTGAAGAAATACTGCAAAAAAATTCCTAACTTTGTGTGGTAATATCACACATGTCAATGAAGAAAATAGCCATTATCAACGGCCCAAACTTGAATTTGGTGGGCATTCGCGAGCCTGGCATTTATGGCACACGCTCGCTCAGCGAGTATCTCGACGAGCTTGTGGCGCAATACCCCGATGTGGAGTTCACTCGCTTCCAGAGCAACCATGAGGGGGCGATAATCGACGAGCTGCAGCGTGTGGGCTTCACGGTCGACGGCATCGTGCTCAACGCCGGAGCCTACACCCACTATTCCATTGCCATTGCCGACTGCCTGCGCGCCATCACCGCCCCTGTGGTGGAAACGCACATCAGCAATGTGCAGGCGCGCGAGGAGTTTAGGCATGTGTCGGTGATTAAGGACGCTTGTGCCACCGTGATTGCCGGTTTTGGTCTCGACAGCTACCGCCGTGCTGTGGACTGGCTAATAGAAAACGCTAATAAAAAATGACAGAACAACTCGAAGACTATATTCTGAAGCATATCGACGCTGAGCCTGACCATCTCTACCGTCTTGACCGCGACACGCATATTAAGTTGCTGTATTCCCGCATGTGCTCTGGGCATTTGCAGGGACGGCTGCTGAAAATGCTGGTGCGCATGGTGAAGCCTCGCCGCATTCTTGAATTAGGCACATTCTCCGGCTATTCCGCCCAGTGCATGGCCGAGGGGCTCACCGACGGCGAGGCGCAGCTCCACACCATCGAGATTGAGGACGAACTGGAAGATTTTCTGCGTGAGCATTTCGCCAAGTCGCCTTACGCAAACCGGATTCACCTGCATATTGGCGATGCCGCCGACATTTTGCCTCGGCTTGACGAGAAGTTCGACTTGGTGTTTATCGATGCCAACAAGCGGCAGTATCCAGAATACTACGAGATGGTGCTTCCACATGTGGCGCCAGGAGGCTTCATCATAGCCGACAACACGCTGTGGGACGGCAAAGTGGCCGCCCCTGGCACAAAGCACGATCCACAAACCGATGGAATCATGCGCTTCAACGATATGGTGGCTGCCGATACTCGAGTGGAAAAGGTGATCGTCCCTCTGCGCGACGGCCTCACCATCATCTACAAGAAACCGTAAAAACTTTCCGCCTAAAAAGGATAAAATTACCCAAAAGTTTCCTTCCAATAAGGAAACTTTTGTATCTTTGTGCTGATTCAAGAAAATTTCATACCACCACATTTCTAAAAAAGACAACGCTATATGGACTACCGCAGCACTTTTCAGTCAATCATTGCCTTGCATCAAGAGGAGTTCCCGCTGGAGTTGAAAGATAGAATCACCCTTTTGCCATTAAACAGTAGCCGCATCGTCACAGTAACGGGCATAAGAAGATGCGGCAAATCCTCCATACTGTCGCTCACCATCAATCGTTTGCTTGAACAAGGCGTGTCCAAGGAACGTATCCTCTATATTGGATTTGATGACGAGCGTTTTCTTGGCATGAACCCCGACGACTTCGACGAGTTGCTGCAAGCCTACCGAGAAATATATCCCAATATTTCATTAAGGAATGTGTATATGTTTTTTGATGAAATCCAACTTATCCAAGGCTGGGAGCTATTCGTTTTACGTGTGCATAAAAACTACTGCAAACATATTTTCATCACAGGCAGCACAGCAAAGGTGCTTTCAGAAGAAATGGCTTCATCATTGCGGGGCTGGACCGATGAGTATTGGGTGTATCCATTGGGATTTAACGAATACCTCTCTTTCCAAGGAATAAAGGCCAATAAATACACCGAGGAAGGCTCGGCCAAGATGGCACACTACTTCCGTGCTTACTGCTCCGATGGCGGTTTCCCCGAAGTGGTACTTGAAAAAAGTAAGGCGGCAAAGACTAAAATTCTGCAGTCATATTTCTCCACGATGCTCTTTCGAGATATGATGGAGCACTACCAGATTCGAACATCTCCCACTGTGGTACGCTATTTCTTGAAGCGTGTGATGAACAATCTCACCAAGCCCACAAGTGTGAACAGCATCTATAACGATTTGAAGTCGCAAGGGCTTAAAGTGGCGAAAGAATCGCTCTATCTATGGCTCGACTATGCCTGCAATATATTCTTGCTCAGGAGAGTGGACAAATACGACCGTTCATTGGTGAAGCGCCAGTCCTCGCCAGCGAAATATTATGTGGCGGACATTGCCTTGCGAACAGCCTTACTTCTCCCCGACAGCGAAGATGCTGGAAAGGCGTTGGAAAACATTGTGTATCTCAACCTGGAACGCAGCCTGAATGACGATGATCAAATCTGTTACTATAAAGAGCGGGGCGAATGTGATTTTGTGGTTCAGCGTGCCTACAAGGTGACGGAGTTAATACAAGTGTGCTGGACGCTTAACGCGGACAACATCGACCGGGAAGTGAGAGGGTTGCTTGAGGCATCAACTTCGTGCGGTTGCACAAATTGCACAATTATCACCCTCGAGCAAAAAAGGAGCATAGAGCATGACGGAATAGTAATAAACGTAAAGCCTGTCTGGGAAATGTAACCACACTTCCATCATCTACAAGAAACCGTAAAACTATCCGCCTAAAAAGGACAAAATCACCAAAAAGCTTCCTTCCAATAAGGAAACTTTTGTAAAAAAGAAACAACAGCAAGCCTTCCACAGTAGGGACGCACGGCTCGTGCGTCCGAATCCGATATGTGTGTCGAAAACAGCTGTCAGTCATTCAGCACATCGTCGTCCTCTCCATCTTCAATATAACCGGCAACGTTTTCTTCATCAGGATCTTTCCACAGTTTTTTAAGCACCCAACACAATCCATAAAGCGGTAAAACAAAACTCAAAATGACTATTTTTTCAGACCCACCTTCTGACATAACTACGCCTAACAGTAGTGCACTGATAAAAACCGCTATCACAAACGCCGCTATAGTTAATATCATTTTTTTTGTGTTACTCATATTGGTCACAGATAATTATATTACTCGTTGTAGCTAAGTTCATCGTAGTGGCCTCTTTCTATGAATTTAATCACTGGCGTCACATTCTTCAGTGTTTCGCTATCCACCACATCTGTCGAGTGAACATTTTTTGTAATAGCATTCTTCAGCCAGGTGTTATTCCAAATTTCCACATTCTCTTCACCTGCCACCACTCTGCAGAGTTCGGAATTATATGGCGATTCACCGCTCTTCTTATCGCGCTGGCAAGTGATGTTTTGAAGCCAAAGCTGGCAGTACGTGGAGTTAGGTTGGGCACGTAGCTGGTTGCTTGCCAGTTTAATGATATTCCATTTTTCCTCCTCATCGGTCATAGCGTCCACAATCCGGCTCATCACGCGGAGTGCATAGTGGCAGCGGCCCACATTTTCCAAGGCAATCCTCACGCATATTGCCGCCAGAGCCCGTTCGCTGCCGCCAGGTAGCTTCGTGTGGGGATTATATTTTTTAACCATATCGAAGATAGGCACAGAAGCCTTCGCTTTTTTGGCGGGCTTAGGCTCTTTCTTCTCTGTAACTGTGGGATTGGAATGCTCTTCAAGGCGTTGCTCTATACGCTTGTCGAGTTCGGAGAGCAATGTCTGCACGGTACCGCTGTTGGGGTATTTTCGGGCAAACATTCTGATAAAAAGCAAATGCTTTTCAAAGCTGTCGAAGTCGTCGCCTTTCTTGTTAAAGATGGGTGTGTTGTAGATGTAGGCGAGTTTGTCGGGCTTGATGGAATCGGTCACCAAGTCTTCGCTCAGTCTGGTCTTGCCGCTGTTCATGCGGAAGTTGAGTTTTTCGAGCACGCCCTGTAGCAAGTAGGAAATTTGCTCCAACGCATCTTTATCGTTGCAGAAGATGCGGTAGTCGTCGCGGTAGCGAATCACCTCGTAAGGAGCGGTGATGCCCTCTTTTTCAATAGCCTCGTGCAAAAGCAGGTCGGCGTAGCCAAGAATCATCTCCGCCAGGAAGTCGAAGATGGCGCTACCTTGAGGAATACCGATGTTACGGCCTTGCTGAAATGCGCGCAGATACGTCTGTATATTTTGGGGAATAGCACATTCTGCGCTCGTTTCATAAGCCGTGTCCTTAAACGAGAATGCCCAGTCGAAGACCTGAGGATTCACCGAGCCATAGCAATTGGTGATATCAGTGACAAACATGTAGCGATATTCAAGCGACAGCTCTACGCTCCGCTGCTCCACGGCGTTCCACCAGTTCAGCACAATAGTGGATTTAGGAAATGCCTCCTTCGTATTCTCGTCGCGCACAACAGGCAGCGCACTCGACGTGATGTGAGGCACGCTGAATTTCTCAAACATCTGCTTCACCACCGCCCAGGAGTCTTTATCGCAAATTTCTCTCACAAGAAAATAGTAGAGAAATGGGTTGGCCAGCATAATGGGGCGCACGGCATAACGGCCGTCTTTGTTGAGCAGAATGTTGAAATTCACGTCGGGTAGCTGTTCGGGCTGCGCGCCTTTTTTCAGGCACTTTTCATAAGGCGTGGTGCCCACCGCAGTCCTCACCTTGTCGAGCAGAGTGTCGAACTTCAGGTATTCCGGAAGTTCAAACCCATGATACTGTTCCGACTTTAAGAAGAAATCAAAAGCCTGCTTGGAATTGAGGGTCAACACGTTTTTTGTTTTTTCTGCCATGATGATATTGCTTTTTTATACTTAAGTTTCTTTGGGGTAAATTTGAAGCTAAAGAAGTTGAAGAAGTTATTGCTCCCTGCGGTCGCTTAAAAGTTAAGACTATAGCCTTTTTGGGCGTAGCTTTTCATCATCAAGACACCTGTCTTAACTTCTGAACTCCTTAACATCCTAACTTCTGTTTACCGTCCTAACGGATTTTTATTGGTCGTTGTGTTTTGGAAGACGGATTTTTTGCGGCATGGCTGCAATGGGAAGGCTGTAGATGCCTTCATCGCCCTTGCTGATGAAATAGTTGACAGCTATGTCGTCGTTGAGAATGATGGAGCGCACAATTTTCTTGATGCGTGAAAAGTTCTGGTTCAGCTTGTCGGGCTGGAGCATCGCGTCCACACAATCCTCCACAAAGTTGCAGCCCGGGTGCACATCCTCATAGATGCCCACAATTTCGGAGCGGTGTTTCACCAGGTCCTTCAGCCGTGTCCCTTCGGGGTGGAGCAAGAACCAAATGTAGAGTGTGCGGCTTGCGGCGCTCATTTTCAGTTCCATCTCGTTGTATTCCGGAAATATGATTTTGCGATCGCGGTTCACCACCAGCATAGGCGTGGTGTTCACCACATATTTGCCTTGAAGAGTGGTGGCAATCAGTTCTGTGGGGTCGGCCTGATATTTCTGTATAAAGTCGATTATCAGCGCCTGAATGAGTTGCAGGTCGCGGTCGCGCTGGCGTGTCAATGCCGCAGCATAGTGCTCTTCCTGCTGGTCTTGCCGCACGATTTCCACATTGGCATCGCGCACCATATCTTCCCTGGTGTAAGCGAATTCTGCAATCTCATCTTCCTTGTTTTCTATAGCCGGACTGGTGTCATCATCGGCAATGGCGTGCTGGCCTTTGCCTCTACTCAAAAGTGTAGCCAGTCTATCTAAAAGCCCTTTCGAAGCCGGCTCTTGAGGCGATGCTATAGATGGCAAACTGAACCCATGGATCGATTTACTGGAAATGTCATGACTTTCTGGAATTCTTTTGAAAGATATATCTTCGTCGAATTCATGCTGCACCATGTAGTTGATTTCTTCCGCTCGCGCCAAACTCGCCGACATGGCAGCCCCTATCTCAGGCACGATGAGTGTGACCGTGCCGTCGCTGGAATCGCTATCTACCGACTTCAGATTGTTATAGAAGGTGACCAGCCCGTCGAATAGCGTGTTGGGATCTTGAATCAAGCAAGCCAGCACCGAGTATCGGCCTATGTTGCCAGCATTGATTTTTCGCGCGGCAATCACTGTGCCCAGTTTGCCCACATTGGGTAATGGTATCGTCACCAATTCCATTTCTGAAAGCCACCCAAGCTCTATGTGGCCAAATTTAGCCGAATGTATCAGAGATTCAAAGGCTTCCGTTTGCTGCTCATTGCTGGCAAACAGATAGAGTTTTCCGTATTCCAAGTTGGTTAGAAGGTCGGAGTAGGCAAAATTGGTTTCGTTCATCATATCGCTTCTGAAAATAAAAAAGTATAGAAAACAAGAGTTGTTGCGCTCATGGAGTAAGTCCGCATACTCCTCAAGTGCAACAACCGTGCCAAATTGGCAGTAATTACCTCATAAATTCACTAGAATCTGAAAAAGTTTTTTGAAATACGCCTTCTTCGCTCCTCCACTTCTTCTTTGCTCAATCTTCCACTTCACTCTTCTTTCATGAGGCCCATAATAGCATCGTCGTATGCCATCATGTTACGTTGCAGCCGGTGATTCATCCGGCGCGTGCCTTCTTCCGTTTTCTCAAATTGGAGCACATTGTCGATGGAGAGGTTAAACGCCACGCTTTCCACATCGTGGTCGGCACCAATGTAGGCAAACATCCAGCCCTCCTGCTTATACGCCTCAATGAGCGCCTTAATGGCCTTGCCCGAGAACTCGCGCGATGCGTTCTCATAGCCGTCGGTGATGATGGTCACCGCCACGCTGGCCGTGTCGTCGTCTTGCACGGTGGTGTGCAGGCGAGTGCACACATTGCCTATGGCATCGTAAAGAGGTGTCATACAGCAAGGCCGATAATCGTCGGCGGTGATGTCGTGCACACGTTCAATAGGCGTGTTCTCATAAATCACCCGTTGCTCGCAGCCGCAGAATGCCACTAAAGTCACATATTGCTCCTGCTCCACATTTTTTTGCCGCTGACTTCGAATACAGCCGAATGTTTCGTTCACGCCATCGATGGCCTGCTTGCGGATACTGTTCATCGACCCACTTTTGTCGAGAATCACCACGTTGTAGATTTTGTTGCTCATTTTTCTTTGTGTTTTTGATATTTTCTTTCAGTTAACTAAGATATGGTTGTTTTAATCACAGTGCAAAGTTACACCTACTTTTCGGTGATATGTGATTTCTGCAACCTTGCATTTTTCATGGCTTGTGGCATTTTGTGGTATTTAGCGAAGCAGGGTGTAGATAAGATAGCCGAGGAGAATGAGCAGCATGAGCATGGGCAGGCTGCATGTGCAGGAGCGCATTTTGGGCATCTCGCCGTTTTGCTGCGCCTGGCGCAGTCGCTCCAACTGCTTTTTCAGCAATTGGTCGGTCTCGAAAGTGCGTTTCACGCCCGATGGCAGCCCTGTGCTGTGGGGAATGAGGATTTCTCTGGGGCCGCCAGTGAAAGGGCCCACCACGCCACGCTGCTCCAGTTCACGCATCAGCTCGGTGGCCTCTTTTTCATCAATGCTGAAATAATGCATCAGCATGGGGATGGATATGGCGTTGCAGGTGGAGAGGTATTCCACGGCCTTGTCGTAGAGCGTGGAGGCTTCGGTATGCTCACCATCGGCATCAATAATGTTTTCCTTCGAGAAAGGTGGCGGTGTTTCGCCGTCGGCTGGCTCAATCGACTCAAACGTCTGATTCTCGGTGGGTATGTAGAGAAAATCGCCGTCGGCTTTCAGCACCGACTGACATTCGGGGCACACGATGGAATTGCCCATCGCGGCGAGCGCTTGTTCATCAATTGATATTTCGTGTCCGCATTTAGGACAGGTGTATTTTTTAATTGCCATGTAGGGGGTGGTTTATAATCTATCAAATAAAAGTCCTATTAACATATAGAGCAGGAAAAAGGCTACTGTCACGCCTATGGATATGAGCGCGCACCCTCCCTTGGTGACGGGTTTGCTGGGGGTGTGCGCTGGAGCCGGTTTCCGCCTGGCTGGGGCTTGCCGTGGACGCGCTGTGCGCTGCCGTGGACGCGCAGGAGGCGCGCTATTGGCTGCGGCTGTGGCTCGCCTCGTGCCTGTGCCGCTTGCCGCACGCGCAGGCGCTTTTGGCGTGGCGCGCCGCCGTGGCGGAATGGGTGGTGGCGTGTCGTCGTCGTCATCGTCGTCTTGCACACTGCTGGCAGGCAGGGGCATTTTGAATGTGGTGAGGCACTTAGGACACACCACCATACCTTTCTGGCGGCGAATGTCGGCTGCGCTCACTTCGGTCTCGTGGCCACACTTAGGACAATAGCATTTCATAACTGCTGCTGTGATTATTTATAATGAACTACGGCCTGCCTCACGATTCGCCACTGCGCACCCTCTTTCACGGCTGCGCCTGGAGCGTCGGTGACGATGGCGGTCTTGCCTGCCGAAATCTGAATATTCGGGCCTGTGCAGGCGCGTGTCAGATTCTCTGTGGGCATCATCAGAGCCAACTGGTGCACACTGGCATCGTTGATTACCTCAAAAGTGCCCTTTTGGCCATCGGAGGTGGTGAGTTTGAACAGGCTGTTGCCTGGCTCAATTCGTGCCGAAGCCGTCATGAAAACGCCATTGGCGTCGGGGCGCGAAAGGTAGAGCGTGATGGGCGCCGCCACCTTCTTGGGCGTGGCAGGAGCCGATGGCGCATGATGAGCCGTGGCTGCTGGGCGCGGCGACGCGGCTGCTGCCCTATCATGATGCGCTGCTGAGTCTGCCGCGAGGCGGTCTTCAAGCTGGCGGAAGTGTTTCTCCACTTCCTCGTTGCGCTTTTGCAGAGCCGTCTTCAGTGCGGTAATCTCATTGTCTTTTTCTCGCTTGATGCCCTTAATTTTCGACAGCGCCACTGCCGACATCACAAAGCCTACCAGTCCACAAAGTCCTAAGATACCCATCACCAGCAAATTGGGTCCACTGTCTCCACCATTGTTGCTGGCGGGAGTGGCAGTGGCAGCAGCTGGAGCGGCAGCCACACTTGCGGCACTGTCGGCATCGTTGATGCGGTTTTGCAGATTTTCTCCATTGCTTACGGAATCTATATCCACCGAATTCTGTGCCCACACGGGCATGGCGGCAAGAAGCAGTATAATAGCAATCAAATGTTTCATAGCTGAGTATGGTTTATAAATTCTTAAGCAAATTGTAGCGGATAATACCAATCACCGGGTAGAAGAATGGCACATCTTCAATCACGGCGCCTGGCTCATAGCGGCCTTGCAGATAACTGTTGATGCCCGCAATGAGGTAGTTGGCCACATTCTCGTTCACCACCGTCTTGAAGGTGTTAAATACCTTGTTGTCCACACCTAATTCGTCGAGCGTGACGGGGTCGCAAAGGTCGATGAAGAACTGGTTGAACCGTTTCACCTCTGCCACGATTTTATCGCGCACCGCCAGGTCGTTCACCTTGTCGATGGTGAGCTGCTCCTCATCGATCATCGAGTAGCAGTACTTGATGGCATTCACGCCACGTGGGCGCACCATGTCGATGAGAGTGGCCATTTCTGGAGAGTTGTGGCTGTCGAGCCGCTCATTTTCCAGGCGAATACCGCCACGGCAAGTGATTTGCTTCGGGCAGTCGCGCTCCACCTTGATGCTGAAAGGCTCCGTGTATTTCTCATCGAACACGCGCTCAAAGATGCCCTGCGTGATTTCGGTCACCAATTCGCGGCTGCCGAGTATGTTGAGTATCTTGGAACCTGTGCCACTGAAATACACCTGCTTGGGCTTCACGAAGTGGCGGTGCTTCATCGATGAGGCTATATAGTAAATGAGTGCGCTGTAGAAGTACACAAACACCAGTTTGCGCTGGTCGTCGCCACGCAGGAGCGCATTGTAGCTGTAGAGGTTGCGGTCGAGGGGCGGCAGGTGGCGCAACTGCTCCACGTTCTCGATGGAGAAGAGGAATGCGTTGATGTCCTCACTGCGCTTGGTGGTCATGATGGTGGCCATGATGCTATTGAGGTAAGTGACATCGGGATTGCGGTCAACCAACTTGCGGAAATACTCGGTGTAGTGCAGAAGCAGCGGATTGGCATCGGCATCGTGTGGCGTGAAGGCATCACCAAAGATGGCGTTGCCGGCAAATCGAAACGAGGATATAGCCACCGGCAGGGTTTGCTGCTGGTCGGCACTGGTCTGGTAAACCACCGTGTCGCTTGTGCCGCCGCCGATATCCACCGACACATAGCTGCTGCCTGCCACATCGGCTCCCTTATAGTAGAACGCTGGCGCGATGGATTCGGGGTAGGTGTGAAGATTGTGGTCGATGTCGCCGCCGATGTAGGTGTTGAAGAGTTCCTCCCATGCCGTCTCCAAGCGTGCGCGATCGGCTCCACCCATACTCACAGGGTAGAAGTAGATGAGCCGCACTTTGTCTAAGTCGGCGTTTTCGAGCAGGGCTTTCGCCTTGATGAGCAGCACGAGCTCACGCAAGAATTCCTTCGACAGCCTGTTGTCGCCCATCCATTTCAGGTTGGTGGTCACTTCATAGCCATCAAAGTACTGCCGCTCGTAGAGGAAGGGTATGTTGATGTCGCCAAACAGGTTGGTGCCTCCTGCCGCGCCGCGGTTGCTCGCCAGAGCCGTGCGCAACGGGAAACCGTAGATGTCGTCGATTTCGCGCGGCAGAAACTCGATGCGCTGAAGCTGGTCGGCAATGAGCAGGGTGTCTTTTTGCAGCAGCGATGCAATGAGGGTCTGTTCGCGGCTGTCGGCAAAGGTGAGTGGCTGCGACTCCTGACCGCGTTCTGCCCATTCCACATGGCTGTTGGTGGTACCGAAATCCACAGCGAATATCAGTTCCTTGGCACTGGCTGAATAGGGCTTCCACAGCGGAATGACGATGCCCTGGAATGTGCCTAAATCATTGGTGACGGAAGCCTCCATATAGTCGAAATCGCCCTGCACATCGTAGTAGGTGGTGGCGTAGCTCAACTGGGTGCGTGGCTTCTCGGTCACTTTCAGCGAGGCGCTGTCGGCACTGTCGGAGAGGAAGCGCAGACTGCCTCCGCCGCCTGTCACGAAGGTGAACAGTTGCACCTTGTAGGCATCGGCTCGCCCGGTGCGCACAAAGGGGAAGATGCTGGTGCAGAGCTGTATGCCGCTCACTATGCGCCCCATGCCCATGCGCTCGCTGAACAGCCACGAGGCGTCGGTGGTGGGGATATAGGTGCGCGACAGCTCAATGAAGCGTTTTTTCACGGGTATGCGCAACGTCACGGTCACGCTTCCTGCGCCCGTCTCCACCATATCCACGAAATGGCGGCCCTGCACAAGGCCGGTGAGGTCGGCGGCGTTGAAATACTTAAACACGGTGGGCTTCAGCGGCAGCAGATAGCACGCCGAGCCTGTGCCTGCCGCGCGCTGTATGTTTCCGTCGAAGTAATGGTTGCTGTCGATGGCGCCACCCAGTTTGATGATGTCGGCGGTGAAGAAGTCGTCGGTGGTGAGGAATGGATAGCGTATGCTGGTGTCGGGCAAGTGGCGCTCTTCCACGGCAATGCCATCAGCCCACACCTGCGTGGCGCTGTCCCACTCGCGATTGATATAGGTGTAGTGGTCAACCGAGCCGTTGAAGCCGTTGCGCAGCACCAATGGCAGCAGTTCGCCTGGGGCTTGCTCTCGAGTGGGGGCTATCACAAAGTCGCTGCTGGCGGCGCTGGTGGTCACGTCCACCATTCTCTTGCGGTAGAGTGGCGCATCGAGCACGCTCACCGCGTTTTCACCGGCAAATGGGGAAAACTGCATGTCGAGCACCTGGCGCACCATTGGCTCTCTGTCGGCCTGCAGCGCGGTGGGATTGGGTATCACCGAGATGATGCGGTTATAGAGGTCGGGCTTATGGCGCTGAATGAGCGAGAGATTGCCCACCATATACTGATACACGCCACTGAGCGAGCGGCGCAGGTTGGTGTAGGCGTTGAAAAGCAGGAATAGCAGATACACAAACTCGTCGTCGCGCTGCCAGAGGTCGCGCACCTGTCCGAAAAGTTTCACATTCGGCTCCACATTCACCGATTCCACCACGCCCACATTCGGCGCGGCCATCGTGAGCGAGCATGGACTTGTGCCGCCTATCACCTGGTTGTTGAGCAGCAGTATGTACCAGTCGTGGAGCTGGCTGAAGTTATACACGCGGTCGGCTTGCAGAAACAGCTCCAGCGTCTCGCCATAGAGGCGGTGCTCAGGCGAAGCCTTCAGCCGCTCTATTTCTGCGGTCTTGTTCCATCGCACGATATGGAGCTGGTCGCTGTGGTTCTCGTATTCAAAGAAGAGCTGTGCCACATCAAGGGCGTTGCTCACCATGATTTGCTCACTGGCGCTGCCTGCCATGCCATCAGGGGTGGGCACCAGGTGCGCAAACGCGTTCTTCACCAGGTCGAGCTGCGCAAACGGGCTTGGAATGGCGGTGCGCGGACTTCGAGAGAGACCGCCGTTGGGGTCTTTGATTTGTCGAATGTCGTCGTCGCCGTAAGGCTCTACTGCAATCCAGTCTTCCGAGCTGGTTTTGGTGGTCTTGTTGTTGTATGATAGTATCTTGCTCATGGCGTGCGTGCTTAGTTAATGTTTTCGTATTTGTCGTCGAGAATGTTGCCGGCGGCCTGGTTGAAGAGGTCGAGCAACTTATATTCCACAGTTCGGTCGCTGTATTTCTTGTTGTCGCGGCTCAATTTGTTGAGCTCGGAGTTGAATGTGTTCTCATCCACATTCTTGCGTCCGAAGAAGCCTTTCTTGGTGAGCACGTTGTGAATGATGTTTGTCAAGTTGTTCTCCCCCACGTTGAACAGCTCCACATGGCGCACATTCTGATGCATCTCGGAGAGCCACTCGGTGTAGAGGTCGAAGAACTGGTCAACGAGTGTGCGGTAGAACTGCGAGGTGGTGAACTCGCTGCGTATCTTCGGCTCGTCTTGCGTGTAGCCCTGCCCTATCATCGACTTCAGTGCGGTGCGCATATAGATGAACAGCATGTGGAATTTCACCATCGGGCGGTAGATGAGCCTCCGGGTCTCTTGCCCGAAGGTGGAGAAGTCCACGTCTAAGAGGTCTTTGTCGAGTCCATACTCAAAGGCTTTGGTGGGCAGGAAGCCGCCCATGCCATCGTGGAATTGGCGATCCGCCATGCCGGCAAACTTCATCACGGCCAAGGCACCCACCATTTCCACCAAGTGGGCCGGATTGTGCTGGTCGCGAATGTCGCCGGGGTCGTAGTCGTAAGGAATGGAGGTGGTCTGGTCGCCAAGGTAGAAGATGGCATTCACGTTACGGTCGCCCTCGCCGGTGAGTGTCTCGTTGTAGTATTGAAGTGCACTCTGCGTTTTCACCACGAAGTCGGCCTTGTCGATGCGCCTGCCCTGGCTGCCGTTGAGATTGAAGTAAGGCAGCACGGTAAGCCCTCCGATGGGTGCCTGGCGCAGAAAATTCTTGTTGCTCACATCAAGGTTCTGTGCTTGGCGGATATTTTTCACCAAAATCGGGAATCCTGCTGCGCCGGTTCCGCCGAAGATGCTGCTGATGAAGAAGATGCGGTCGCCCTCGCCAAACACGTTGGCGAATGCCTTAAATTCTTCGCTGTCCTTAATCATATTGAGTGCCACCGACCCGATGTTGGGCGATCCCACAAAGCCGATGTTCATCTTGTTTTCGAGCTGATAGTCGGCAAAGAGGAGCGAGGCGAGTGCCTGGTTGGGCTCGTCCATGGTGTCGTAGCTTATAAACTGGCGAAACTTGGTTTGCCCCACCGCCTCCATATTGAAGATAAAAGAGTCGTTGATGGGGGTGGCTGTCATGCCCATGATGGAGCGGAGAGTGCTGATTTTGGTGGCGAAGAAGCCGTCGGCGTTCACTTCGCGTCCATACAGCTTTTCGCGAATGGTGCAGTATTCGTTGAGCATTTGCTCGGTGCGCTTGAGGTCTTCGTTGCTCTTGTGCGGATCGATGATGATGGGCACCAGCTCCAAGTTGGCCACGGGCCTGCCATCGTCGTCGAGCGGCTTTACGCCTGCTGCCGACAGCATAACGAGCGATTTCAGCACTCTGGATCCTGTGCCGCCTATGGCGAAAATGAATAATCTCATAATGAAATTGATGTGGGTGTAAACTGATTTTTGAGATGATTGTGCGCGCAGTGGCACTTTCTTATCTTACTTATTGCGGAAATGGGGTGTGACGGCAGTTGCTGCTCCACCAGCGGATAGAGAACGATGCCACCACATACAGCAGGGCGGTGAAAATGATGTTCACGCCTTCAAACGACACCATCTCGGCTGCATAGGAGTAGTTCTCTGTGTCGAAGATGCTGGAATTCACAAAGTAGCACACGATGGGCGCCAAAATGCTCACGATGGCAAGCACGGCAAGCCAGTGCCACCAGCGCGCAAAGCGCACGGAATTGATGCCGTAGTAGAAGATGGCGGCGGCTCCCCAGGCCATAGCGGCGGTGATGATGCCCACTATGCCGTAGATGCCGGTGTTGTACATGGCATCGCTGAACCCCGGTGCCTCAAACATTCCTTCGTACACTTCCACGCGGAAAATCCAAAACAGCACGGTGACCACAATGCCCGTGATGAGTAAAATGCCTTTTTTGTCCATTTCTTATTTTTCAAGTTTGATGTTCATTGATATGTATGCCGACTGCGACGCGGAGAAGGCGTCGTAGATGCCCCGCAGAAAGCGCTCCAGGCCGAAGGTGGTGCTGGCGAATCCCGCCGCCGACGGGTTGGAGTCGTCGCGGCTGGTGCTCTGCGCTATCCAAGCGGGGAAATCGTTGCGCAGACTCACGCTGATTTCGTCTTTAGCGGTGTTCATCTTGCCGGTGAAAGTGATGACGTGGGTCATACCGTCGAGGTAGGCCTTGTTGTTGCCCGTGATGTCGGTGGGGCTGATTTTCTCCACCTGCATGGTGAATCCGTTTTGCGATTGAATGGTGAAGTTGGAGGGATTGCAGAGGAAGGCGTCATCTTTTCGCAGCCCGCCTAAGTTCACTGCCACGCTGAAAGCGATTTTGCCGGTTTCGCGGTCGGTCTCACAACCAGTGATGAGTCCTTTCTCGCTTCTGCTCTCGCGGCAGCGGCCGGCGCCATTTTTCCACACCGGCACCAGTTTGATGTCGAGGGTGGTGCTGGCCTGGTTGAGGCGGTAGCTGTTGAGGGTGCCTGCCATGTTCAGGAAATTGGCAAAGCGGCTGTCTTTGGCCATGCGGTCGATGGTGGAGGCGTCGGCTATGATGATGGCGTAGAACGGGCGCTGCCCCTTATAGCTGAAAGGCTTGCCGTTGTAGGGATAGTACAGTCCGTCGAAATCACCACTAAACTGGTTCACGATAATCGACTTGTTTTTGTATTTCGTGAAGATGGAGGTGGCGAGGCTGTTTTCCTCGTTGAGTATTTTCTCCACGCTCACGCCGTTGGTGTTTTTGGGCGAGTAGATGAGGTCGGTGATGAGCACCGCCACATTACCGGGTTTCTGCGCCTGGAATATCTTGTTGAATATCACCTGGAAATCGGTGTGCGACGCATCGCCCACACCCTTTGTAGAGGCGTAGATGTCACGGTCCTGCAAGAAGGAGTCCACCGTGCCGCCATAGGGGTAGATATCGTTGTTCACAATGTTGATGCTCGCCTTGTCGCCGCCGGGGAAGAAGTTGATGAGGTCGTTCACCGTTTTTTTGAGCTGGCCGCCACCCGATGCCTGGTCGTAGGGGGTCATGGAGCCGCTGCGCTCAAAATAGATGCTCAGCGTGAGCGACTGCGCGCCATAGCCGAGTGTGTTCCACGACATGGGTGGACGCAGCTGCTGCCCCACCTCATTGATCATCTCGTTGAGTGCAGAGGCGTTGATGCCACCGTCATCGGCGATATAGGCGGCATATTTTTCGGGGTTGCTTGTGATGATGTCGCAAATTTTCTGGTAGGTCACTTCTGTGGTGTCGCCTTTGATAAAAGCGTCTTTCACCGCCTTTTGCAGGGCATCTTTGCCACAGCCTGTGAGCGAGAGCACAAACAATCCCACAATGGTGAGAATTAGAGCAAAACGAGATGTTTTCTTCATGTTGTTTTCGTGTGATTACATAATTAACCTACAAATTTAATCACACCTGCGCAATATCCGCTCATGCCTCAGTTAAAAATCTTTAATGCCGGCATGAATGTAGATACTTGCTCTACACTTTCGCTGTGCCAATGAATGGGAAAATGCGGTTTTACGGTGGGGTTAGGCGGGCTGCATGGAGGCGATGTGCTGCAGCAGGGCGAGCGCATCGCTCACGGTTTTCACGCCGGTGATGAGGAAACTGCATCGGTCGTTCACGTCGCGCAGTTTGCAGCGCCGTGGCTCGCTCTGCAAGTAGGCAAGGCAGCGGCCAAAGGCGTTTGAATTGTAATAGGCGGCATTTCCCTTGCCCACGAAGTAGAGGTAGAGGTTGCCTTGCTTGAGCGCCACCTTCTCCACGCCTAATGTGCGCGCTATGCGCCGCATGGGCACAATGCGGATAAGCTCGGCTGCAATTTCGGGGATTGGGCCGAAGCGGTCGCGCATTCTCTCCTCAAATTCGCTCACCTCTTTGTCGGTTTCCATGTTGTCGAGCTCGCGGTAAAGCGATATGCGCTCGCTCTCCTGTGGCACATAGGTGGCAGGGAAGAACAGCTCAAGGTCGGTGTCGATGGTGCAGTCGTTCACATATTCCACATCACCGCCAGAAATCTTCGATTCTTCCGTCTCCTGAGCCTCGAATGTATCGGCAAATTCCTGCGTTTTCAGTTCAAGCACGGCTTCTTTTAAAATCTTCTGGTAGGTTTCGTAGCCAAGGTCGGCAATGAAGCCGCTCTGCTCTGCGCCGAGCAGGTTGCCAGCGCCACGAATGTCGAGGTCCTGCATGGCTATCTGAATACCGGATCCCAAGTCGCTGAAACTTTCTATGGCGTTGAGCCGTCGCATGGCCACTGGGGTGAGCGGCTTTTCAGGCGGCACGGTGAGGTAGCAGAACGCCTTGCGGTTGCTGCGTCCCACGCGTCCACGGAGCTGGTGCAGGTCGCTCAGTCCGTAGTTCTGCGCATTGTTGATGATGATGGTGTTCACATTCGGCATGTCAATGCCGCTTTCAATGATGGTGGTGGCGAGCAGCACATCGTAGTCGTGGTTGGTGAAATCGATGATGCGCTTTTCCAGTTCCTCAGGGCTCATCTGTCCGTGCCCCACCACCACGCGGGCATCGGGCACAAGGCGGTGTATCATATTCTCAAGCGTGGGGAGCTGGTCGATTCTGTTGTTCACGAAAAACACCTGCCCGTTTCGCGACAGTTCAAAGCCTATGGCCTCTTTCACGATGTCGTCGTCGAGGGGCTTCACCGAGGTGAGTATGGGATAGCGGTTGGCTGGCGGCGTGGTGATGGCGCTCAGGTCTCTTGCGCCCATCAGCGAGAACTGCAGCGTGCGGGGTATGGGTGTGGCACTCATGGTGAGGGTATCGACGTTGGTTTTGAGCTGCTTCAGCTTTTCTTTCACGCTCACGCCAAACTTCTGTTCCTCGTCCACAATCAGCAGGCCGAGATCGTGGAATTTGACGGTTTTACCGATTAATTTGTGTGTGCCGATAAGGATATCTATCTTGCCGTCGGCCAAGTCGGCGAGCAGTTGCTTCACCTCTTTCGGCTTCCGGGCACGGGTCAGATAGTCCACCCTCACGGGAAAATCTTTCAGACGCTCGGTGAAGGTGTTGAAGTGCTGAAATGCCAGCACGGTGGTGGGCACCAGCACCGCCACCTGCTTGCCGTCGGTGGCGGCTTTGAAAGCGGCTCGTATCGCCACTTCGGTCTTACCGAAGCCCACATCGCCGCACACCAGGCGGTCCATGGGTCGGGGGCGTTCCATGTCGGCCTTCACGGCCTGGGTGGCCTTGAACTGGTCGGGGGTGTCTTCGTAGATGAACGACGCTTCCAGTTGCTGCTGCAAATAGCCGTCGGGCGAGAAGGCGAATCCTTTCGACTCACGGCGCTTGGCATAGAGTTTGATGAGGTCGCGCGCTATGTCTTTGAGCTTGCTCTTGGTGCGGTTCTTGATCTTATTCCAAGCGCCGCCGCCCAGTTTGCTCAACTTCGGCTCCACGCCTTCTTTTCCGCGATATTTCGACAGTTTGTGAAGGGCGTGTATCGAGCAGAATATGATGTCGCCATTCTGATAAATGAGCTTAATCATTTCCTGCATTGTGCCGTTAGCGCGCGTGCGCACCAGTCCGCCGAATTTTCCTATGCCATGGTCTTCGTGCACGATGTAGTCACCCACCTCTATCTGGTTTAGCTCTTTGAGCGAGAGTGCCAACTTGCCCGAGCGGGCGCGGTCGCTCTTGAGGTTGTAGCGGTGGAAACGGTCGAATATCTGATGGTCGGTGAATACGCATATCTTCAATTCCGGGTCCACGAAGCCTTCGTGAATGGTTCGGTTCACGGGGGTGAACGGTATGTCGTCGGCGCGGTCGTCAAATATCACACGAAGCCGGGCGGTCTGCTTCTCGCTGTCGCTGAGTATGTAGATGCGATAGCCTTTGCTGATGAAGTCTTTAAAAGAACTGCTGATGAGGTCGAAATTCTTGTGGTAGATGCCTTGCGGTGTGAAGCCAAACGTGAGGCGGGCATCGCATGCGTCGTTGCACTCGGAGGCGTGATACTCCATGCGGCGGAAATTGGCGAAATCTGCGATAAAATCGGCATAATCCACGATTTTATCGATAGCGTGTGCATCGCAGTCTTCGGCTACCAGTGCGCTCACCGACATACGCTCTTCCGTCACCGCCTTCACCCGACTAAGCAGCCACTCGGCGCTATGGCAGATGAGCCAGGCTGAAGGCTGAATATAGCCTAATAGGGAGGTGCCGCTGGAGGTGTTGTCGGCGTTACTGTTGAGAATAGAGATGCTGTCGAGCCGCTCGTCGCTGAGCTGTGTCTCCACATTAAAGGTGCGAATACTGTCGATTTCATCGCCGAAAAAGTCGATGCGATATGGCAGTTCGTTGCTGAACGAGAACACATCAAGTATGGAGCCTCGAATGGAGAACTGGCCGGGCTCATACACATAATCCACCATTTGAAAACCAAATTCGCGGAGCTTTGCACCGGTGGCCACCAAATCCACTTCCTCACCTTTGGTGAGCGTGATAGTGGTGTCGGCCACCACTTGTCGGGCAGCCACTTTCTCGGCAAGGGCCTCTGGATAGGTGACCACGCATCTGAGTTTAGGGTTGCTGTACCACTGGTTGAGCACCTCGGTGCGCAGAATCTCGCTTGGAGCGTCCACTTGCCCATATTTAATGTCGCGCTTGTAGCCTGAGGGGAAAATGAGCGTTGAGCCTTCCCCATTGATTTGGTAGAGGTCGTTATAGATGTAGCCTGCCTCATCAAGGTCGTTGGCTATAATGAGGTAAGGAGCATCGAGACGCGGAAGCCGAGCAAAAAGCATAGCTGCCGACGACCCGGCAAGACCATCTACCGACACAATATGGTTGCGCTTCGCGGTAAGTAATTTCTTTACCGCTGCAGCGCGAGCCTTACTCACGAATATGTCACACAGTTCTTTTATTTCCATATCTTTATCAAGAAGTTAGATATTAGAAGTTAGAAATTAGACATTAGAAATTAGACATTAGATGTTAGAAGTTAGATGTTAGAAGTAGGGACGCGGCATGCCGCGTCCGCCCCAAAGAAAGCCATCATTAAATATATGAATTTAAAATTCAAGAACAAATCTTTTAATTCTCATTTCATATAAATAATTCTATCCTCCACCAAACGTCTTCTAATATCTAACATCCGTCTAATATATCTAACTTCTAATTTCTAATATCTAATTTCTAATTTCTAACATCTAATTTCTAATTTCTAATGTCTAATTTCTAATATCTAATTTCTAACTTCTAATTTCTAACTTCTAATTTCTAATTTCTAACATCTATTTCCTCTTCTTCAAATGCAAGATTCGCTCGTATTCACCGGGCTTTTTCAGCATTTTAGTGGCTGCTTCTAAAGCCTTGTGATATTTGAGCCCGTTTTCACACTCCCCAGGTTCGTAATAGTAACGCTTCACGATTTCGCTGGCGAGGTATCGGCTGATCTCAGCCCTGTTGCGGTCGAGGTCGTGGTTAAGATTGTGTTTCAGCATCTTTTCCAGCTTGTCGAACTCCGTCTTCACCGAGTCCGTCATATAGCCTTCGCTGTCGGCCGTTTTGCGCAAAAGCGCCAGCCCAGTTTCGCACACCTTATCGTATTCAAATTTATTAGGGTCGATAAACTTCTTAAAGTCATCAAAAATTTCATCGGTGATTTCAAACTCGCCAGCCGGAGCGATGGAAGGGTGCTCCGATGCGTATTTTGTGGCGTAGTCGAAAGCCCAGTTGCCGCGCACTATATTATACACCAGCCGATTAACCTCAGGGAAAGTGACCTTCACGTCGGGCGTGATGCCACCGCCGTCGCGCACCTCACGGCCGTGAGCCGTGTGAAACACGTTGCAAAGGCTGTCAGGTTTATGCTTAAACGTGCCGTCGGGGTTACGATGGCTGTAGTCGATTTCCTGAATCAGCCGTCCGCTTGGAATATAGTACTTGGCTATGGTGAGTTTGAGCAGACTGTTGAAAGGCAGAGGCCGAGTGGTCTGCACCAGCCCCTTGCCGAAAGAGCGAGTGCCCACTATCACAGCGCGGTCAAGATCCTGGAGTGCGCCAGCCGTGATTTCACTTGCCGAGGCAGAGCCGCCATCCACGAGCACCGCCAAAGGCATATCCGGCATAATGGGCTGTTCGGAAGTTTTATACACGCGAAAATCCTTTGTAGCGCGTCCCTTGGTGGTGAGCACCTCAGTGCCCTTCGGCAAGAAGAAGCCCAAAATTTTGATAGCCTCGTCCACCAGTCCGCCGCCATTGCCGCAGAGGTCGAGCACCACACCCTTCACCGCAGGATTCGCCTTAAACTCGAGCAGTGCCTTTTTCACGCCCTCGGCAGAATGTTCGTTGTAGGTGTTCAGCGCTATGTAGCCTAATCCATCCTTCGTCACACCATAGAAAGTGACCGGGTTGAGCTTGATTTTCTCGCGGTTGAAGGTAAACGTCTTGATGCTGTCGGGCGTGTAGGGACGCTTCACCGTCACCGTTATCTGCGTGTTGGCCTGCCCTTTCAGCCGCTTACTCACCTTGTCGCTCTTCCAACCAGCCACGCTGTCGCCGTCAATCATGATGATTTGGTCGCCACTCTTCAGCCCGGCGCGCGCAGCAGGACTTCCGGCATACGGGCCGGAGATGTACACGCCGCCCGTCTTGCGCTCCATGATGTACGACCCGATGCCGCCGTATTCGCCGGTGCTAATCACCATAAAATCATCTTGCGCGTCATCAGGAATATATTCGGTGTAGGGGTCAATCTCATCGAGCATGGCATTGATAGCCGTCTCGATATGCTTCTTGGCATTGAGCGTGTCAACGTAAAAAGTGTTCAACTCCTTGTACAGAGAGTTGAAAATGTCGAGATTGCGAATCACAGCGGCATCATTCAGAGCGCTTGCGGCATCAGCGCCGCCCTTCTGCTCGCTAAAAGCGGCCGGCGCAAAAACCGCCGCCAAAGCTGCCGCCAAAGCTAAATTCCTTATTTTATTTCGTGTCATGCGTTGTTGCTTAAATATTCTGCTAAAGTACTACTTATTGGTGAAATATAGAGGGTGTGGGCGCTGAAAAAAGTATAAAATCAGTTTTTTTGATAAGTTTTTCATCAAAAATATTGCATATATCAAAAATTGCGACTACTTTTGCATCGCAATTCTCGGAGAGACCGGTTTTCTGGGTTTTGCATCTGCTTCAATAGCTCAGTTGGTTAGAGCACCTGACTGTTAATCAGGGGGTCGTTGGTTCAAGTCCATCTTGAAGCGCAAAGTCCAGGGATATGGACTCAAAACCTGATATCCCAATTTGCTTCAATAGCTCAGTTGGTTAG
>JBNMJK010000038.1:0-25845 GCA_050873765.1 Sodaliphilus sp.
TCTGAACGAAGCGACGGTAGCTGTCCCAAGCGAAGCGCTCATTTCCAGATTTTTTTGCGAGAGTAGCAGCCACTTCATCGTTGATTCCCAAATTCAACACAGTATCCATCATGCCAGGCATTGACACTGGAGCGCCCGAGCGAACAGAAACGAGCTGAGGGTTTTCTGGGTCATTGAATTTGCACCCTGTAAGGCTTTCAATATGATGTACAGATTTAACTACATCGTCCTTAATAAGATTCACAACTGCCTCACGGCCTTGTTCATTGTAGATTTTACAAACATCACAAGTGATTGTAAAACCAGGAGGAACAGGAACACCGATAAGGTTCATTTCAGCCAAATTGGCACCTTTGCCGCCAAGAAGATCTCTCATGTCGGCACGTCCTTCGGCACTACCATTGCCGAATGTGTAAATTGTCTTCATTAACCTATTGGATTATATATAGTAAATATTTGAAACTCAACAAAATCAACTACTGATTAGTTGCGCAAATTTTATTTAGCATATAGATTGTAGAACTGTTTGCTAACTAATCTCTTGATTTAGAATTGCAAATTTACTCAAAATTTACGACAAAGCCATATTTATTGCACATTTTATTAGCGATTGCGCAATTTATTTGCGTTAAAAAGTTGAAAGGGAGCAATGAAGGAATGAATTAAAGAGAAAATATAACACAATGCAAATAAAAAACGGCAACCATCTTTCTAACAATAATAAATGTTATTCGTAACTTTGCAAAAAAAATTACAAAAGATTTATAAGTTTTGAGTAGAAAAAGAAAAAACTTGCCCATTGTAGAGGGCCTCGAAATAATTAAAATGGCAGCAGAGGGCAAAAGTATTGCTCGCTGGAACGATTTAGTGGTGTTCATTCCATTTGGCGCTCCAGGTGATATTGCAGATGTGAAAATTGATCGCAAAAAGCATAGTTTTTGCGAGGGACATATTGAAAAGCTCATTAAGCCAAGTGATATTCGCATTGCCCCCAAGTGTGAGCACTTTGGAGTGTGCGGTGGTTGCAAACTTCAACATATCCCTTACAACTACCAGTTGCAATTCAAACAGCAGCAAGTGACCGATGCCCTTGAACGAATTGGAAAAATAGAACTGCCAAAAATCAACGACATTTTAGGCTCAACCGACATTTTCCATTATCGCAACAAAATGGAGTTCACCTTCTCCAATAAAAGTTGGCTCACTTTCGAGCAATTGAATAGTGGAGAGGATTTTCCTGACAGAGACGCAGTTGGATTCCATATTCCTGGAGCATTCGACAAGGTGCTCAACATTAATAAATGCTGGCTCCAAGACGACGTTTCCAACGAAATGCGCAACTTTGTTCGCGACTATGCCAAAAGCAAAGGATATTCATTCTATGATATCCGCAACAATGTGGGGCTTATGCGAATGATGATGGTAAGAATCACAAGCACTGGCCACATTATGCTTGTGATTGTGTTTGGCGAAAACAATGAGGCGGCAGTAACCGACGTAATGAAAGCTGTGGCGGACCGCTTTCCGCAAATCACAAGTTTGATGCACGTGGTCAACACCAAAGTGAACGACTCGTTAAACGATCAATCATTCATACTCGACAAGGGATCCGACTACATTGAAGAAGAGATGGAAGGCCTCAAATTCAGAATAGGCCCTAAATCGTTCTACCAGACAAATTCCCGTCAAGCCTACGAACTTTATAAAGTGGCAAGAGGCATGGCCAAGCTCACCGGAAAGGAACTCGTGTACGACCTCTATACTGGCACAGGAACAATCGCTAACTTCGTGGCAAGAAACGCCAAAAAAGTGATCGGTATTGAGTATGTGCCTGAAGCTATTGAAGACGCGAAACTGAATTCCGCAGTCAACAACATAGAAAACACCTTATTCTATGCAGGCGACATGAAGGACATTCTCACCGATGAGTTCGTAAAAAAACATGGTGTGCCCGACGTTATGATTATCGACCCACCTCGCGCAGGCATGCATGAAGACGTGGTGAACGTGATTATGAATGCAGAGCCCAAACGCATTGTTTATGTTAGTTGCAATCCTGCCACACAAGCTCGCGACTTGGCTATGCTCGACTCTAAATACAAGGTGGAAGAGGTACAGCCTGTAGATATGTTCCCACACACACAGCACGTTGAGAATGTGGTGGGCTTACAGCGCAGATTTTAATGCTTCATAAGTAGAGAGGTTAGTGTTCTTGAAGCGGCTGTCGTTGGTTACATTCTCACCAACGAATGGCGGCAAATTAAACTTGTGTTCATACGATTGAATCTCGATTTCCGCTGTCACCAGGCCTTCAAGATCACCACCAAACACATCTACTTCCCACAAGTCGCCCTCAAATGGCACTACATACCTTGTTTTAATTATTATAGGGGCTGGGCACAACTTTAGCATTGCCTCTGCATCGCATAAAGGTATTTCATATTCATACTCATCACGGCCCACACCTTCAATTTGTGGGCCTTTGATTGTGAAATAAGCTTTATTATCACAAACTCTTACTCTAACCGAGCGCCCAGTGCATCGGCTTAAATAACCCTGCCTAATCACATGTGATGCAGCGGCTAACCGAAGGAAAGAATCGTCCTTCACTAAGTACTTATACTCAAGTTCCTTTGACATCTTATATTAGATTTTGCATAATCGACCAAAAAATCAGAACTTTAAGCCAATGCTAAAATTTCTAATTTATCTAATTTTGCAAAATTAAATGATATTGTAACTATTTAAAACGTTATTATCATAAAAAGTGAAAACATTACGTTATATCACCATCTTACTTTTCTGCGCTATTTCAATCTGCTCATTTGCGGAAAACACATTTGTTTTTAAAGGAGTGATCAAAGACTCCATTGCCGACGAGCCTATCCCTTACGCCTCTATATATATAATGGGTACTAAGACCGGTGTGGTGGCGAGCGTGAATGGCCAATTCTCTTTTCACTCAAAATCAAAGCAGGTGGAAGTGCGGCTGCAAGCTGTGGGCTACACCAATAAAGTGGTGAAGCTGAAAAGTGGAGATGACAATGAAAATGTGGTGTATCTTTCATCGTCCACAAAAACACTTGATGAAGTGGTGGTGAAAAAGCACCGCGAAAAATACCAGAAAAAAGGTAATCCAGCCGTTGAATACATTGATAAAGTGCGGGCAAGAATGAAGGAGACCGACCCGAAGAATCACCAATATTACGTTTACGACAAATATGAGCGATTCACCTACGGCCTCAACGACCTCACAGCTTCCGACACCAAACAACTCTCAAAAAAATACAACAAAATAAAAGAGTTTATCGACTCGTCGGATGTGACTCACAAGAAGATTCTCACAATATCACTGAATGAGAAGTTCAGCACCGAATATTTCAGAAAGCACCCAAGCACACACAAAGAATACGTTGAAGCCCAGCAGCACGCAGGTCTTGACGAGTCACTCGACCCTGAAAACATTAAAAAATTCATGGACGACGCTTTCCGTGAAATAGATATATTCCAGAACGATATCACATTTATGCAAAACCGCTTTGTGAGTCCACTGTCGAATATTGGCACCACTTTTTATAAATTCTATCTCAACGACACCACGATTGTGGACGGAGAGAAATGTGTGGAGATTGACTTTGTGCCTCACAACAGTGCCTCATTCGGTTTCATCGGACGAATGTACTTTCTTGTGAACGACAGTACCTGCTTCCTGAAGAAGCTGTCGATGAACGTGCCACGCTCCATCAACGTGAATTATCTGAAACACCTTTATATCAACCAGGAATTCAAAAAGGCCGAAGACGGATCTCGCCTGAAGGTAATCGACGACCTGGTGATGGAATTTCAAGTGATCGGCCCTGAATTGTTTGCCCGAAGAAGCACATACTATAGTGGCCACAACTTCAGTGAACCCACCGATATGACCATCTTCAGCAAGGAAGCTGAGCAAATCATAGCTCCAGGCGCAAATAAATACGCCGATGAATACTTCAAAGAGAACAGGCCTGTGGCATTAGCACAAGACGGTAATATGATGCGCGCGCTACTGAAGAAGCTCAGAAGCTCAAAGTTGTTTTACTGGGGAGAGAAATTTGTGTCGGTCATGGCGAAAGGATATGTGCCTACTGGCAACCCCAGCAAATTTGACTTCGGCCCTCTTAACACAATCGTGAGCGGTGACGAGCTTGAAGGAACACGATTCCGCATAGGAGGTATGACCACAGCCAACTTGCACCCGCGTTTGTTTGGCAGATTTTATGTGGCCTACGGTTTGAAAGACGAAAAGTTTAAATACCAAGGTGAACTTGAATATTCTTTCCGCAACAAAAAGTATCACAGCTACGAATTCCCGATTCATTCACTAAAACTCTATCACAGCTACGATGTGGATCAGCTTGGCCAGCACTATCTTTACACCAGTAAAGACAACGTGTTCCTTCTTTTAAAGAGGAAGAAAGACGATAAGATACAGTATCTACGCCAAACAAAATTCGACTACAAGCTGGAATTAGAAAATGGATTCAGTGTGGGCGCTGGCTTCGAGCACAACATTCACGAAGCATCAGTGTATCTGCCTTTTACCGATGCATTGGGCAACAACAGAAACAATTACAAGGAAGCCGGATTCAACATCACGCTGCGCTATGCCCCTGGTGAAAAGTTTGTCCAGACAAGGTCGTATCGCTTCCCAATCAACATCGACAACCCTATTATCACGTTAAGCCACACTTATCTTCCCAAAGGATTTCTTGGGAGCGAATTTGAAGTGAACAAAACGGAAATTGGGGTTCAGAAAAGATTCTGGTTCTCGGCATGGGGATATACCGATGTGATTGTGAAGGCTGCAAAGATATGGAGCAAGGTGGCATACCCCGACCTGCTGATTCCAAATGCCAACCTCTCATACACTATTCAGCCAGAAAGCTACACGCTGATGAATGCAATGGAATTTGCCAACGACCAATATGTGTCGTGGGACGTGACCTACTGGCTGAACGGTGCACTGCTCAACTATATGCCTATTCTGAAAAAACTCAAATTACGAGAAGTGGTTTCGTTCAGAGGTCTTTATGGCTCATTGAGCAAGAAAAATGACCCAGCCTACAGCACTGATCTATATCAATTTCCAATTGGAACTCACTGCCGCGGATTAGGAAAGACACCTTACATGGAAATTGGTGCAGGTTTAGACAATATTTTCACTTTCTTGAGAGTGGATTACGTGTGGCGACTCACTTATCGCAACACACCTGGAGCCAACAAAAGTGGTGTAAGAATTCAACTTCACTTTACATTCTAATTCTACCTAAAAAGAATTTTCAACAAACAGTAACACAATTAAGGGCGATGTTGAACTTATTACGCAACATCGCCCTTAATGATAAATCCTTTGGTTGATATAATCCTTAATCTAAAAACCGCTTTGTAATGCCACCATAGTAGTCAATACGGCGATCTCTTAGGAAGGGCCACCAACGCCGCACATTTTCACTTCGCTGCATATCCACATCTACGATGGCTTCTTCCTCGGTGTCGTTAGACGCACGATAAAGAAATTCGCCCTGTGGGCCAGCCACGAAACTACTGCCCCCGAACATAATGCCGTTGGTCTGGCCAGAGGGGTCAGGCTCATATCCAACACGGTTAACGCTCACCACCGGAATTCCGTTGGCCACAGCATGGCCACGCTGAACGGTGGTCCATGCCTCACGCTGGCGTTCTTGTTCGTCGGGAGAATCAGAACTCTCATAACCAATAGCAGTAGGGTAGATTAATAGATTAGCGCCCTTTAAAGCCATGAGCCTTGCGGCCTCTGGATACCACTGGTCCCAGCATACAAGCACCCCTAATTTCCCCAAAGAGGTGGGAATTGGCTCAAACCCTATGTCGCCTGGGCAAAAATAAAACTTTTCGTAATAAGCGGGGTCGTCAGGAATGTGCATTTTGCGATATTTACCCGCCATCGTGCCATCACTGTCAAAAACCACAGCTGTGTTATGATAAAGACCCGTGGCACGCTTTTCAAACAATGACGTGACGAGCACAATTTTATTTTTCTTTGCCACCTCTGAATAAAATGAAGTGATTTCACCAGGTATTTCCACCGCCAAATCAAAAAGATTCACATCTTCCACTTGGCAAAAATAAAGCGAGTCGTGAAGTTCTTGAAGTACCACTAATTCGGCACCATTTTTCACCAAAGTTTCTACCTTAGAAACAAGACGCTTACGATTGTCGGCTATGTCGGCAGTATTGTGCTGTTGTATGATTCCTATTTTCATAATTTCAAAGTGTTTTTTGGAAACTGCATCGTCACACAGTGCAGTGATCCGTGTTGCTTAATAAGTGCATTGCAGTCTATTCCCACCACTTCTTGTTCGGGGAAAGCTACTTGAATGATTTTCAAGGCTAAATCATCGTTCAACGGCTGATTGTAGGTGGGCACCAAAACTCTTTGGTTCACAACCAAGAAATTAGCATAAGTGGCAGGCAACAGTTCTCCATCTTCATCATAAATAGGAGCGGGAACAGGAAGTTGCATCAAGTGATACTTATGGCCATCCACATTCACAAATTCTTTGATTTCTGTTTCCATTGCTTCAAGATTCCGCACAAGAGAAATTGGTAATTCACCTCCAGGACAAGCCGCACCATTATAAAGAATCACATCATTGGGGGCGAACCTTGCCAATGTGTCGATATGTGCATCTGTGTCGTCGCCTGGCATTTCACCATGATTAATCCATAGCACATTTTTTACACCAAACACATTTTTCAGGTAACAAGTGATTTCATCTTTACCCATTTCGGCATTTCTATTTTGAGAAAGCAAACATCTTGAAGTGGTCATCAGTGTGCCATTGCCATCACTTTCTACTGAGCCACCTTCAAGCACAAACCCACGATGATTGATTGGCGGCACCAAAAAAAGTTCGCACAAATCAAGACGTGAGGTCACCAAGTTATCCTTATCGGCGGCAAACTTCATGCCCCATGCGTTGAATTTAAAATCTAAAGGCACGCACACGCCATCTTCAATTACCGTAATCGGTCCGAAATCGCGTGCCCAAGTGTCGTTTGTAGGAATAGGATAATAGTGTATTTTATCGCTCGCACAACGCTCTATATCATGCAAGTCGGCCTTGGCTTGTTCCACATTTGGAGTGACAACAATTAAAGGCTCTGTGACCAAAATAGCCTCAGCTATGTGTTTGTAGCACTCTACCACTTCTTCAAGCATATCATGCCAATCGGTAGCAGCATGAGGCCATGCCAATAGCACAGCATCTTGTTCAGCCCATTCAGGAGGGAAATATATGTTATTATTCATCAATACCATATTTTATTTTCAAAATTACTAATAAATTAGCAATATGGCAAACCACGCAAGCATACCCTAACGCAAGCTATTCCATGGCAAATGGCAGTTGATGCTTTAGTCGGCAAACAAATTACTTTGCCAAGCCTAAATATTGATGAGTCATTGCTAATGGTTTCAGTTTCAGATATAAGAAATATCAGCCATGAGCACAATCATCAAAAATGTCTATCAAAACGCCATTAATTATCAAAAAATTAGACGCCTTAAATGTTACTTCAAGAAAAAAATACTAAATTTGTATTAACATCAAAATTATATGGTTGTAAGTAAAATGAAAACTATTAAAATCTGTTTGGTGCTGATGCTCTCGCTAAGCATATATTCATGCTCCGACATCAACAAAAATCTTGAAGAAATGATTCCTTCCGATAGCAGGGGAGTGGTTCGTATCTATGTGAAAAGCGTTGTTGAAAAAGGAAACCTCATAGATGATGACGGCAATATCTCTTTTCCACAAAAATTAAAAGACCTCATCAACAGCAGCGACTCTTCACCCCTCTCCGATGCCATTTCGCTTCTAAAAAAAATAAGTATCGACACTGATGGTTGCATCTATTGCTTCATGCCCAAAAGTACGTTCAACTTTGCTACTCTTGTGGCAGTAAACGATGATGACAACGCTAAAAACGAAATTGAAAAACTTACAGGACAAAAATTTCAAAAAATAGGAAAAGTGGATTTTCTTCGAAATGGCTCTACCAGCTACGCTATTGATGACGACTATGTGTTTATTGGTCATGAGGAGAAAGAAACCGCTGATGAAAACCTCGCGCTCACCGCACAAAGCATTCTCCACAAATCGTCCACTGGCATTGCAGATGATAACGACATAACAGAAGCCCTGCACAAAGAGAATGACGTGAATGCCTATTTTAACATGAAAGGGATTCAAAATATGGTTTCAAACTCAGAATCGCTTACAGAGTGGACAAAAAAAATACCAATTGTCACCCTGTTTACCGACTCCGACATCAAGGCTCTGACATTTCACATGAATTTTGAAAAAGAAGGAGCAAAGTTTGAAGCCTATATTAAGGCTGATGCCCAAAGCGATTATTTAAAACTCTTAGATGCCACAATGGCAAAAGCTGATGCTTCATTCTTAAAGGTGATACCCACTTCTATGAATTACATTGTGTCGATGAGTTTGAATGGTGAAAACTTGATGAAACTCGACCAGATCAGAAAAAGCGTAAATCTTCTAAGCAATCTTCCAGCAATGGATAAACTCGACTTCCGCAGTATCGTAAGTGCAATAGATGGACCGATTGCCATAGCTTTAAGCGCAGGCGATGGCGTGAACATTTCATCTGTGGCCAACGACAATTGGAATATAGCCATTGCTGCCAAAACGAAGAATGCCACTGAAATAGTGAACAGAATCGTGAGCTTTGCCGCCGTTATGGGGCAGGAAGACTATATGAAAAACGGAAGGCATCTTTTCAGTTATGAGGGCATGCCCGTGTATCTGGGGCAGCAAGACAGCATCGTATATGCCATCAGACTTGACCATGAACTGGAAGAAGATTTTTACTACGATGTGCCAGACGTGCGCGAGCGTTTCACCTCATGCCCAATCGGCTTTTATGCAAAAATTGCTGACCCTAACGGCGAATCGTACTTCAACTTCGGCTTTAAGAACAAAACCGATGGAGAAGGAATGTTCTATTCGATGCACAACGAGAATCCCGTTATCACTTTTCTTGAAATCTTATGTCAGTCGAATTCGCAAACTACTGACAACAGTGAACAATATAATTAACCCCAAAAACCATTTATTATGAAACTTTTAAAATTTTCTTTTTTTGCTGTTTTGCTGATTGCCATCACTTCTTGCAATCAGACCAACAAAAAAATGATGGAATTAATTCCTGAAAATTCCACATTTGTAATGTCGGTCAATCCTTCAAAAGTAATCGACCATATGGGCATCAAAGTAGATGACAATGGAAAGGTGGAACTGCCTGGCGAATTAAAAAACCTCTTTCCCGGAGATAATCAGAAGGAATTTGACAAAACTATGTCGAAACTGACGAGCGCACAGATTGACCCGTCGGCAAACATTTACGTTTATTGCGACATCGCCAACACGAATCAGGTGGTGGGGGTGATGCTTGCCTCCACTAAAGATGCCTCAAAAGCTAAAACCACCATTGAAACGGAACTGAATCAGAAGTTCAAAGCAGTAGATGATATCGACATCATCACTTATCATGATATGAATATTGCTATCAAAGATGACATTGTGGCAATATTTGGCGGCAACAGCCTGAATGCAGATGAATATGTGAAAGAGCTGTTTACCAAAAAAAAGAAAAGCGTGCTCGACAACGACGACATCACGAAAGTGCTTAACGACGACAGTGATATCAACTACTATGTGAATATTCCATCATATATGGATTTCATTACCGGTCTTCAGCCTCAAGCATCATTGCTTTCAGGATTCTTGATAGGCATGACAGGTGGCGGTGTGAACGTTAGCCTCGCCGACAATGAGATTAACACAAAATCAGAACTTTTTGCCGACGACAACTCCGACATCATGAAGCTTCTCAAAGATATTCAAGGCGACGCCTCTTCCAACTTCCTCCAATATATGCCTGCCAAAGCCAAGATTATAGCCAGTGCGAGCATAAAAGGTGAAAAGTTGGCTGAATTTGCACAAGTGAAAAGTGCATTACAAATGGCTTCAAACAATCCGTCATTTGGCAACGCCAACATGGTGGACTTGGTGAAATCAATCAATGGTCCTATTGCACTGGGCTTGGATTGCGACATTCATTCGCCTATGACTACACTTGTGGGCACGCTGGTAATCTCCACCACTAAAGCCAATGAATGGAAAAGTCTGATCGATTCCTTATTGAAACTTCAAGGTGGCAGCACAATTCAAATTTCTACAGAGGTAAAACCAGACGCCGTGATTATCAGATTTGGTATGAACAACAGCTTTGCGCTGAACGCAAGCAACAATGAAGATGCAAAGAGCCTCTTCAACGACAACTTCTCTGGTTGCTGGTTTGGATTGAACCTTGACGGTATGAATATGTATATCACCTCTGGCTCAAACGACATCAAACATAATACAGGTAAATTTTACATCAACGGTAAAGATGGAAAGAAGATGGCATTTGGTGATTATCCGAAATTCTTTATGTCGCTTAAGTCGTTAATGCCTACACCATACAGCAACTCATATGAAGCAGAGCCCGACAGCGACTTTGATTACGACTCAGTAGCAGTAGATACAGAAGGTTATTAGCAGATATAACAATAGTCCATACAAATGAAATAAATGCGACTGCGCAAAACGAAGCACAGTCGCATTTATTTATATATTATCGTTAGTGGCTCTATATTCAATTACCTGAAAAGCTGAATTGCCTGAGCCAATGTTTCAGGTTTTCCCACATCAAGCCATTTGTAGGCATTTATGGGTTGATAACCATAGAACTGATAGTCGTGACACATTTCTGTGTAAAAGGGGGTGATCGAAAACACCTTGTCTGTGGCATATTTTTCTAAAATATAAAATATGGCAGGGGAGATAACATGAACACCTCCAAAAGCGAGAGCTTGCACCTGCTCTGGGTTATAGACAAAACCTTTAGGTTTAGTTTCACCGGTCTTGATGTTCACCCAACCTTTAAGCCTATGACTATCGTCAAACAGAAAGTATCTTTGCGTTTCACGTTTCTTTACGAGCAAGGTGGCCAAAGCCTCATGTTTTAAGTGAAAATCATACATTGCCTTCAAATCCAAATCCGTAAGAATATCGGCATTATGTACAATAAAAGGCTCATCACCATCAAGATATTTACGTGCCTTCATCAAACCGCCACCAGTGTCAAGGAGCAGATCACGCTCATCGCTGATATGAATACTGTGTCCGAAATTTTCATGTTCCTTTAGATAGTCAATTATCTTGTCGGCAAAATGATGGACATTAATGGTGAAATCATCTACGCCACAATCAGCTAAATGGGTTATCACTCGTTCCAGCATGGTTTTACCGCCCACTTCCACAAGAGCTTTAGGGCGATCATTGGTAAGAGGACGAAGGCGAGTGCCTAAGCCTGCTGCAAAAATCAATGCTTTCATCTTTCTATCAGCTACTTTTGAACAGGAGTGAACACTTGCTCTATGTTCTGCTCGCGGTGAACAAGTTCCACTTTCACGTTAAACTTCTTGTGAATGTGTTCAGCCATGTGCTGCGCACTATATACAGAGCGGTGCTGACCGCCAGTGCAGCCAAAGCACACCATTAAATTGGTGAAGCCACGTTCAATATATCGCTTAACTGAAGCATCTACCAAAGCATAGGCATGATCAAGGAATGTGAGAATTTCACCATCGTCCTCCAAAAACTTGATTACAGGTTCATCAAGACCTGTATAGGGCTTGTAGCGGTCATATTTGCCTGGATTATTTGAAGCACGGCAGTCGAACACATATCCGCCGCCATTTCCAGAATTGTCGTTTGGAATACCTTTTTTGTAAGCAAAGCTCATCACTTTCACGGTGAGCATGTGCTTCTGCAAATCATCGGTAAACTGCGACATATTCACGAGGTTTTTCAAAACACTTGTAAGATATGGATACTCAACGTAAGGCTCACGGAGCAATGCACGGAGGTTGTTAATAGCATAGGGCACACTCTGCATAAAGTGAGGCTTTTTCTCAAAATAACCACGGAAGCCATAAGCGCCGAGCACCTGTAGGGTGCGGAAAAGTACGAAGTGACGGAGTTGTGAGTAGAAGTACTCATCGTCCACGAACTTATACTTTTTCAGTTCATCGATATACTCCTTAAGCAATTCTCGACGTAAGCTGTCGGGGAAATTAGCTTTTGCCTGCCACAAGAATGATGCCACATCATAAAAGAACGGTCCTTTACGGCCTCCTTGAAAATCAATGAACATGGGTTCACCATCTTTTATCATCACATTGCGTGACTGGAAATCACGGTACATGAATGTGGCTGAATTGCTTCGGAGCAGCACATCAGACAAATGCTGAAAATCGTCTTCAAGTTTGCCCTCGTTAAACTCCAGACCTGTGGCCTTTAAAAAGCAATATTTGAAATAGTTCAGATCCCAAAAAATGGAGCGGGAGTTAAATTCTGGAGCAGGGTAGCAGTATGAGAAGTCCATTCCATCTGCGCCTTTGAACTGAAATTCACACAAACGGCGAATTGTTTTCGACAGAAGTTTCTTCTCTTCCTCACCATATACACAAGTTTTACGCGCTTTTTCAATAGCGTTAAACAGGATAGTGTCGCCCAAGTCCTCTTGAAGATAAGCCATTTTATCATCACTCTCTGCATACACTTTTGGCACGGGTAATCCCTGATTCAGAAAATGCTTGTCCATGTAGAGAAACGCGCGGTTTTCTTCTGGAAGTTCGCCAATCACACCTATAATCGACTGTGGACCAGTGAGGCGGAAGTAATGGCGATTTGAGCCCGATGCGGGAAGCTGAGCCACCTCTAATGGCTCACTACCCACATATTGGGTATATAGCTGAGTTAAGACATCTGTGTTCATAATTATTTATAAATAATATTTATGGCAAAGTTAATTGAAAATCATTTTTATAGCAAATTCGCCAAAATTAAAATTCAGAAGTGAAGTGGAATTTCAATTTTGGAAAGTCTTGCTGCGCCATATCAAGCACATAGGAAGAATCTGCTAAAAACACATCACGGCCATCGCGATCCAAGGCCATATATTGCTGTTTTCTCCGCTTAAAGGCATCAAGAGCCTCCTTGTCGTCGCTTTCAATCCAGCAAGCCTTATATAAATGAATGGGTTCCCAACGGCAACTTGCGCCATATTCATGCAGCAAACGATACTGTATCACCTCAAATTGCAGTTGGCCTACAGTGCCGATAATCTTGCGGTTGTTAAACTGATTGATAAACAACTGTGCCACACCTTCGTCCATAAGCTGCTCAATGCCTTTATTAAGTTGCTTTGTGCGCATAGGGTCGGTATTCTCTATATATTTAAACATCTCTGGAGAGAAGCTCGGCAATCCTTTAAAGTGAAGGATCTCACCTTCTGTGAGTGTGTCGCCTATCTTAAAAATGCCATTGTCGGGCAAACCCACTATATCACCGGGATAAACATCATCAATGACTTCCTTCTTTTGTGCCATAAATGCGGTAGGAGCGGCAAAACGCACCTGCTTATTGCTGCGCACATGGTGATAGTATTGATTACGATGAAACACGCCGGAACAAACCTTCACAAAGGCGATACAGCTACGATGGTTAGGATCCATATTGGCATGAATCTTAAACACAAAACCGGTGAATTTCTCCTCGGAGGGCTTCACAACACGCTCCACTGCTTGAACTGGTCGTGGAGATGGTGCTATACGAATAAAACAGTCGAGCAGCTCTTTCACTCCAAACGTATTCAGTGCCGAACCAAAAAAAACGGGAGCCACCAAGGCATCAAGGTAGTCGCTTACTTCAAATTCCGGATACACACCATCAATCAGCTCTATGTCGGCTCGCAACTTCTGTGCATCATCAGCTCCAACAGTTTCGTCAATAACGGGGTCGTTGATATCACTAATATCGACACGCTCCGATACGCGTTGCTTATCTGCCGCAAAAAGACTTAAATTGTGCTCATAAATATTATACACTCCTTTAAAGTTAGCGCCTTCGTTAATAGGCCAGCTCAAGGGACGCACAGAAATTTTAAGTTCGCTCTCCAATTCGTCTAAGATGTCGAAAGGATCACGCCCTTCACGGTCCATCTTATTCACAAAGATGATCACAGGCGTGTTGCGCATACGGCACACCTCCATCAAGCGTCGAGTTTGCTGCTCCACACCTTTTGCCACGTCCACTACAATAATCACACTATCAACAGCTGTAAGAGTTCGGAAAGTGTCTTCAGCGAAGTCTTGGTGGCCAGGGGTGTCAAGGATATTGATTTTATAGCCCTCATACTCAAATCCCATAACAGAGGTTGCCACAGAGATACCGCGCTGCTTTTCAATTTCCATCCAGTCGCTGGTTGCGGTTTTCTTTATTTTGTTTGACTTTACAGCGCCTGCAACATGGATTGCGCCACCAAAAAGAAGTAACTTTTCTGTAAGGGTGGTTTTACCCGCATCAGGGTGTGAAATGATAGCAAACGTGCGTCTCTTTTTAATTTCTTCTAATAAATTTGCCACTGTAAAACTGTATGTGTTATTTAATTTCTATTCTGTTAATACATTCCCTTAAGCTATCTTCCCAATAGGGGATAGCCACGCCAAAGGTGGTTTTGTATTTCGACTTGTCGAGCACGCTGTAATGTGGTCGGGTAGCCTTCGTAGGATATTGCTCCGTAGTGCATGGTGTCACTTCACAGGAAGTAATACCAGCTATACGGTGGATAGCCTTTGTGAAGTCGTACCATGAAATGGCGCCCTCGTCGCTAAAATGATACACGCCAGCGTGCCATTGGCTTGATTGCAATGCATGCATAATGGCATTTGCCAAATCTTTGGCATAAGTGGGTGTGCCCACTTGGTCGAATATCACCGACAAGTGATCTTTGCTTCGTCCCAAAGAAAGCATGGTTTTCACAAAATTTTTGCCAAAGGGTGAGTAGAGCCATGCGGTGCGAAATATCACAGCATCGGGCAAAATGGAAAGCAATCGCTGCTCACCGTCAAGCTTTGTGCTCCCATACACTGAACGTGGAGAAGGCGTATCGTCCTCACGATATGGCCGATAGTTGCGCCCATCAAACACATAATCAGTGGATATCTGAATCATTTTTGCCTGATGGCGACGAGCAGCCTCAGCAAGATACTCTACAGCGTCGGCATTCAAACGCTCACATAATTCTTTGTTATCCTCAGCGTTGTCTACAGCTGTGTATGCCGCACAATTCACCACATAGTGAATTTGATGGTTGTCAAAAAATGTATCGATTGCCTCTTTTGAAGTGATATCAAGTTCCTGAACATCTGTGAAAATAGGGGAGAACTCAGTGCAGTGCTGAAGAGCTAAACGCATTTCATTGCCAAGCTGGCCATTAGCCCCAGTGATAAGTATTGTTTTCGCCATCGTTAAAATTATATCTGCTATTTATTATTCATCGTCGTCGCCGAAAAGGGGTTTCTCCTCATCTTTTTTATAGTAAGCGGCGAGCATACCTATAAAATAGGAAATCTGAGATACAGCCTTCTGTGTGCCCTCTGAAATTTTCTTTCCTTGCAGTCGCAGCATCAATATGCCATAAAGTGCGTTAAAGCAGGTTTCAAGTTCACCAACCTGCTCTCCCGATTTTGATTTAGAGCGAAGTTCCACTATGTAGGGGAGTGTTTGATAAAACTGTGCTCCATACTGGGGATATTTAGGAGATTTAAGCAGTTGAAGATGCAAATCGGTCAAGCGGATAAGGACATTTTTATTAATCTGCAAGTGACCCTTTTCCTTCACATGCTCAAGCTCCATCATCTTGATAAGCGACTCATACCAGTCTTTAATCTCGGCTTTTTTGGAGTCATCAACCGGATATTTAGATATGATATTCTTATAGATCTCATCTATATCAAGATGGTAAGCTCTGATCAAATCCTCCACTTGCCACATATATAGTAGGTATTCGGCAATGTTTTCTTTTCGTTTTTGCTGGGCAATAATCATAAATCAACCAAATTTACTAATGTTACGCAAAGCCTCTGGATTAAGAATTTTAATTCTGCGCCCGTCAACCGTGAGAATACGCTCTTGGCAGAAGGCCGACAGGGTGCGAATGGCATTGCTCGTGGTCATATTCGACAAGTTGGCCAAATCTTCGCGAGCCATATAAATTTTAAGTGTTTCACCATCGTCCTCAAAACCGTAATTGTCGGTCAGTGCTATTATAGCCTCTGCAAGCCGGCCTCGGATATGCTTTTGTGTGAGATTCACAATTTTTGTATCGCTACCTCCCAGATTCTTCGACAGCTCATGAATAAAGAACCAAGCCAAATCTCGATTTTGGTCAATCAACTCTTTCACGAGAGTCATCGGTATGGCACCAAGTGTGGAGGGTTCAAAGGCAGAAGCACTGGAAACGTAAGGTTCGCTTGCAAAAAAAGCTCTATAACCAAAATATTGTATTGGACGATACAGGCGAAGAATCTGCTGCCGGCCACCCATTCCATCTTTAAATAATTTCACCTTTCCTTTCAAAAGACACCATAAATACACAGGGTCGTCTTTCTCTGCGTAGATAATCTGATTCTTCTTAAATGTGTGAATATGAAAATTATCAGCAATCAAGCGACGCTCATCTGGAGTAAGAATCGACCAAATAGCGGCTAAATCTTTACTGATAATATTCTCAAGTGTACTTTTTTTTAACATCTGCCAAATAACAATGCTTTTAAACATACAAATTTACGCAATTATTTGGATTTCAGCAAATCAAAAAAACAGGCCGTATTAACATAGCAAAAAAAGACCGCCCCCATGAAGGAGACGGTCAATAATTATTTAGGTATCAGTAATGGGAATTACTTGATAACTTTAATAGAACTTTGAGTGCCATCGGTGTAAGTAGTAACCACGATGTTAACGCCTTCAAATGGAGTAGAAGAAGCTACACCTAATGTGTTATAGTACTTAACGCCAGCCACAGTCTTGTTCACATTCACATCATTCACACCTGTTGCAGGAGAAGCATCGAAGATGTACTTAGATGGAGTAATCACAGCCTGGGCATCTTTTGGTAGGGTCACGCCAAACAAGCCGTTCTTAGCATCAGCAAAGAAGAGGTTACCAGCCTTATCAAAACGAATCTGGTTGATGATTGAAGAACTACCAGTATATGCATCAATTGTGTATTGGAATTTGAGTGAAGGAACATTGTCATTCCATTCTACACTGTAGATGTTGATGTATGGATATCCAGTAGCCACGGCTAATGTATTCAGGTCGGAATTGATTGCAAGACCTGCACCATAGTTACCATCAAGATCTTCGATGTCACCAGAATTCAAGAGAATGTTGTCTTCGTAGTCAGTGTAAACAAACGCTGGCACACCAGTAGTGTTGTTGCCAGTACCACGAACTTGTGACACGAACATACCTTTTTCCAGAGGAACAATTTCTACATTAGTGTTCAGCATCTTGCCTGATACGGTTGGAAGAGTAGCAACAGGAGCCTTGTCGGTAGTCACATTGTTACCAATGTTATATACAGACACGAGGTTGCTTGCATTGCCTGCTGGGCAGTCTTCCTGGAAGGAGATCAGTTTAGTGTTTTCGCCCTCACCCACGAATGCCACGCTTGTAGAGCTACCACCGATAGCTTCACCAGCAGCATTCTTGATAAGGCCAGAGCTTTCACGAGTGCCATCGAAGAATGGAGTAGCTGTTGCAGGTTCAGCAGGGTTCATCACATAGATACCACTATGAGCGTCGCTCCAGTCAGCAATATACACATAGCCATTGTTTGGATTCACGCCCATACGGAATGGAGATGCAGTGTTGCCAGTAGCAAACTCATCGGTAAGATAAGGAGCGCCATCATTCACCACCTCAAGAGATGGGTTGATTCTGTAGATACCCTTCTTTCCATAAGGATTAGAAACATAGATGCTCTGGAAGAAGTCACTCATTGGGTTCTGGTCGATTGTCAAACCACGTGAGCAGTAGGAAGCGCCATCATTTGCTGGCTTATAGCTGAAGATTTGAGAAACAGTAGGAATTGAAGGGTTGTCGAGCTTCACTTCCCAGTTGTACTTACCACTATAGTCACCCTTGTTGAGAACAACATCATTGTCGCCCTTAACAATATTAGCGAGCGGCAGAACAATGGATTCACCACCATCAACTGGTTTAAGAATCAGCGAACCACTTTCCACATCACCAGTAGATTTATACTTAAAGGTGTAAGTTTCATTAGTTTCTTCGTAGTTCAGGTCATAAGCATATTCGCCACGGTAGAGAGGTTGCACCACACCGGTTGTAGTGAACTTAACGATAGTGTTGTTGCCAGCAAGATAAAGATTCATATCTGTGCCATTAACACTTGCGCCGGAAGCTGTGAATGTAGCTTTCATAGAAGGAGCCTTCTTTGCTGCATAAGCAACAGGCTCAAGAACGGTACCAATAGTTGTAACCAAAGTGGCATTCTGAAGACCATCGGTGATGTCGTAAACCTTAATGGCAGAAACAAAACCACCACTGAATGCAGGAGCTGTCATAAGCACACGCTTTGCATATTTGAAGAATGCCAAGCCCTTTGATGAACGACCGATTTCCTCATCATTGAAAGTGCCAATCACTTGGCTGTCGGTATTGGAAGTAGCGGCAGGTTCAAATTCAAATGGAGCGCAAAGGCTACCGTTGAGAATGTAACGGTGGTCGTTGAGTGGAGACACATTAAGCTGGATGTCATCACCTTGTTTTAAAAGAGTGAATGTGCCATCAGCTGAAAGAGTCTTTTCTGTGAAATGTTCAGACACCACTTCATTATCGTTCACATTGACCACAAAGAAGCGGAGAGCACGTGAGCTGCCAGATGTTACACCAGTAGTCACAACCTCACAATCTTTTGCAGGACCGCTTACTGCGAGTGTAGCACCCATGTCAGCACGGTAGAAGTTAGCTGAACTTTGGCTGGTGAACCAAACGGTTGGGTCATCATCGAAAGTAGCCCACTTATAGAAGTAAAGGGTACCACGCTTGTAGCCTTCGTCAACTTGACTATCATTAAACTGACAACGCACGTTGTTTACACCAACGAGTTGACCATCGGCAGTGAAGGCGATATCGCTCAAGCTGCTGTAAGAACCAAGATTTTCTGTGTCAACAGGATTGATACCGTTAAGGCTGAGTTGCTTAACCAGTGTCATAGTCTTGTTGTTGATGAGGTAAACTGCAGGAGCATCAGTAAGAACTACTGTGCTGTCGCCACGAACGATTGTACGCTTAACGTTGCCTTGCAATTCAAATGCAGTGCCTGCATCCTGAGTGAAATTGTAAGACTCTGCGAGCTTCAGGTAGCTTGGCTGAACTGGAGTAGGATAGTTTTCATAAACCACCTCTTCTGGCACAAAATTGAGATTCTCAAGATGGAGCTTTGCATAGCTGGTTTCGTTTGCTTTTACAGTAATAGGCTCTTCTTCAAAGATGTCTTTGTAGCCTTCGCAAGAAGCACTTAAAGTGTAGTCGCCAGGAGCAACACCTTCAAACACAAACACACCATTCCAGTTCTGGTCGCAAGTGTAAGTCTTCACCACTTGACCGTCCTTCTTCAATGTCACCACTGCGCCATTGAGAGGAAGCCACTGGTCGTCGGTGCCTGGAGCATACTTGTAGAGGCTATTAACAATCTTTTCGTGAAGGTCTTTCACTGTACCCATAATGTAACCAGTGGTTTCTTGGGTAAGACCGAAGTAGTCGCATACACCACGAGCATAACCAACGCCTTCCATATGGCAATAATCCATATTCAATGCGCGGTGACGTGCAGGCTGGTAAGTGTGGAAGTAACCTTCCACCAAGAAACCAGGAGTGCCATGGCGAAGAACACCAAGGTATCCTTCAAATGTACCCTTGCTGGTAGTGGTTTCATATGAAGATCCATAGAAAGAAATATCACCACGGATATTCATATTTGTACGGCTATAGTAGGAATGAGGATCAATTTCATCCATATAGTGGCGAGGCCAAGAAGCGGCACACATATCATAGCTGCCGGCATTGCCTTCATTCTCCTTTCCGTCTTTACCACGATAGAGGTAAAGTGGATAGTTGGTGGTAGTGCCTTCAGCAGCCGCATTTGAGTGGATAGAGATGAACATATCCATATTGTTGGCGTCAACCTCACGGCAAATTTCAGAGAGGTTGCGGTTGTACTTCTCTGCATCAGCTGCACCCTTCACATAAGGGTATGGGCCATTCTTTACGCGAGAATACATAATATTTTCGTGCTTAACGCCCATCTTTTCAAGCACTTCACCCATCTTCAGGCCTTTCCAAAGGTCGGTGTTCGACTCATAGAAGCCACAAGTATCGGGCATGCCAGTTTCTTGAAGGTTTGGGTAAGGAATAGTGGCGCATGGACGGTCGTTAGGTCCCCAGCTACCATGACCAGGGTTGATGTAAATGCGCACTTCATCTGCAGTTTTAGCCTGCATAGCGCCAGCTGCCATGATTGCAGCCGATGCAAGTAATAAAATCTTCTTCATAGCTGTAATCATTATTTAGCAACGTTAATAATATATGCTTCACCTGCAGGAGTTGAGAAAGCGATTTTGCCGCTTGCTGCAGAAGCAAATGGATACATGGCGATAGTGTCGTCGGAGGTGAGAGTTTGCATCACGCCATCAAGGGTGACTGCCACAATCTTTGATGAAAGAATGAATTCACCGTTGTCAACGTCTTGCATACCCACCACGGTGTTGTTGTCGTACCATTGTGGTGCGCGAACGAGACCAAGCGACTTCACATTCTGGCCGTTAAGGTCGCAAACAAATGCACCTACGCCACAAACGAAATAAAGTGCCTTTGTTCCGTCGGGAGATACTGATTGCCAAATGTAGCTGAAATTCTTACCGTTAGGTGAGAACACAGAGGTCTTACCATTGCGGGTGATCATCAGCTGACGGTTGTTGATTGAAAGCACTGGAGCAGCGGCCTTGGCAGCATTTGCGCCAAAAGCCTTTGCAGAGAGCTTACCTTTGTTTACAGCCAAAGCTGTAGCACCTTGCACTGCCACGCCTTGAAGATCGCGAGTTGGGGCTACAAGATTAGAAACCTCACCAGAAGCAAGGTTTACCGACTTTAACGACACCTGGCGAAGGTGGTTAGAGGTGAAAGAGTTTTCACGATAAACGACAGTGTTGCCGTCTTGTGACACTTGCACATCAAATCCTGCTCCAGGAGCATCAGTGATTTTTGTGGCTTGATTAGTGTTCAAGTCAAATTTAGTGAGACCCTTGTTGGCATTGTCGGAGAGCAACAGATAGTCGCCCATTGGACTAATTGCAGCAACAGTGGCCATAGGGTTTGCTGGTGTGTTAACCTTCTCAACAGAGGTTACTTTCAACACCTGTGCAAATCCACTAAATGACATACACAAAGCCAATGCTAAGAAAACTTTTTTCATAAAGCATCCGTTTTTAGTTAGTGTAATTTGTTGTTAATTAATTAGTTAATATAAAAATAAATAACTATGTATTCTGAAGGTATATTTCCTTGTACCAAAGTTAGTAATAATCTTAAAAATTGGCAAGAAAATCAAAAAAAGAATTTATATTCATCAAAATCTGTCTAAAACAACATAATGCACAGAATTATCAATATTTATAAGTGTGGCAAGGTTAAATGTCAAATATACAAGAAAAAAGGATGATTCTTAAAGAACCACCCTTAATTAATGAAGAGATAATATTTTTATTCAACGACCTCTTTACTTAAAGAGGTAGAAGTTGCTGATTGGCTGATTGTTGTTGATGCAGTTAATCGTATTTGCAAAGAGTTCTGCTATACTGATTACCGACACCTTGTCACACTTCGACGCATCAAATGGGATTGAATTGGTCAGCATCACTTCCTCCAGTGCGCTATTATTGATGCGCTCCACGGCAGGGCCGCTCATCAGAGCGTGTGAAGCAAGGCAGCGAACTGAGCGCGCGCCATTTTCCCTCATCAAATCAGCGGCTTTACAAATAGTGCCAGCTGTGTCAATCATATCGTCAACCAACACCACATCTTTACCTTTCACATCACCAATAATGGTCATATCGGCCACCACATTGGCTTTTGCACGTTGTTTGTGGCAAAGCACCATCGGGCAATGGAAATACTTGGCATAGCCGTTAGCGCGCTTTGCACCACCCACATCTGGTGAAGCAATCACCATGTCCTTTAGCGCAAGCGACTGAATATAAGGAACGAAGACTGATGAGGAATAGAGGTGGTCAACTGGCACGTTGAAGAACCCTTGAATTTGATCGGCATGGAGATCCATGGTGATCAAGCGATCAATACCTGCTGTCGTGAGCAAGTCGGAAACGAGCTTGGCAGCGATAGAAACACGTGGCTTATCTTTGCGGTCTTGACGAGCCCAGCCAAAGTAAGGAATCACGGCCACAATGCTTCTTGCCGAAGCGCGTTTTGCCGCATCAATCATGAGGAGGAGCTCCATCAAGTTGTCGCTATTAGGGAAAGTGGACTGAACAAGGAACACGTCACAACCACGGACCGACTCTTCAAAAGAAACGGCAAACTCTCCATCAGAAAAGCGCATGGTGTTCATTTTTCCCAATTCAATACCTAAATGTTTACACATTTGCTCTGCCAGATAGCGAGAATTGGTACCTGAAAAGATTTTGTACGAATTGTTCATAAGTGTAGTAGGATATAAATAACTATACAAAGTTACAATTAATAGTTGAGAAACATCAACTTTTTTGTAGAAAATAAAAATGGCTATTTCATAATTTTCCACACCACGCCATAATGTGGTGGTATGCGAAGTTCAAAATCGCTGTCGGGGGAAAATTTCGCCGTTTTTTGCTTGCCAGAAACCAGCTCTTTCATGAATCGCACACCGCTTTCTATTCCCAAAATGGTGAAAGCGTGCTGCGGAATAGATATATGTGCAGAACAATCCTCTGTGTCAAAATTCACAGCAATGAGCAGCGTTTCTGACTCATAATGGCGTAAATAAAGATATTGCCTTTCTGGATTAATACGATGATAGTTCACATACATAAGGTCGAAAAACGCTCCTTCTGAAATAGATTTCTCCTGACTGCACATACGCAGTATCTTACTGTAGAAGGCTCTGATTTTCCGTTCCTTGTTATTTAATTTCTGCAATCCGCAATTACCATTGTTGTACCACCTCACCAATGAGGGAATGGAGCAATAATCAAAAATAGACGTGCGCCCGTCGTCGCCAGAGAAACCCATAGCTCCTTTTGCTGGTTCTCCAAGTTCCTGGCCTTGATATATCATAAATGGAGCAGTTGACATTGTGGCTGACACAATCAAGGCAGGAAATGCCATTTCTGGAGAACCAAACATTTGGACTGAGGCCACACGCTGCTCGTCGTGATTTTCCAAGAAATTGAGCATGTGCGACTGGAGGCCATCTATTCTTTGCCAACATTCGGTCAATGATGAAGCCGATGCTCCATATTTCACGATGCCACAGAGTCTGTCGTAAAGGTTCACTTTATCGTAAAGATAGTCAAATCCCCCATAATGGATATAATTATCGTAAAGGTTCACATCATACAGCTCTGCAATGAAAATCACATCGGGATAAACAGACTTCACTTTTGCTATAGCCCAATGCCAGAAATCAACTGGCACCATGTGCGCCATATCGCACCTGAATCCGTCTACACCTTTTGAAGCCCAGAATAAAAGAATCTGACACATTTTCTCCCATGTGGAGGGGGTAGGGAAGAAGTGATGGCTTCCGTTCCAAGGATCCACTCCATAGTTCAGTTTCACCGTCTCATACCAGTCGTTCACGCCTGGGTGCTCATTAAAGCAGTCGTTTCCGGTGGCTTTAGCGGGCATTTCAACATACCTGTCATCACCATTGCCCAAATCAATCTCTGGTGCAAAAGCTTTGTCAGTTATATAGTAAAAGTTGTTTGATGGAGAAAAAAACATGCCCTGGTTGTCGGTAGCGCCCAAGTCTTCTACTTGGGGTGGCTTAGCATCAGAATGATACTCCCTCGCCACATGGTTTGGCACAAAATCAATGATCACCTTCAGTCCCTCGCTGTGAGTGCGTGTCACAAGGTGGATAAATTCCTGCATACGGTTCGTCACATCGACGGCAATATCAGGATCAATGTCGTAATAGTCGCGAATGGCATAAGGAGAACCCGCATTACCTTTCACCACATGTGGGTTTGATGATTTAATGCCATACTTTTTATAGTCGGTTTTAGTGGCATGCTCGATAACGCCTGTGTACCAAACGTGTGTAACGCCAAAATTCTTTAACGCCCGAAACACGGTGGAATCGATATCATTCATTTTACCTACGCCATTCTGCTCAATAGTGCCATTGAATACATTTGCGGCATTGGTATTTGTAAACAATCGGGGGAAAAGTTGATAAATGACCGCTTTATTATTTTTGTTCATCTCTAAGTTTCTTTAAAAGTGGGGAATTGACCAAAACTTTCATGGCTGAAAAATAGCCTTCCTTTGCATTCTCTTTCATATAAGCAAAGCCAAACGTGCCACGTCCTTTCATCGAATCCACAGTGATAACCTCGTCACAAATGCGCATATCTTCAAATGTGTTGCGAGTGGTCATTAGCCTATAAGAGCGATAGCCAATATCTGCGAGTGTGTTTTTAAACGGCGACTTGTTGAGCGGGCTCACTACAATGCCAAGCACATAGTCGCAACATTCACGCAGTGCAAAAGCAGGCAAATTGTGAAGTACACCACCATCAACGTAGGTTTTGCCATCAATCACGGTTGGTTGAAACACCACAGGCAAGCTGCACGATGCGGTGATGCACTTAGCCAAAGGACCTTCTGTGAAAGCCACTTCTGAATAGGTGTCGAGCGATGTGGCAGTAATAATATTGGGCAACGGCAATTCCTCTATACGCTGAAACGGCAATTTCTGCTCAAGAAAGTTTTCAAATTTTGAGAGGGAGAACAAGCCAGAAGTTGGTATGGTCACTTTGCCAAAAGTAGATTTCTTCACTTCACTAAATATGGTGATGATGTCATCTGCAGTAAAACCTGCTGAATAAAAAGAGCCAACAATACTGCCGGCACTGCACCCTGCAATGACATCTGGCTTAAGGCCGAAATCTTCCAAAGCCCTAAGCACGCCAAGGTGGGCAAAGCCTTTTGCACCGCCACCACCAAGAGCTAACCCCAACCTATATTTTTTTGGTTCAGCCATATCACTATCACTTTATAATATATTGACTATATGAAATAATAATAAGAATTGTTTACAAAGTTACTGAATGCTACTGTATAAATAAAAAAACATGGACGGAAAATGCCGTCCATGTCACATACAAATATTATGTATTATAATATTAGCCCAAGAAACTGAGGAGAATACCTGCAGCCACTGCAGAGCCAATCACACCTGCCACATTCGGGCCCATAGCATGCATGAGCAAGAAGTTGCGAGGGTCTGATTTAGCGCCCTCCATCTGGCTAACGCGAGCTGCCATAGGCACGGCGCTCACACCAGCGGAGCCAATAAGCGGATTGATTTTCTCTTTCAAGAAGATGTTCATAATCTTAGCCATCAGCACGCCAGAAGCAGAGCCAATACCATAGGCTACTACGCCCACGCAAAGAATGCCGATGGTTTGGAAGTTCATGAACGAACTTGCTGAAGCAGTTGCGCCCACTGTAAGGCCAAGGCAGATTACCACAATATTGTTAAGCTCATTCTGTGCAGTTTTGCTCAAGCGTTCCACCACACCACTTTCCTTCATCA
>JBNMJK010000039.1:0-25163 GCA_050873765.1 Sodaliphilus sp.
CCCTAAAGGCCTGCCCCTTAAAGATCTCGTGGAGCGAAAAACGGGACTCGAACCCGCGACCCCGACCTTGGCAAGGTCGTGCTCTACCAACTGAGCTATTTTCGCGTTTCGCATAACTAAAGAGCAATGCTCTCTTGTTTGCGGGTACAAAATTAGTGGTTTAAATTGAAATTACAAAATTTTTAAGCAAAAAAGAAGTAAACTCTGCCGTTTTTTCACTTCAAAAGTTCAAAAAACTCATTCCGCAGGGCGGCATTTTCAAATTCGCCACAATAGTCCACCGTCACAGTGGTGGTTTCCTGCTTCTCCACACCCCTCATCTTCATGCACAAATGGGCAGCCTCACAGCGCACAATCACCCCCTTATTGGGCAACGACTGGGCAAGCGCATCACACACCTCAGCCGTGAGCCGTTCCTGCACTTGAAGTCGGCGGGCATACACATCCACCATCCGGGCAAGTTTGCTCAGCCCCACGATGTTGCCATCAGGAATGTAGCCAATCGACACTTTTCCAAAGAAAGGCAGAACATGGTGCTCACACAAGGAGTAAAACTCTATATCCTTCACTATCACCATCTGCGAGCCTGGGTGCTCAAACACAGCAGCCTTGATCATCTCCTTACCCGAATGGTCGTAGCCCACAGTGTTTTCGAGCAGTGCCTTTGCTGCGCGCATAGGCGTTTTTTTAAGCCCTTCTCTGTCAGGGTCCTCACCTATCAGCTCAAGAATGGCTTTATAGTGACCTGCTATTTTTTCAATTAATTCTTGATTGGAAAGCTTATTTTTATTCTCCATCATTTTATAATACGATTCTAAATTCGGATTGCCACTGACGCTATTATCATTTAAACTTATTCACCTTGTCGGTAACAATCACCACATCTGCGCGCATTTCAGGGAATGAGCGCTTTATGAGCCGAGCCAACGACTTTGCCTCGTTGTAGGTCTTAAAGTCGCCGAAGCGCAAACGCCAGCGAGGGGCCACATACGACATGTATGCGCGATACTGCGGATATTTCAATGCTATTTTCTTGGCTCGCTGCTGGGCTAAAGCTCGTCCATTTTTTGCCGATGTGAAAAGCACCTGCACTCTGTAGCCCGTGAACTGCCCCACTATGGAAGTTCCCGACATCGACCCATCTGCAGCCACAGCGGTTCCTCGCCTCATCTGCTTTGGCGTGGTGCCGTACGACTTGTGGCGCTGACTTTTAGTAGCCGTATGCGACGGTGCTGAGGCTGGAGTTGACGCAGACGCGTGCGACGGCGCAGCAGATGCCGGCTTTTTGCCCGTCATCTCCGAGCTGCTTCTGTTTGAAAGCCCTCGAGGTGCGTTCACGCTCACTTGCGCCACCGCCGATGTGAAGCAAAACGCTGCCACCAACAATGCCGAGGCAAAAGAGCGACTAAAAATTCCGTTGCTTAACTTTTTCATAGCCATAACTTTTAAAAAGCATAGAAGCATGTTTGAAATTTTATCTATTTGAGTGATACAGGAGTGATTTCAGCAGAGGAAACCTTCTGGTTTTTTGACAAATATTACAAACAGCCTCTCACAAAAGCATTAAAAACAAAACTGGCTACAAAGATAGTAAAAATTTATCATTGTAGCCAATTTTATGTAGCCTAAGTGGCTGCATGGCGCAGCGTAACGGCTTTAATTAGAAAGCAGTAACGATGCCCATGAAGTCGGCAGCCTTCAGTGAAGCGCCACCAATCAAGCCACCATCAATGTTTGGCTTTGCAAAGAGCTCAGGAGCATTGCCTGGCTTGCAGCTGCCGCCATAGAGGATTGTGGTGTCGTTGGCCACAGTCTCGCCATATTTCTCTGCAATGAATGAGCGGATAAATGCATGCACTTCTTCAGCCTGGTCGCTTGTAGCGGTCACACCAGTGCCGATAGCCCAGATTGGCTCGTAAGCAATCACGATGTTGGCAAACTGCTCTGCGCTGAGGTGGAACAGAGAGTCCTTCAATTCAGCCTTGATGAATTCTTCATAAGTGCCAGCGTTGCGAAGTTCGAGGCTCTCACCGCAGCAGAAAATAATCTTCAGGCCATTGGCAAGTGCCAAGTCAACCTTTTCCTTCAGAATTTCTGGAGTTTCGTTGTAGTATTCACGACGTTCGCTGTGACCGAGAATCACATAGTTAGCGCCAGTTGAAGCCACCATGGCAGCGCTCACTTCACCAGTGTAGGCACCTTTTTCTTTGTTGGCGCAGTTTTCTGCCGAAAGACCCACTTTGTTGATGTCGATCACGTTCTTCACTGAGGTAAGGTGAGTGAAAGGAACGCCAATCACTACATCACACTTCAATTCACCAGCAGCAGCCACTGCCTCATTCACTTCCTTTGCGAGCTGTACGCCTTCAGCAACTGTGGTGTTCATCTTCCAGTTGCCTGCTACAATATTTTTTCTCATAATGGATTAAATAAAATATTTTGTTATAAATAGTATGTTCTTATTCTTGTGCTTGATGCAAAATGCAGAAATTCTATGCAAAGTTACTTGTGCTGGTGGAATATACCAAACTTTTTATCATTCTTTATCACTATTTTCCGCCACCAGAGAGCTGGTGGCCCATTGTCTCTATTCTATCAGCAGCCACTATTCATTTTCCACACGCATGGGCCACTGCCGCCAGCGTCATTGCTGTGAGGTTTGATTCTGCTGATCCGGCGCAGGCGCTTTCTTTGCTTTTTTTCGAGTCAAGCGATACATGAGCAGCACCAGCACATGGCTGCGGTTCACCACAAGCAATGCTATGAGCGCAAGCACAAACAGCCTTACCAGTTTTTTGAGCACTTCATCGGGGTGATAATCTGAATTATAGGCACGCACGGGGAATTTTTCAGATGTCACCTTGTCTTTGTCGAGCGATGCAAGTGTGCGTTTCCACACCAGTTTTCCGTTCTCCACCACCACCACTGCAGGATTGCCGCGGGCTATGCTTTTCAGTTCGCTGTCGTCCATTCGATAGATGCCATACGAGGCCATGGATATGTCGTTCCACCAGTGTATGTCGGCATCTGTGGCTGGCGTGGCGGCAAACACCCTATAGCCCTGCGCTGTGGCATGGGCGTTTATTTCAGTAATATCAAATGAGTAGCTGATATTCACGCCTTTCAAGTCGGGGAATAGCAGCATCACCACCTTGCCTGTGTCGGGCAGCACATCTTCTGTCACGTCCACACCTTTGTCGTAGATAGCGATAGCGTGATCCATCGCACTGTCGGTAGGCTCCTTGCCTTTCTTGTAGTGCCGCTCCACAAATTCCCAGCCATCGTCTTCATCGGGCACGCTGTCGAGCGAAAAAGTTTTCTCCACTCCATTTTTCCTGTACACGAACACCATGTCGTCACCATTGCCGTCGGCACTGGGCGACACGCCTAATTTGCTGCCCACGGGGTAGGAAGAAAAATCCACCAATGGCTGAATGAAATAGCCGTTATAGGCCACACAAGCCACAAAGGCGAAAGATATAACGCCCACCACCCAGTTCACAGCCGGGCCATAAATGCCATGTACTCTGCGGTTGAAAAAGGTGAGATACACCAGCGCCACCGTCAAGGCCACATTCTTCCAGAAAGATGCCCAGTTGCTGATTACGAAGGCATCACCAAAGCAGCCACAATGGGGAATTCTGTCGGTCAGCGCCAAATCAAGGGTGACAGGCAGCATCACCGCCATCATGCCGATGAGCAGCACTGGAGCGCCTCTGCGAAAGGCTCCTGTTAGTACAAACACCCCTAACATAAACTCCAGGGCAGCAAGCGCAAACGATAGGCCAAGCGAGGCAGAGGCAAAACTCTCAAATCCGTAAGCATGGCAATACTCGGCAAACTTATAAAAGCCGCCCCAAGGGTCGATTGCTTTAGCCAACCCCGAGAACATGAATGTGCCGCCAAGGGCAATGCGCAGAATCCACACCAGGGCATGGTTCCATTTCTTGTCGGCAATTCTCTCGCCCCATTTTGGTAATTTAAATATCGTCATCTATATTTCACTCTGAGCCTTCGTTGTGGCGGATAAGCGCAAACACGGCATAATTGATCATATCCTGATAGTTGGCGGCTATGCCCTCGCTCACCCGTGTCTTCCCATTTTGGTTTTCAATCGACTTTGTGCGCTCCACCTTGGTGAGAATAAAGTCGGCATAGCTGCTGGGGCGCATATCGCGCCACGCTTCGCCATAGTCGGTGTTCTTGTTCACCATCAGAGCCTTTGTTTCGGCCACATATTTGTCGTAGAGCGAAATGGCCTCGTCACAAGTCATGTCAATCGTGTCGGAGAATCCCTTCTCAAGCTGAATCAGCCCTATCACGCCATAGTTCACTATGCCTATGTATTCCGAGTAGATGTCGTCGGCTATTTTCGCCTCGCCATTGATTTGAATGGTGCGTATGCGCTTGGCGTTGATAAAAATCTGGTCGGTGATGGTCTGCGGTCGTGAAATGCGCCACGATGGGCCATAGTCGGCCATCTTCTTGATATAAAGGTCGCGGCAAGTGGCTATCACCTCATCGTATTGCTGTTTAGTATTGGCCATAACAATTGTGTAAATTTATCATACACGCAAAGTTACAAAAAAATATCCTATTTCACCGAAGCCATGTGCAGATAATGTGACGGGCGGCAGTTGGCAGGCACACACTGCCCCGCGGTGCAAAAGATGATATATACATATCAATTTTCACACCCCAGAATGAGCTTTGCCGCTTTTAAAGGATAGAGTGGACAGCGGCCTTTGCCAGCTCACAGCTTCTGCATTCGGTAGCCAAGGCTGTAAAGCTCGGTGGCGGCTCCTATGCGGTATAGCGCGTGTAGCGCGTCCACATAGGCCACAAAAGCCTCTGGCGTGGAAGGCTCAATGCCGGAATGGCTAATCACATCGTAGGCCGTCTGCGCACAGTGCACCACAAGTTTCGCAATTGCCTCCTGCTCAGGCTTTCCCACACGGAGCACTTCGTCGGCAATGGCCTCGTCCATACAGTCGTAGCCACGCTTGTCGCGGAGCATGGCATACAGGTTGGACTCCTTTGAATAGCGCTCCCAGTCTGTATCCCACAATTTCGCCACAGCCATGCCCACATACATCATCCAGCCCAGCGAAGCCAGCGGATAATTCTGATATTCAGGCACACCGTCGGGGATATAGGCATCGGCCACCGCTTTCCAGCACGCCTCGATATCGGTGAGGTCGGGCATCTGGTTTGGATCTATTCTTCCAGCCCGGAGCAAATATTCACGCGCTTGGTTCTCAATACTGATTTGAATGAGACTTTGTGTCATATCTTAAATAATGGTTTTAACGGGTTTTATCTAAAAAATAAAAGAAGCGACAGCTCGTGGCTTGTCGGCCAAGTGCGAGCCATCGCTTCTCTATATGAAAGCCACACCAAAGGGATGTGATGAAACTCCGAATAAAAATACAGGATTTGAGGGCACCCACGCCTTTGTAATCCCCCGGTATCCACAGATACACCTTTCGGTCGAGGCCCGCCATTGGCAAAAGTGAGTGCTTGCTCGGGATTTCATTAAGTTTGAAGAGTATCCCAATCAGCTTCGATGTGGCAAATTTTCTAAGAACTTTCTGTATTACAAAATTACACTATCCGCCCTCCATTTCCAAATTTTTTCTCAAAAAAAACATGTTAAAATATTCTGAAATGTTCGCATGAACAATATATGAGTTACCCTCCCCTATTCTATATATAGGTAATCTTATTAATTGCAGGTTTCTGAGTTGAAAAAAAGTTCAAACTTCTACAAGATAAACATGCTTCTCCCTTTTTCAAGTATTCTGAAACCAGAAGTCCACGACCTATAATATTTGGCTTGCGAAATTGAGGTATGGTAATAAGGTTTAATTCAAGATGGTTATGAAATAAGAAACGCATGTTAAAATAATGGAAAACTTCTATGTTTTGAGAATAATTCCTTATTTTTGTAAATTAAGCAAAAAAGTTAGGCAATGAAGGGAATTCAAAATACAAGCACCAATAATTACAGCACCATCATCGGTAACAACAAAAAGTTCGTGGTCCCGAAGTTCCAGAGAGATTATTCTTGGGATATGGAGCAATGGGATGACTTATGGCAAGACGTGGAAACCATGATTGCAGATAAAGATGATCATTACATGGGTTACCTTGTCTTGCAGACAGAAGATGATAAAAATTATTTAATTATTGATGGACAGCAGCGGTTCACTACTGTTACAATTCTCATTCTTGCAGCCATCAAATGTATTAAAGATTTCGTGGCAAATAATGTCGATGTGGAGGATAACCAATTACGCATCGACGGCTTGATGCATACTTACATCGGCAAGAAAGATTCTGTGACATTGGTTTATGACAATGTGTTGGTGCTCAATCGAAATAATGACGGCTATTTTCGTGATTATTTAGTTAAACTTGATAATTTGCGTGTTCGCAACCTGAATGGCTCTGAGAAACTGATGAAACGGTGTTTTGAATTCTTTGAGCAAAAGTTGAAAGGTAAATATACCTCCGGAAAAGATTATGCGCAATATATACAGAATGTCGTTGACAATTTGTATTTCACACAAATTGTGGTCAATGATGAAATGAATGCTTTCCGTGTGTTTGAAACTTTGAATGCAAGGGGTGTTCAGTTGTCATCATCTGATTTGCTGAAAAATTATTTATTCTCTTTGGTTGACAATAAATGTGCACATCGTAGCAGGATAGACGTATTGGAAGATAAATGGGCTAAACTTACCGACAACATTAAAGCGGAGAAACTGCCTGAATTCTTGAGATATTATTGGAACGCCAGCCACAAGTCTATTCGAGCTAATGCATTGTTTAAAACCATCAGAAAGGAGATCACTTCTGATACAGACGTATTTGCCTTTGTTGATGATCTTTATCGTTATAGCGATGTGTATATGGCTTTGACTGATTGCAATGATGATTTGTGGGAGGATACAGAACTGAAACAATATGTCGGCTTACTGAATGTCTTTAGGCTCAAGCAACCTTTTTCGGTTTTGATGGCAGCTAAATTGAATCTCACGAATACTGATTTCAAGAAACTTTTCAAGCTGATTATTAAAATTTGCTTCAGATATAATGTAATCTGCGACCGTAATCCAAATGATCAAGATGGTCCTTTTAATTCGCTTGCGATGCTGATCACAAAGGAAAAAAGAGTGGACACTCAATTACTTTTGCCCATCATAGTGGAAGACAAAGTCTTTGAGAATTCATTCTCAGATAAGGCGTTTCCATACAATTCACGCAATGCAAAGATTGTGAGATATATTTTAGCAACGATAGAGAAGCATAATGGATCTTCGCAAAATGTCAGCTTTAATGATGATGATGCCACCATTGAGCATATATTGCCACAGAATGCTGATGAAAGCTGGAATATGGATGAGAATAAGCAACATCAACTTGTGTTCAGACTCGGCAATACATGCCTTTTGGAGAAAAGGCTAAATATGCATCTAAAAAATGTATCTTTTGAGGAAAAGAAAAAAGTTTATGCCAAGTCTTCTTATCTTGATGCGCGCACCATAGCCGCCTCTGATGAATGGACAGAAAATAGTATTATCAATCGCCAAAACAAGATGTCACATATTGCTGTTAATATCTGGAAGATATAGTTTCCAGCCCTTCTAATGCCTTCGAATCACACAAGCTGAATAGATTAAGAATCCAATCATTATAATTTTTTTACTGCCCGCTAAAAATATAAGCAGCATAAAAATCCTTATTCGTAATGTCCACAAAGTGGACACACGTAACAGTCACCGCAAAGTGGCTTGCTTCATATGGCCTGAAAAAATCGCACATTATTTTTTCGGCAGAGCCGCAATTTTTGGCCTTAAAATCCTGCCAAAACGTTCACATTTCTGTTTTTACAGAAGAACTGGCCTACAGAAATAAAAAAGGACTGTGGTACCCATGATGGGGGGTGAACCACTGTCCTTTTTTCCCTTTGCAGGGCGCATTGTGCATCATCGAGCAGGAAGCGCCACTGCCTGTTTGCTCAATATAGCTTTAATTTAAGCGTTCTTGGCCTTTTCTACGATAGCCTTGAATGCCTCAGGGTTGTTCATAGCGAGGTCGGCGAGTACCTTACGGTTGATCTCGATGCCTGCCTTGTGAAGCATACCCATAAGCTTAGAGTAAGAAAGGTCTTCGAGGCGCGCAGCAGCGTTGATACGCTGAATCCACAGAGCGCGGAAGTTGCGCTTTTTGTTCTTGCGGTCGCGATAAGCATAGGTCAAACCCTTTTCCCAAGTGTTCTTGGCAACGGTCCAGACGTTTTTGCGTGCGCCGAAATAACCTCTTGTAAGTTTAAGAATCTTTTTACGTTTAGCTCTTGAAGCAACGTGATTTACTGATCTTGGCATTTTTTTAAATTGATTTTGAATGTTAGCGGCACATTAAATATATGCGCTCTTGTGTGCTAAGCACTCGGTTAATAAAAATGATAAAAAATCTCTTTTGATTAAAAAAAATTAGCTTGAAAGCGCGTTATCTTACTTCTTAACAAGGAGCAGACGGATAGCGTTGAGGTTAGCCTTGTCCACGATTGAAACGTGAGTAAGGTTTCTCTTTGCCTTCTTGGTCTTCTTTGTCAAGATGTGGCTCTTGTAAGCATGTTTTCTTTTAATCTTTCCTGTTCCGGTAAAGGTGAACCTTTTTTTGGAACCGGAATTAGTCTTAACTTTTGGCATTTTTTGTTGTTATTTAAAAAAAGTTATTAATAAACGGAGGCAGGCACTTACCAAGCCTGCACTCCTTTTCTTTGTTCACGCTTTGTATGCAAGAATAAAACTACTCTTTGGAAGCAGCATCGGCCTTGTTTTCGGCTGGCTTTTCCACCTTCGCCTTGTCTTTCTTGGGAGCCTCCTTCGCTTTCTTGGGCGAAATCATGATAGTCATGCGCTTGCCTTCAAGCACTGGCATCTGGTCGAGTTTGCCATATTCCTCAAGGTCGTTGGCAAAGCGCAGAAGCAGCACCTCGCCTTGCTCCTTGAAAAGGATAGAACGTCCCTTAAAAAACACATAGCTCTTCACCTTGGCGCCCTCTTTCAGGAAGCCGATGGCATGCTTGAGCTTGAAGTCGTAGTCGTGGGCGTCGGTCTGTGGACCGAAACGAATTTCCTTCACTACTACCTTGGTGGATTTCGCCTTTTGCTCCTTTAAGCGCTTGCGCTGCTGATACTGGTACTTTTGATAGTCCATCACGCGGCACACAGGCGGCTTGGCCATAGGGGCAATTTCTATAAGGTCGAGTTCTAAGTCATCGGCAATTTTAAGAGCTTTGGCGATAGGGTAAATGCCCTCCTCCACATTATCACCCACCAATCGCACCTCCTGGGCACGGATTTGGTCGTTGATTGCAAGCTCGTCTTTGTCCTTTTTCTGGTTGCCGCGAAATCTGTTTCGGCCTCCTTGTGGGCGAGGTCCGCCCATCGGTTTGCGGGGCCCACTCCAAAATGGTTTTTTCTCCATCAAGTAATTTTAATCGTTATTATTTCTTTTTCAGCACGGAAGTGAAATTGGTCTGTTCTGCCACTTTCGCATTGATTTCGGCTGCAAAGGTAAGAATTTTTTCCGAACCTTTATCACCTTCACCTTGTTTTCTTACAGAAACTTCCTCATTTGCAGCCTCTTTTTCACCCACGATGAGCAAATAAGGGATACGCTTGAGTTCGTTGTCGCGAATTTTACGTCCAATCTTCTCGTTGCGCACATCTATGATGGCACGCACGCCCTGCTCGTCGAGCACATCGGCCACATGCTGTGCGTAATCATTATATTTCTCGCTGATAGGAAGCACCACGCACTGGTCGGGAGCGAGCCACAATGGCAGATGGCCTGCGGTGTGCTCCAAGAGCACTGCCACGAAGCGCTCCAATGAGCCGAATGGCGCACGGTGAATCATCACCGGACGGTGCTTCTGGTTGTCGCTGCCGGTGTATTCCAGTCCGAACCGCTCTGGCAGGTTGTAGTCCACCTGAATGGTGCCTAACTGCCAACGGCGGCCAAGTGCGTCCTTCACCATGAAGTCGAGCTTCGGACCGTAGAAAGCGGCTTCGCCTTCCACCTGGTCGGCTTTCAGGCCTTTCTCCTTACAAGCCTCTATGATGGCCTGCTCTGCTTTTTCCCAGTTTTCGTCAGAGCCCACATATTTTTCTTTATGCTTAGGGTCGCGGAGCGAAATCTGGGCCTCATATTCAAAACCAAAGGTCTTGAACACGAAGTTGATGATGTCCATCACCGCAAGGAACTCCTGCTTGAGCTGCTCTGGTGTGCAGAACAAGTGCGCGTCGTCCTGTGTGAAGCAGCGCACACGGGTGAGACCATGCAGCTCACCGCTCTGCTCGTAGCGGTAAACGGTGCCAAACTCTGCGTAGCGCAAAGGCAGATCCTTATAGCTGCGTGGACTTGAACGGAATATCTCGCAGTGGTGAGGGCAGTTCATTGGCTTAAGCAAGTATTCCTCGCCTTCCTCCGGTGTGTGAATGGGCTGGAATGAGTCCTTGCCATATTTTGCGTAGTGGCCCGAGGTCACATACAAGGTCTTGTTGCCGATATGGGGGGTAATCACTGGCAGATAGCCATACTTGCGCTGCACCTTGGTGAGCATTTCCTGCAGGCGGTTGCGGAGCATTGCGCCCTTTGGCAGCCACAGTGGCAAGCCCTGGCCCACATTTGCGGAGAATGTGAACAGTTCCATTTCCTTGCCGAGCTTACGGTGATCGCGCTTCTTGGCTTCCTCAAGAAGGGTGAGATACTCGTCGAGCATCTTCTTTTTGGGGAAGCTAATGCCATACACGCGCACCAGCTGCTGGCGCTTCTCATCACCGCGCCAGTAGGCGCCGGCAATCGACAGCACCTTCACAGCCTTGATAGGCTCTGTGCTTGGTATGTGAGGGCCTTTACACAGGTCGGTAAAATTACCCTGGGTATATGTTGTGATTGTGCCGTCTTCAAGTTCGCTGATAAGCTCGCATTTGAGTGTCTGTCCTTTGTCGGCAAACATCTTCAAAGCGTCAGCCTTGGAAATGTCAGCGCGGACCACAGCCTCTTTGCGCGACACAATTTCTTGCATCTTCTTTTCGATTTTTGGGAAATCGGCACTTGTGATGGTGTTCTCTCCCGGATCGATATCGTAGTAGAAGCCGTTTTCAATGGCCGGGCCGATACCGAATTGGATACCTTGGTAGAGCTCCTGGAGAGCCTCTGCCAGCAAGTGGGCTGAGGTGTGCCAGAAAGCGTGCTTGCCTTCCTTGTCGTCCCACTTGAAGAGCTTAATCTCACCATCGCTACAAATGGGGCGAGTGATATCCCACTCTTCACCGTTAAATGATGCTGCAAGAATCATGCGGGCAAGACCCTCGCTAATACTTTTCGCAACTTCAAGTGGAGTGACGCCACTTTCAAATTGCTTCACACTTCCATCAGGAAATTTAATGTTGATCATACTTCAGTTTTGTTAGTTTATTCGTGCCATACAACGGCACTACATTGCGTTATAAATCAAGATGCAAATTTACACAATAATTCGGATTTCCGAAATAAATCGAGCAGAAATTCCCTCAATAATTTCGGTGCAGAAAACAGAAAAACATGGCACACGCTTCTAAGAGCGAAGCGCGCCATGCCGGAAGTTATTTTTTATGAGTATATTTTTTTTGCGTGAGGACAACGCTGATTCTGCCGTCTTGCCGAACCGTAGCCTCGCGCTGTGTTGCACAAGATAATAGAGAGTAAGGTCACCTATGTGGGCCTGAGCCTTTTTTCGAGTTCCTAAAACATTCATTTGCGCAATGCGCAATATCACTGAATGAGCCACGCGCTTGTGGCGTCATTCTCACATTTTGATGGTGCAAAGTTATGCACTATCGTCTATCCAAAAAAATCCATTTATTAGCCACCTCTACGGAGACCCGCTACTCGGCTGTGGGTCAGTAGCTCATGCGCTTCAGCACATTGTAACTCGGCAGCACACCAAGTTCGCCAGCGTTGCTCAAGTCTGCCACGCCTTTCTCACGGTTGCCCAACTTAAAGTACATCAGTCCCCGGTTATAGAATGCCTCTCCAAAGTCGGGCTTAATGGCTATGGCCTCGTTGAAGCTATTGATGGCCGATGTGTAGTCGCCCATCAGCAGATAGATGAATCCGCGGTTGTAGAGGGCATACACGCTTTTTGGCGACAGCTTCAACACCTCGTTGAAGTCGGCCAGCGCATCGGTCAGCTTTCCGTCGGAGGCATTTTGCACAAGGAGTTTCGCAGCCGCGGCGGCATCGGTGCTGGTGGCAGAAGCCTTAGAGGCATCGCCCTTTTCAAGCTCATACTGCATATAGTAGGCATTTGCTCGCAAGAAATAGGCGAGTGTAAACTTCGGCGCCAGCTCAATGGCTCGGTTAATGTCGGCGATGGCGCTTTCGTAGTTCTTCACCATCATAAAGTCCATGGCCCTGCCGAAGTAGTCGATTGAGCGAGGTTTCGACACCGCCAGCATGCCATTGTAGTAGTCGATACTCTCAAAATGGCTGCTGATGGCGGCAGAGTCGAGCTGCACAGCATCGTCGGAGAGCACGAGCATCTTCGATAGCAGGCGACTGTCGTTCACTTCCGTCACCTCCTTCATATATTGGGTTTTGCCGTTAAGTTTGTTCACCACATCATAATAGGTGAGGAAGAACATCGGCATCGGCTCAATATCCACATTCTGGTTTTGGATATGGCCGCGCGAGTGGTTGTCGTATTCCGGTTTCAGTCCATTGTCGTCTTCCACAGTGAGCAGCTTGTTGAATTTCTTCACGATGTCCTCTTCCGTCTCCGGCTGCTCTATGCCTTTTTTAGCATTTTCTATCTCCTGCGCCATCTTCTTCTCCGCCTTTTTCACCTCTAAGTCGGCAGGATTGAACGACGACACCCTGATACCCTTTTTCTTGAAAATGGCGATGGCGCGCTCATTGTCGCGCTGCGCGCCCCTGATGTCGCCAAGCCGCTGCTTGATGGCGGCGCGCTGCATGTAGCCCGATTCAAAATTGGGATATTTTTTGAGGATACGGTCGTAGTCGCCCAAAGCCTTACGGTATTGCTCGGTCATCAAATATAGCTGCAAGCGGTTGTAGAGCGCCAGAAAGTTCTGAGGGTCGCGCTTGAGCACTGTGGTGAAGTCGACAATGGCCTTGGCATACTCACCCACCTCCGAGTTAAGCTGCGCGCGGTTATAGATGGCGGCACTGTTTTCGGGGTCGAGGGTGATGGCGTAGTCGTAGTCGCTCAGGCACCCGAAATAGTCGTCGGCCTTGTAGCGGAAGTAGGCGCGGTTAATGTAGTTGTTCACATTCTTGGGCTCCAACTTTATCAAGGAGTCCATGTCGGCTGCCGCGGCTTGAAAATTGCCATGCTGTGCCTCTATCTGGGCACGCACGGCATAGGCCGTGGAGGTGTTTTTTGAGATCGCCAGACTCTTGTCGATAAAAGCTAACGCCTGCGTGGTGTCGCCCGTCTCGATACATACTTGCGCCAGTCCTAAATATATGCGTTCATTTTTCTTGTCGCGCTTCAAAAGGTAGCGGAATGTGGAGTCGCTCGCGTGATACTGCTTGAGCTGAAGTTGGCACAATGCCTTGTTGAACAGGAAGTTCTTGTCGTCGGGCTGAATGCTCAACGCCTTGTCGTAGTCGGTGATTGCCTCTGCAAATTTTCTGGAATTTTGCCGCGCCACGCCTCTCACCTGATAAGCATCTACGATAAAGGGATTGCGGTCGATACACAGTGTGGCGTCGTCTTCCGCTCCCTTGTAGTCGCCAAGGCTGAGTTTGGCCACGCTGCGATAGAAGTAAGGCTTCGCCAAATACGGCTTCACCCTGATCACCTGGTTGAAATACTGAATCGACAGCACATAATCCTCAAAATAGAGCGAGTTCTGACCTATGCGCATCACCTGGTCGGTATTGATTTGCGCATGGCTGGCTATCGACGCTGCCACTGCCAGCAGCAACAGGAATATATTATGACGAATTCGGATAAGCATAATTTACAATTCACAAAATTAACGCATTCCACCCACATAACGCCCCAAAGCCACAAAATTTAATTTTTTTTATAGGATAGCAATACTTGCCCAGCCATGCGCCAAATCCACAGCTCTTATTTGAAATGAAATCGCTGCCTATTTTTTCTTGATGGTCATCAAATCTTCCCAAAAAAAACAATTTGCCGTTAAGGCTCTGGAACGAAAACGATTGATGACCTAAATGCCAATTAATATTAAAAGGGTTGTGTAATTGGTGGAATTTTGCGAAATTTGACTTTTAAATAATCGTAATTAGGAATACTATCGATGAATAAGCATATTATCATGGCACTTTCTGTATGCTGCATGGCATTCTCCTCGCTGAACGCCAGCGCACAGAAGGCCGCCAGCAAAAGCAAAGCTGCGCACGAGAAGCAAGCCGTGGCTGTCCCCCTGGCCGAGCAAATGGCTGGGAAGAAAGGCGGCCCGCAGTCCGTGGCCATCACCGACCCCGAAAAGCAGCTCTATGGCGAATGGACTATACTCAGCGTGAAGAATATCGATATCTACACCGATGAGCGGGCCTACATTTATCTCGACTTCAAGAATGGCAACCAGGTGTATGGCTGCAATGGCTGCAATGCCATCAACGGTCGATTCTCGCTGAAGGGCAACAAAATATCTTTCAGCCAGATGATCACTGGCGGTGGTGAATGTAACAGCGTCACAAGCGAGGAAACGGTGATGAACGCCTTTAGCGAAGCCGCTAACATTGAGATTCAGTCGCTCTACAATATCAACTACATGGTGCTGAAAAATGCCTCTGGTAAAGAGGTGATGCGGCTGCGCCAGCTCAACTTCGACTTGCTGAACGGCCCGTGGATGGTGAAGGATATTGAGGGTGAAGACGTGCTCGCCAATCAGATTCGCCTTGTTATCGACATTGACATGCGCACGGTGCACGTGCTCACAAAGTGCAACATCATCAGGGGAATGGTGCACATCGACCCCACGAAAGAGAACGATGTGCAGTTTGAGGACTTGAAATACTATCACAACAAGTGCGCCGACACTGAAAAGGAAACCCAGTTGCTGATTAAGCTGGAAGAAACGGTGTCGTGCAAAAAAGTGGGCAACATCAGCACCGATATGGAGCTGCTCAACAGCAGCGGCGAAGCGGTGGTGAGGCTGCAAAAAACGGACCTTGAGCGCAAGGAACTGTAATCGCATCATTTCCTTGCCACCATCACCACTCTCCCATTCCATAGAATTATAGAACATTAAAAGAGTGCGCTGTGTGTGTGTAGCTTATACAGCAGGTGCGCTATGGCCATTATCCATTATCAGGTAATAGTCATAGCGCACCTGCTTTTTTATACTGTGCCTCGTGAGAGGTCTAACTATCTCGGAATATTATAGTACTAAGTACTACACTACTCAATTGAGTTTCCGTCGAAGGCGTCAAGATCGGTGAGCTCATCATCGTTATAGCTGTCCTCGCCATAGAAGTCCTCACCCAAATCATCGATATTTGTGTTGGCCACTTTCGGAGCTGCAGTAGGAGTCTCCACCTCTAAAAATTCTTTGGGGGCTTTACCTTCCTTGCGTGTGCACAGCGGGTCGTGTAGCGACCGGCCTGGAATAGTTTCCTTAAGCCGCATATAGAAATACCTTTCGGCCACCATGTCGAACACAAATTTCAGCCGCTGACCTTCGTCTTCAAGCAGTTCCTCAAGCGGTGTTTCGTCCATCAGCCAAATATCGTCGTCAGAATCCACGCCCATGTCCATCACCGTCACTTCTTTCTCTTTGTTCCACTCCTCATCGCAGATGTAGAATGAATCCACTTGATCTTTGTCGTAGCCGGCAGCTTCAAGAATTGTATTTCTCAATCTCATGAATGTATCTTCAGAGTCGATCATAATTTCGAGCTTGAAATTCTCTGCCTCTTCCGATCCTACAAGAAATTTATATACCATAGAAATATAAAAATATTTACGTTTTTTCCTTTTGTTGTTTGATTAACTCTGTGCGAAATTAATAACAAAATACATACTCACAAACAATTCCCACATATTTTTTTCGGGCTATAAATATTTTTCTTTTTACACAACTTTTTACTGCGCTTTTTTTCATCAAGAGCGCTGCAGGCGTAAAAAAAACACATCGCAGAATTTTGCAAATTCATACGATATGCTTATATCATTTTATATAAAGAGTATGCGGCTTTAAGTGTATGCGGCACCGACCCGAAGAAAGAAACTCGATACAAATAACAAACACACACAGTCTCCGCCATCGCTGCATCAAGCTATGCGTGCGAAACTGTGTGTGAGTGATGTGTATATGTGTGGCGCTTTAAGCGCGGGCTTATTCTATCACGCCAAACTTGCGGAACACTTTCTGAATCTTCTCAAGCGAGAAGTCGACCTGCTCCTTCGTGTGGGTGGCCATCAGGCTGTAGCGGATAAGCGTGTCTTGTGGGGCCACTGCCGGCGAAACCACTGGATTCACAAAAATACCCTCTTTCAGCAGCTCGGCTGTGATAGCGAAAGTCTTGTTCTGGTCGCGAATGTAGAGCGGGATAATTGGTGTGGAGGTGTTGCCTATCTCACAGCCCATATTGCGGAAGCCGTCGAGGGCGTAGTGAGTGATTTCCCACAGGTGCTCTTGGCGCTCTGGCTCGTTGAGCATAATGTCGAGCGCGGCGCTCACTGCAGCGGTTGAGGCTGGAGTGATGCTGGCGGTGAAAATATAGGAGCGGGAATGGTGACGGAGGAAATTGGTAATCACCTCGTCGGTGGCTATAAATCCGCCTAATGAGGCAAACGACTTGCTGAAGGTGCCCATAATCAGGTCCACCTCGTCGGCGAGCCCGAAATGGTCGCACACGCCGCGGCCACCCTTGCCAAACACGCCTATGCCGTGGGCTTCGTCCACCATCACGGCTGCCTTATATTTGTGCGCAAGGTCGCAAATCTCTGGCAGGTTGCACACGTCGCCCTCCATCGAGAACACACCGTCGGTCACGATGAGCTTCACACGGTCGGGGTCGCATTTCTTGAGCTGCTCCTCCAGCGATGCCATATCGTTGTGCTTATATTTCAAATAGTTGGAAAACGACAGACGGCGGCCCTCTATAATAGAGGCATGGTCTTGCTCATCGCAGATAATGTAGTCGCCTCGGCCGGTAAGCGTCGAAACCACACCCAGGTTCACACCAAAACCTGTGGAGTAAACCATGGCGTCTTCCTTGCCCACGTAAGCGGCCAACTTGCGTTCCAATTCTTTATGAATGTCAAGTGTGCCATTGAGGAATGGCGAACCGGCACAGCCTGTGCCGTATTTTTGAATAGCTTTGATAGCGGCTTCATGCACTCGCTTATCATTCACTAAACCAGTGTAGCAGTTTGAGCCGAACATGAGCACCTTCTTGCCGTTCATATAAACTTGGGTGTCTTGCTCGCTCTCAATCTCTCTAAAATAAGGGTAGATACCTAAAGCCTTTGCTGTTTGTGGCTCTTGATACTGTGCTAACTTAGCTTGTAGTAGCTTCATTGTTTATGTTTTGATAGATTTTATTTTATAACAAACATCTGCACCCTAAAATGCAGGCTGCAAATTTACTAATTTATATTCTAAAAAGAATAAAAAAGCACAATAAAATATTCAAAAAGTTACATATTAGCTTGAAATCACTTTCAAAATGCACATTCGCACCCTGCATTGTGCATAAATTTATTTTTCACAGAACAGAACACACGTCACCCCTCCCTCCATGCTGGCAAGCACTCATAATTTACACCATCAGCAAATGGCACACAATTTATATGTTAAAATATATAAAATATATTGCACAAAATGATTAAAAACTATACTTTTGAGCAAAACAATTTTAAATGTTTGTTTATGATTGTTTTTAATACATAGCTAAAAGGCAAATGCGTCACTATCGCTTTGACTATTGTTCTGAAACTACCACTTCATTGAGCAAGGATAGATCAAGCATTAGTGCTCGCTTGCGGGCAGATATGGTCCAATAAGTGTGTCAGGATAAACGAAAGTTTGCCTTGGCGCACTTATAAATGGATATTCTTATCTCGTGGGTAGCACTTCTTATCTCTTGCAGGGCTGTGGTAGGCCTCAGAACGGATAAGCACAGTGTGTGCCCACGCTTTGTTTTTTACCATTAACTAAATTAACTAAAGAATTAACCTTTCTCCGGGCATAGGAAAGAACCTAAACATTAACAAAAAAACATGAAAAAGTTTTTTTATGCTACCGCTATCGCACTTGCGCTGTTGGGAACAGTCACAAGCTGCGGCAGTAAATCAAGTTCAAGCAGTTCGATTGAGGCCACTGATGGCGACTGGGACAAGGTGATTGATGCCTATGAGGAGGCAATGGACGCTTACGTTGACGCAGTGAAGGCTGCAAGTTCTGGCGATGCCGATGCAATGAAGAAGTTAGCTGAGGCCGAAGCTGAAATGGCAAAATATGCCTCCGAACTCGACAATGTGGATTCCAGCCAGCTGACAGAGGAACAAGCTAATCGAATCAAAGACATTGCCGCTAAAGCAGCAGCTGCTGCAAGCGAAATGAGTTCAAGTGCCGGTAACACATCTACCGAGATGCCAAATTCCGACGATTTGGAAAAGATGAATCAACAGCTAAACGACTTAGCAGGATCTGAAAACAATTAAAAACAAAACAACAAAATCATGAAATATTTAATGTATGCAATGGTGGCTATCGTAGCCATCTTAACATCTTGCAGTGGTGACACAAATGAAGTGACATTAAAGGTTGAACCTCAACTTGGTGATTTAGGCAATTATATAGATATTCTGGATAAAGAAGTGGTGGTAACTCTTTCTGATGCCACTAATGACGACGGCACGCAAGTAAAAAAAATTGCCACATCTATTTCTATGTCAGTAAAAAAAGCTGTCGCTTCTGATTACGGATTTGCACTTTCAGTAAAAGTGCTCGACAAGAATCATGTGGAAATAGCGGATTTGGAGGAAATATCAATAGACAATCAAACTGATTACGACTATTCTGACCTTCATTATTATCTTATGCCTGGCAATGTTAGATCACAGTTAGATAATGAAACAACTGCTGGTGACTGGACTGAAAATATGCAGAAAAAATGGGAACAAGTTTGTAAAGAAGGTGTATATCTTCAGTTAAAGCCACAGGATTCCGCTAAATTTGGCCCATATAGCAAGAATAATACTGAGAGCGAACAAAATAGTATGGATAGCGTAAGCGCAGAATCTGAAGAAGAAACGAGCAGTGCTTCTTCTGGAGAGAACTGGGACTCCGTGCTTGACTCCTATGAGTCTTATGTCAACAAGTATTTGAGTCTCATGAAAAAAGCTCAGGCTGGTGATGCATCGGCTATGGCGGAATATCCCTCCATGATGCAAGAGGCACAAGAGCTTAGCGAAAAATTATCGAATGCCCAAGGGGAATTAACCTCAGCCCAGCAAGCAAGATACTTGCGGATAGTGAAGAAGATGAGCAATATTTAACTCCTTAATTCTTATGTGTGGTGCAGCCAGTGGAATTCTGCTGGCTGCCTTTAATAATCAGTATAAATCTTATGAACGGAACCAAATACACCGCTTCGCGTCTGGCTGATGGCAACAAACTATTTCCACCAGAGATAACAATTCTTGATGATGGTATTCAGGTGAAAATTCCTGGATTTTTCAGTGGGCAGGACACTTACTTGTATTACAATCAGATATCCTTCGTCGATGCTAAAACGCCCTTGATTGGCTACTCCACCCTCACTATCGGCACCGACTCTGGCTTTGTGACTGTGCACGGTTTTTCAAAAAGCGACGTAGAAGCTATCAAAAATGCAATCAAGGCAGGGAAAGCGGCTGGTTTCGCGCCCTCGCAAATGCCGGCCTATGGCTCTATAGTTGAGATTGATGAAGGCACCACTGACATCGACGAAGACACCCTCAGCGATTACAAGCACATTGACAAGCTGGTGCTGCCTTCCTCACTCACATCAATTGATGCTGACACTTTCTGTGACCATCACGAGATTCAAGAGATTGACTTCACTAAAGTGGACAGATTGAGGGAAATCCCCGACGACCTTTTCTCTGATTTGGATATCCACAGCTTAGTGATACCGGAGGGTGTGGAGGTGATGGGGGACGGTGCTATTTCCGACTGTTCAAACCTCACGAGCATCACGTTGCCGAGCTGCTTAACCAAAATCAAGGGATCGCTTGTGTCAAGTTGCAAGAATTTGGAACACATCGACATGTCTAAAGTCATGCATCTGACGAGATTTAACGATCCTTTGATTGACGACGACAACAATGTAAAGCAGCTTATCATTCCCCAAGGCGTAACGCAAGTGAAAGATTTGATCGACGACTGCGACTGCGTGTTGCAGACGTTGTTCTTGCCACCCTCGATAGAGCAAGTGGGTGCAATCAATGGTAATGGCGAGCACAAGATTAACGTATATCTCTTTGCCCACAACGCCACACTTAACTCTGGAGGCTGGCTGAGTTCTGGCTTCTACGATGATGTGCGCACGCTGTATGTGCAGGAGTGTGACTTGCAGCATTACACCAATTTGGTTAAAAGTGAAGGCCACGATGTGAAGGTGTGCGCCATTCCTGCCGAGAAGATGCAGGTTTACGCTTCCACACAAGCGCCGTCTGCTCCTTTTATGCGCGGCACTGCCACTTCACCGCCCATGGCGCCACCAGCACCGCCCACTGTGCCACCTCAGACTTTTGCCGGTGCACAATGTCCGCCCACTGCCCCGCCCGATGCTGCACCGGCTCAAAGGGTGCAAAAGAGGCCGGGCCAACTGTTTTCCGACGAGCTTGAAGAGCTTATCAATATGGCTGTGGCCACAGGAAATGTCACCGACAATATGCAGAGAGTGATCATTAATCGAGCCATCAACGAAGGTGAAGACCCCGATGTGGTGGATATGGTGATCAAGTCAAGATTATTTAAACTGAAAAACGGATAGTGTAATCACTAAAAAACAAATATCGCAAATTATGTATAATGAAGAACTTGAAATGCTTATCGACGCCGCTCTGGCCGATGGCGTTTTAACCGACAAAGAAAGACAAGTACTTTTCAGAAAAGCCCAGCAGTATGGAGTGAATCTGGATGAGTTTAACATGGTGCTTGAAGGCCGTTTGGCACAAGTGAAAAACCAGCAGATGGCTGCGCAAAAATCGACCAGCCAAAGTAAAGTGAAAAAGTGCCCTGCTTGTGGCGCCTTGATTCAGTCGATGCAAGTGAAATGCCCAGAGTGTGGCTATGAGTTCCGCAATGTGGAAGCCAACACCACAGTTAAGCAACTCCAGCAAAAACTTGATGAAATTGAGGCCAGTGCAAAGCCGAGCAATGATAAATTATCCTTGTTCACCCAAGGACTGATCGACCCTGTGGCCAAACGAAAGGCTTCTGTAATCAAGAATTGTCCAGTTCCTAACAGTAAAGACGACTTAATAGAATTACTGACGCTTTGCAGCACTAACTACACGCCCAGTTCTACTGAGGCAAATAATTATGAAGCAGATGCCTGGAAAAGTAAGTACAAGCAGGTCAGAGCAAAAGCCAAAATTCTACTGAAAGACGACCCTGATTTAGCACAAGTTTTGGAAGAGACCGACAAGACCATGAAAAAGAACTTTCTAAAAAAATATTTATTATGGATAATACTAATTCCTCTTGCTCTACTCGTTTTTGCTCTTCCAACTTATTTCAATGAAAAAAATGAAGCAGCCATGACAGAGGCCAAGGCAGAGCTAAGTGTCATTTCTGATAAAGTGCAGCAGTTGATTTCTAAAGGCGATTATGAGCAGGCTGCTAATGTTTTGAGTTTCTGTCAAGTCGATGTCACAGACAGCGAAACGGGTGTGCTATATAGCTCATTGGTGATAAAAGTGGCAAACGAATTGATTGAGCAGGGTAAATATTCAATAGCTGAAAGTTTGTATGATACCGCTGTGACTAAACTTGGTTCCTATAATGAGAATTTGCTGGATCCATTGGCTAAGAAATTAGGTATAGAGACGGAATCTATGCGCAAAGAGCAAGAAAAAGCCATGGAGGAGTCGGCAAAAGCTGACGAGGAGCAAGCCTCTACCGACAACAGTAGCACTGGTGACGAGGAGGCAAGCTCCACCTCAAGCGACGGCGACAGCAAGATGGGCAGCAAGCTGAAGGACAAAGCCAACAAATGGCTTGACAAGCAGGTAGATAAAATGAACGATAAAATTGATAAGGAATTAGATAAATTAGGACAGTAAACTGATATGGCACTTTTTGGATTAGGAGGTAGAGGCAAGTCGGGCGGCATGATGAACGTGATTCGCTGCGATGAACCGCAATACCTCATTTGGAAATGGCGTCCTCTGGGACAGGCCGACAACTCTACAAGCCGCGAGAATGCTATCAGATATGGCAGCAGTCTGCGCGTGAAAGAAGGTGAAGTGGCTGTGTTTGTGTATAAGCAGAACAATGGCACACTGCAAGACTATATTGAAGGCCCATACGACGGCACCATCAAGACAGCCAATTTTCCTGTGCTCTCGAGCATCGTAGGGCTTGCCTTTGGCGGTGAAAGCCCGTTCCAAGCCGAAGTATATTTCATCAACCTGGCGGGAATGATACAAATCAAATTTGGTGTTCCCTACTTTGATGTGTTCGACCCACGCTTCACCGACTTTGCCGTGCCTATGGCGGCCAGAGGCTCTATTTCGTTTAAAATAAAAGACTACAAGGAGTTTGTGAAGCTGCACCGGCTCATCAACTTCGACATTGAGGCCTTTAAGCAGCAAATTAAAGACGCTGTGACGAAAAGGGTTAAGGGTTTCATCACAAACGCCCCTACCGACAACAATATTCCTGTGTTGCAAATTGAGCGCAAGGTGATGGAAATCAGCGACAAATTGCAGGAGAGGCTCGCACCCGAATTTGAAGAAGATTTCGGTGTGAAACTCACGCGATTCGACCTTTCCGCCATTGAGCCCGACAAGGAAAGCAACGGCTATGCCGAACTGAGGCGGGTTACTGCGGCACAAACGGAGAAAACAGTGAATGCACAGACCGATGTCAACATCAAAAACATGCAAGATGTGCAGCGCATCAATGCCCAAAACATGGAGGAGCAATTGCGTATGCAGCGTGAAGAGGCGCAACGCGCGCAACGCCTGCAGACCGAAACCAACTTCATGGGCGCCCATGCGCTCGACCAGCAGGCTTCTGTGCTGAAAACCGCTGCGGCCAATCTTGGCAGCATGGCAAGTATGGGCGGCGATGGTGGCGGCCTTAATCCTGCCGGAATGATGGCTGGAATGGCCATGGGCGGAGCCATGGGGCAGCAGATGGCTGGCATGATGAACCAGATGGGCAATGCCATGAATGGCCAGGCATCAGTTCCACCACCCATGCCATCGGTGCAATATTATGTGTCGTTTGGTGGCCAGCAGTCTGGTCCATTTGGCATGCAGCAGCTTCAGCAATTTGCTGCCCAAGGTCAGCTCACCAAGCAAACGTATGTGTGGAAGCAAGGTATGGCTGGCTGGGAACTGGCAGGAAATGTAGCGGAGCTGGCAGTGCTGTTCACCTCGGCCCAAACGCCCCCACCCCCTCCCATGCCCTAATATTTCAGATCAATTAACATTTAATTCATAACAAACCTACAATGCAATATGAAATTTAGTAAAATATTATTTGTGGTGCTGGCTATGGTGGCTTTTTGGAGCATCAAGATGCAAGCCAGTTCTAATTATGAAAGCTATACCCCCGTTTGGGGTGTGACCAATGGCATATTAGAGCCGACTGATCGCAGTAGCAAGCTTATTGTCACTCCTTATTCACTGAGTTTGAATGGAAACTATTTCAACATTCAAGAAGTGAAATCTGAAAAATTCGATGTGTCATCGGCCGACCAGAACATTATTCACACCAGTGGCTGCTCAGCTTTCATTATATGGGACTATTCCTATGTGCCTGAAAAGTATAGCGATCAGGCTGGAACCATCTATTTTGAACTGTCGAAAGAGCCTGTATCTACTTCTAAGGGTAAATTTTACCTTTTTAGAATCGCTTTCACTGATACTATCATATTACTAACCAAGGATGGAGAGCAGCAAAAGGCGGCGCCAAAAAAGAACTACAAGCGGAAAGCGCCGCGTAAAAATAAAAAGTTGCGTTATCCAAAAGTAACTGTGGCAAGATAAATCAAGTTTTTAATCTTCTAAACTACAGAATGAATGATGAACGACGATAATTTCTTTTCAATGAACCGTTTGATGGAGCTCAGTATGGGTATGGCCATGGCCAACCAGATGGCCAGAACCATGAACCAGACCTTTAGCCAGATGGCGGTGCCTGGGGCCGACTACCCTATGCACGGTGCCAATGCCACCATGCTGTATGTGGCGGTCGATGGCAAACCGGTGGGGCCTTTGACCGACAAGGAACTCTTGCAGCTTGTGGATAGCGGCAAGGTCACCAAGCTCTCGCTGGCCTGGATTCCCGGCATGGCCTCATGGCAGCCGATAGAGCAGATTCCATCGGTACTGAAGATACTCACCCTTGTTCCACCCCCAATTCCACCTGCAAAATGAAAACGAATGTGTTTCTCATAGCGATAGCTGTGATTCTGGCAGGCCTATTCAGCAACTTGGTGTATTGCCTTGCCGGCGACGCCGACAGCAGCTCCACGTTTGGCATAGGAAGCGCGGTGGGCTTCATCGCCACCCTTGTTCCTTTGATAGGCTTGAAGCATGAGCGGCATCGAATCGGGGTGAACCTCAACGTTCTGTCGGTGATGTTTTTCGCCCTGCTGCTTGTGTGCAACGTTTGCTTTGCCTTGTTCTGCGGCCCTGTTCCATATTTCATAATATGCAATGGGATAATAATTCTCATCTATTTCACCGCATTTTACAAAATAAGCCGACTGGAGCAATAATTTTCACACAAGCACCACGGCTCTTTCATTTAAGATTCCTTCGCTCACTTAAAAATGTTGTTATTTTATAGCGAGTGTTTCCTTGGATGGCGATAGCGCTTTTTTCTCGCACGGTTCATAATTTATGGGGGCGATTCGATGATTGGAAGATATGC
>JBNMJK010000040.1:0-23496 GCA_050873765.1 Sodaliphilus sp.
CATCGAATGCCATGGCAGAATCGTTCAATGCCAAAATCAAGCTTTTCCGGGCTAATCTTAGAGGTGTGGCGGACAAGAAGTTCTTCCTCTTCCGCATCGCCAACCTATTTGCTTATCCCCACTAATTTTCTACTGAGCCGCTTTATCGGGTGAACCTTGGTTTGGACAATAAAAAAGCAGCTTCTCGGAATGAGAAACTGCTTGTGCGATTTAGAAAGTAGCGGAAATGGATACCGCTTCTTTGTGCCTTGCTTTAGTTCTTTTCGCCTTCTGCCGCTACCACGTTGATGAAGGTGTGACCTGCACGTTGCTGGAATTGAACGATGCCGTCAACCAATGCGTAAAGAGTGTGATCCTTACCCATGCCAACGTTTACGCCTGGACGGTGAACAGTACCGCGCTGACGGCGGATAATGTTGCCTGCTTTAGCGAATTGACCACCAAAAATTTTCACACCGAGTCGTTTGCTATGTGACTCGCGACCGTTCTTAGAACTACCTACACCTTTTTTATGTGCCATAATCTGTTAAAATTTTAGGGGTTAAGCAATAACTTCTTTAATCACTACTTTAGTGAACTGCTGGCGGTGGCCGTTAAGACGGCGATAGCCTTTGCGACGTTTTTTCTTGAAAACAATCACACGTTCACCTTTCACGAGTTCTTCTGCTACCTCGCAAACTACTTTTGCACCTTCTACGGTGGGTGCGCCTACCTTAACAGCACCATCTGCATCAACGAGGAGCACCTTGTCGAACTCTACTGCTTCGCCTTTCTTGGCATCTGCGATGTGGTGAACGAACAAGTACTTGCCTGCCTCTGCTCTGAATTGCTGTCCCTGAATTTCTACAATTGCGTACATTTAAATAATTGTAAATCAAGTTATACCATACGGCGGCCACGCACTTCATGGCGCAGCTCTTAAACGAGCCTTTTGGAAATCGACTGCAAATTTACTATTTTTCAGCCACATAACAAACATTTCCCCTCATCTTTTTTGCACATAATTCTTAAGAACAGCGAATTGAGCGCGATACCCACACCCGTAATGCCTTGCTCGATGCTGAGGTCTGAAGATATTTTCCCCAACTCCTTAATGCTTTTTCGGAAAAAGTCATCGTCAGTGATTTGCTGGTTGATCCATAGGGATATGCCCAATCCTGTGCTGCCATAAAACAGTCCTGGCAGTACTGAAGGCTCGTTGTATAAATCCACTAAATTCGTATTTTCCTCAAAACAATACATACTGTGAAACGTGAAAGGAATATGCGGAAAGTGTGAGAAGTGTGTTATCGCTTCTCGGTGCGTTGCTTATAGCTGCTGTCGCTGTCGTCGCGTTCAAACGACGTCTTTATGCTGTTGAACGTGTAGGAAATGGACACGTTCACACTTCTGCCATCGCGGTCGTTTTTCGTGTACCTCACCACATTGTTCGATACGGTTCTCAATGTGGTGGGGCTCACCATTCTGTTGAACAGATCTTGACCAGTAATCGACACTTTCAGCTTTTTCTTTAGGAACGATGTGGACACACCCACATTCATGCCCAAAGTGTGGCCAAAACGCTGGTTGACACTGCGGTATGGAGTGCGGTACCAGCTATAGGTGAATAGGTCGTATTTCTCAGCAATCGTGTATCTTGCATTGAGTGAGAGCATCCATGAAATCTGGTCTTGGGTGGTCATACCGCCGAGCGCGGAATATTTGTTGCTGGAGTAATCAAGTCGCGATGAAGCATACACGTTGAATTTGCGCTTCCAGATGTTGTATGTTAAGTTGAATCTCACATTTTGAGTCTTGCCACCATTCTCTGGCCGGGTGAGAATGGCATTTTTAACACCTTCATAGGGCGTGTAGGTGTCAATACCGGGGTTGTTGTTCCAGTTATACTCCAATGATGTGGAAAAACCGTTCCACGACCCGAAGTTGAATGACAGCTCGTGTGATTTTGAGTAATTCAAATTGAGGTTGCCCACATAGTAGTTCAGAGAGTCGGTAAACTCCACATTGGGATTGAGCTGATAGTACTGAGGGGCATAATCGTAACGTTTGTAGCCCAGCGAAAGCCGCTTGCCTTTCACCCTCCAGCTAATGGAAGCCGACGGCGCGAAGATATTGTAGCGTTTGTCGAATGGCACAGTAGCGGCTCTCTCGCTTTTCATATAGTCGTAGGTGTACGACAGTCCTCCGCTCAAGGTCACCTTCTTGATGTTGTGGGAATATGAGGCATATCCGGAAACCACCGTACTGGTTACATCTACAAGGCTCTCCGCACCATTTGTGACGTAGTTGTTGCTGTTGGTGGAATGTACACCTGTATATCCTGCCGACAATGTGCCGTCCTCGCCTATCATCTGTGTCAGTTCGGCATACGATAGCCATGCCTTATAGTGCGTGGGATTGAAAATGGTGTTGGTGCTGTTGGAGAAAATGTCGCTGCCCCTACGCTGAATGTCGCTATACGATGCACGGGCGGAGAATGTGGTTTTGTCTGCATCCAGATAGTAGCCAACGCCAGCATTGTGAGAGTGGCTGTTGTCGCGCCGCCACTCTGTGTACGATTGAAGCAAATGCTCAGGCATGAGCGTCTCAATTTCAGTCGCACTGCGTGTCTTGCCATGCTCAAAACTTCCGGAATACTGCGCCTGCAGTCGAGAACTCTTGCTAATGTCGTAGCTAATGCCGGCAAACACGCTCACATCGTTGCTGCGGTAGCGGCTCTTTTCTCTCAAATGGTATTCTTCCGACGGTCCAAATGCTGAAGAATATGGATCGGTGACTACAGTGCTTGATTTGCTCGATGGATTGCTGCCGCCGTAGCTATAATCTACCGCAATAGTTCCCGACACCTTGCTAAATCTATAGTTGGAATTCAGCCCGACTCCAACTCCTGCATTGTGGCTGCGCTGCGTGTAGTTGATGCTTGGCGAAAGCGACACATAGTCGCGAAGGTGCTTTTTCATCTTTATGCGCACCACACTGGTAGTGCCTGGTGGATAAGCGCCACCTGGTTCTCGAATAATCTCTATCGAGGATATATCGCTTGAAAGTATGCTTTTCAGCTCTTTCTGTGAGGTGATGCGGCGGTTGTCGATATAAATCAGCGGCACGCCTCGTCCTGGCACAGAAATTATGCCATTCGTCTTCATCAGCCCAGGAGTCCACTCCAATGTTTCCAAGCCTGTATGAAACTGCCCTAAATAGCCATCAGCCACATTCATGAATTTTGTGTTCGCGCCATCGGTCTTCATGGTGGTAGTGGCAGTCACCACCACTTCATCAAGGCTAACAGTGGTGTCGCGTTTGAGATGGAGTTTTAATATGGGGTCCGCCTGGTTGTAATCGATTGTCTGGGTCTGATAGCTGGGAGCTTCCAATTTAAGCCTATTGAACGGCACATCAGGCAAAACGAATGTCATATCGGTAAACGACTGGCTTACCACTACAGATGTGTCTTGAAAGAGTGTGACTTTTGTAGGGACTCTTTTCACTCCGTTAGCAGTGAGTTCAACCTTCACCTGTGTGCCAAAGCCATATGAGATTCCAAAAGAGAAGACGGCTGCGAGGCTGATGCAGTATTTATTGATTCTCATATAAGGTGGCTGTCTTTAAAAGTTTATTATTATTTATCGGAAGCTACCGATTGCTTATAGTTGTCTATGACGATAAGTTTGCTGATTTCTGTGCCACCATACTCTGTGGGGCTTTGGTAGGTGCCGAAGTAGCGATATAGGCCTGGGGCAAGTTTGTTGCCGTTCTTGTCTTTCAAGTCCCAAGCGAGTGGAAACTCGCTTGTGGTTTTGGTCCACACCAGATTACCCGAAGCGTCGGTCACTTTCAGTGTCACGGTCGGTGCATCGTTCAGTTCACTTTCTATGTGGAAAGTGGCCTTGTCGATAGCTGGAATTTCATCGGTGTAGAGGCTCACCTTGCTTGCTGCACCCACAAGGAAATTGATGGTGCGGCTTGCCTCATTGCCGGCAGCGTCGTGCACGGTGTAGGTGAGCTGATGCCGGCCTGTAGTGATGCCGGTCATCGGCAATGCAATCTCCATGCGCTTGCCGCCATCGGTGAGCGAAGCGTGGCTCTGTACCTCGCGATACGTTTCTTTGCCGCCATCGAGCTTGAGGGTCATGGCATTGCCAATGCCCACCGTCATGTTGCTGAGCGCCACATCATCGGTGGCAACGATATGGAGTGTGGAATTGGCTGAGATGTATGCGCCTTCGGCAAAACTGTTTTCTTCGTTGAAGTACATCTTTTCAATCACAGGGGCTGAGGTATCAACCACGTTGGCAGTGGCCTCAGCGCTGTAAGGCTGAATCTCCACCTGGGTGTTTTGCCCGTTCACCATGTGGGTGGAATTATCTTGGTGGGCATACACACTCACCAGTCCCTTTTCCCACAGGGCCTCCACATAGCGAGGCACCAGCAGTGTGCCCTCAAAAAGTCCGTTCACCACGCGTCCATTCACTTGTGCAATCTGATTGCGAGGGTAATACACCTTGCGAGTGGTGCTCTTGCTGTTGAATGTGCTGGTGATGTCTTTATAGAATCGCTCCTGGTCGTAGAGGGTGAGCACGGCATCGCCATTAAATTCAGAGTCGATATTACCATTGAGGGTGGTGACCTGTGCTTTCACCTTCAGTTCCTGCATTGGGCGCACCTTCACGATGGCATTGTCGGTAATGGCCACGCCGTTAATCTCTGTGATTTTGAAAAGAGGCTTGGGATAATTCACACTCATGGCAGGGTCGCCAAGCAGGAGGAATTTCACCTTGTCGGGCACACTGTTTGTGCCAAACACCTGCTTTGCCTGAAGATAGATGTCGCCCAGTCGGGGCATTTCTTGCTTGGTTTCGTAGCTGAACATGGCCTGAACCCAGGCGCGGTTCAATTTGTCGTTGTTGTCGGAGAACACCGAGCGAGGTGTGGTGAACAGCGCAATGGCGCCACCATTCTTCTTGTGGAACTGCACTTCGGCAATGCCGCGCTCGTCGCTGTCGTAGCGAGCCACATCGCAGCAGGCAGTGGTGAAGATGGGCAGATGCTCATACTCAGTGGTTTGCGCTTCGGTCATGGTCCACATGTGGCGCAACTTAGTGTAGGAGATTGTGCCGGCATGGCCCACGTAGGTGTAGAAGTACTGGCCTTTTTTCAGCGCTTCGGTGATGTGCCTACGCGCCTCCAGTGCGGTGAGCTGCGACAATGCCACACCCGGCTCGCTGGTGGTGGTGGCGTTAGGGAACAAATCCACATAAGCCTTATCCACAAAAAGGCCGGTATTGATGTCGGTGCTGATCATATCATTGATACCGGCAGCCTGGAAAAGGTGCTTGTTGCTGTCGCCCTCGTCGCTGGAAATCAAGGCATTGTTGCGCCATACGCCGTAGTCGGGATCGTTCACATAAGTGAGCAATTTATCCACATCAGATTTTGCCTCAGCCTCGGTGGCCGATGGAATACGTCCGATGCCTATTTTCAATGCCTCGTTGGTGATATTGTAGCCGGTGTTGTCGGCAAGCACGCCGAAAAAGTCGTCAGACACGTATGAGTTGTTTTCATCGTTGCTGTTGTCGCTCTGATAGGTGATGAGGCGATTTTTCTTGTTGGTGGTGATGCCGCGGTTGTCGAACGAGCCGCAACCAAACATAAGCAAATATTTGAATCGCTGTGGATTACGGTCGTAAAACATCTTGTTCATCAGGCGAATGGCCATAGCATCGGGCGTACCGCTCGAAAACTCATTGAACACCTCTTGCTGGTCGAACACATGCACGGTGAATCCGTCCTTGGCACGGTGCATCTCAGCCACGCGCTCGGCCTGTGGCTTCAGTTCCTTGCTGCTAACGATCACCATGTCGGGGGTGCTCACGCCGTGAATATTTTGATTGTCAACCGATTCATAACCACTGATTTTATACAGTGTGGCCTGTGGATTGAATGCCACAAACTGTGCCCAGTCTTTGTTGAAGCCTGGAGTAAACGCCTTCACTGTGGAACCGTCGGCTGCGGTAAAATCGGCATACTGGTATTCCACAGGATTGGCCTCGTTATCAATATTCCACACCACAATGCCATCGGAAAGATTAGGCAGTTCTATGCGGTCGGTGGCAGCGAGTTTGTTGAATCCCATACGCAACTGGCCGTTGGCAGCGTTGGCAAAATCGTTGGCATGAGCGTAAGTGAGGGTGAACCAGTCGAGCCTTGCCCATTTGAGCGCGAGATCCGAAGGTGTGCTGATGCTGAATTTCAGCTTGCCTTTGTCGGCGCCTTCGTTGGGCACAAATGTGGCTGAAGGGTTAGTGGAATTGTAGAAAATCAGGGCGGTTTCGCTGTAGCGGATTGCTGATGCCGTGGTGGTGAATTTCAGCGTGTCGGTGACGCCGCCTGTTTCCACGTAAGTGCTCAGATAGCCACTGTTGCTGTAGCCAGAGCCTTCACGGGCTATGCGCGCTGCCACGCAAGGGCTTACGGTGACCGAGGTACCGGGCACGATGCCGGGGGTCTCAAAGTCGAAGGAGTTAGCACTTTCGGTAATGCGCTCGCCCAGCAAAGATTTTCCGGTGTAGCCAGCACTCATTTCCTCTTTCTCGTGATAATAGTAGTCAAGACTGGTTGCTCGGGCATTTGCACCAGCTGCTTTGATAGCCACCTTTTTCACGCTGTCGTCGCCACTGCCCTCACAGATAAAGTAGTAGCCTGCGGTGGCGTAGGGGTTGATGATGCGGCCATATCGTGGCTTCGACGAGCGTGAGTCGTCGAGCTTAAACCTCACAGTGCCTTTGGCGTAGAAGCAGATTTTGTCGGCCGAGCGCCACACCGGCACTTTCACAAGGTCGTCGGGAGCGTCGCCATTCAGCACTTCACTGATAAGCTGACCGCCAGAGCCGTAAATACGCACGTTTTCGGGGCTGGAGAAGCCCATTTCCCTGAGCTCATCTGCCGTGATTTCATACACACCGGTGTTGGTGACCTTTATCTTCACCCATTTGCCACTTGCCAGTTTTGAGGTGGTGGCATAGTGCGAGGTGGAGAATGCCATGGCACTCTGTGTGATGCCGAAGCACATGGCCACAACGGCAAGGAAAGATGTTAGACGAGATTTCCGCATATCATTCATTTATCTCTGTGTGATGCCACATTTTTCAGATGTAGCGCTCAATTTATTCATTCACATTTATTTAATTCTCATTGTCAGTGAATCTTCACCATTCACCGACCCGCTCAGTCGCTCTCCTATATGCAGCAGGTGGCTATTTGTTTCAGCCCCTATCACTATGTAGTCGCCCATCTTCAGGGTGAAGTAGCGGCTGGCATCTGCCACAAGAGCGTGGATTTGCTGTGTGGATATTCCACATGTAGTGCAAGTGAAGGCGCCATCATTGATTTGCACATTCACCTGTATATCATTCTTATCGGCGCCGAGGCTGGCCAACGCAATGGCGTTTCCAAGCATAAACGCGCCATCAAAGGCATTGCACCTTGCATCAAGGGCATTTTGGGCTGCGCCTTTAGCCTCCACCACGGCGCAAGCTGCCACAGACTGGAAATAGCGGTGGGCAAAGCGCGGTGCAATGTTCTTTCCCAAGCGGTCGATGCGCACGGCCAAAGCTGCGTGCATAACAAATTCCGGGGCAAAGTCGGGAATAAAGAACGGCTTATTGTTGGCGAGCATAGTGGAATCGGCCATCAGCCGATAGCTTCTTTCATCACCTTTTCCCGTTATCGCTATAATTTTCACTTGCTGTAATTAATTGATGTGGAGTTCGTTGTCCGTTATTTCGTATTCATCTCGCCCATGCGGTTATACATCACTGCCAAATGCGCATAGATTGAGGTGTTCTGAATCACAATGTTGGCAGGGGCTTTGATTCTGTAGGGCGTAAAATTCCAAATGGCCTTCAGTCCGCCGGCTATGGCCTGGTTGGCTGCTTCTTGGGCATGCTCCACGGGCACAGCCAGCACACCAATCGACACGCCGAATTCCTGCTGGCGGGCCTTCAGCTCGCTCATATTGTAGATGGGCACGCCGCAGATGCTTGTGCCGGTGATTTCCTCATTGATGTCGAATCCCGCCACTATGTTAAGTCCATATTGCGCCAAGCCCACATCTTGCATCAAGGCGGCGCCAAGGCTTCCCACGCCTATCATAAACGCCCTGTGCTTGCGCTTGAATCCCAAAAAGTCCACCAGCTCGCGCACGAGTGAATGCACTTCGTAGCCGATGCGCGTTTTCCCCTTGATATTGAGAAACGACAAGTCTTTGGCTATCTGGGAAGCGTCAACATTAATCTCCTTGGCTATCTGAGTGGACGACACATATTCTATGTTTTGATTGTCGAGCATTCTCACATAGGCCAGATACCATGGAAGTCTTCTCAAGGTGGGCTCGGGAAGTATGATTTTTTGGATATTTTTACTTTCGTTCATGAATCTGTTATGTTGATTTTTTGCAGTTTCCAAACCACAAAATTAGTAAAAAATCTGTATATGCTCAAAAAATCATGTTTTATTAATGTGTAAATATTATGCTTATATGGCGTTTTTATTTACCTTTGCATTAGCATAACTAAATCACCCTGCTAATGGCCTACACTCATTACAAACGTAAAAGAATTTTTCTGCCGTCGATGCTGGCAGTGCTGACGATAACGGCGACCTTTGCCGCGGCAAGCATCAATAAAGCGGTGCATATTCCACGCAACGGTGACTGTGTGGATCGCTGGCGGTGCGAAACACTGAACCCTGGAGGCAGTGGCGACAGCGCTGTGTGGGACTTCAGCGGCGCCACGGTGGTCGATGAGAATCAAAGGGTAAGGTATATCGTGTTGGGCGACTCGTTACTGGTGCGCTATGAGGGTGCAACGATGAACACGTTTCTGCTGAAAGCCGACAGTGTGCTGTGGAAAAAGCGGGAGAACCGGCTGAGCTTTATGGCCGACTCCATTGCCCCTCTTCAAATGCTGCTGCCCATGACGTATGCCGACAGCATCACCACCCCTTTCTACATGACTGGCAACTACTGCGGCAACAATGCCCTCACTATGGCAGGGTATCAAACTTGCCACGTCGATGGCAGGGGCACACTCATTCTGCCGGGCGACACCATTGCAGATGTGTTGCGCCTGCACATCGCATCAAGAGCTAAGGTGAGGGTGTCGAGCGGACTTGATGCGCAGCCGCTGCATGCTGCCTCCGACTCGGTAATGGACAAGAACGACGACACCTACCTGTGGTACAGCGGCAGCTACAGGTATCCTTTGGCAGAAGTGCGCATGACAAATGTCTCGGCAAGCGATGGAACAAGTCATCACAGCGAAGCATCGTTTCTGTGTCCTCCTTCTGTGCAAGACTATGCCCTTGGCACCAATGCCGGGGGCAAAGCGCAAAAACAGCGAAGCCGCAAGAATAGCGAAAACAGTCACGACGGCAGTGCCAACTCTGTCATCGAAAATCTCACGCTTAGCCACCAAGGCCACGATGTGGAAGTGTCATTTATGCCGGGTGCCGATGGCGAGGCGAGTATGGTGATGACCGATATTGTGGGCAGGGTGTTTTCCTCTATGCCGAAGAAAACTGTAAGCAAAGGCGTACCTTTCACGGAGCGCATCGCTGTAGGCCAACTCCCGTCAGGCACCTACCTGCTCCATGTGGAGATGGCTGGCCATACCCTAAACAGAAAATTCACCATCCAATAGCATTCCACCCATGATCATAACCAGAGCAATATTTCTACAGCCAGTTTTTTCACCGAGAGAGTGCGCCGCCAACCCCATCACCCTCACCGACCCCACAGGCAAGGACAATTACAGCGTTGACTCTCTTGGCAATATCACACTAATTCAGACTAACAATGAACAAAACGATAGAATTATATCTTCAATAGGCGACAATAAGAATACTTCCTCTGCATCAATAATAGTTTCCAAATCATTTATTAGCTCTAAAAAATCTGCAAACATTAAACAACGAAGCCCTACTTATGGGGATGGTGTTGTAAAAGTAACCACATATAAAGGAAGTGAAGCTGAAAAGGTCTATAAGTTTATGATGAATAATACCTCTGTGGAATGGACTTTAGTTAATAATGACCATTTAGGCACAAGCCATGACACAAACAAAGACGCTACAGCGAGTTATTTGCTTGACCAATATCAAAGAAGTGGCAAAGAGATTACCGAAATCCGCCACACTCATCCTGGCGGAATGAAAGTGGTTTCAGAAGGTGATAAGCAAGTGGCAACAGAAATTCAAACGATTTTTCCATCTGCTAATCTATTCATTGATATTCCATCTTCAAACTATAGTGAATAGTATTATGAAATTTTAGTTTTGCAAGCTCTGGAGTTATAGAAGTTATAGGAGTTATAGAAGTTATCGCATCCTACGGTCGTTGAGAATTTAAAACAATAGTCTTTACGGACGTAGTTTATAAGCATCAATGCCTCTTTAGGCACATTTTAAAAAAATACTGCATTTGATTTGTGACGCTACTGGGCGGTGACGGCTATTTTTTTCGCCTTGGTGGCCTCTTGAATGCCGTCGGTGGAAATGCGGGCCCGGTAAATGTAGATGCCACGCTGCACTCTGCTGCCATTGAGGTCGGTGAGATTCCACGTCACAGGAAATGAGGTGCCGGAGTCGCTCCTACCCGTTTGGGTTGCGGTCCACACGAGGCGTCCCATCAAGTCGTAGATGTCAATGCCCACGGTGATGGTGGCATCTGGGCGATTATGCTTCAAGTAGAAGTTGGCAGTGGTGGAGGCTGGATTAGCGTCGCAGTACACATCGTAGAGGTCGGGCTTCATACCATGAACCACAATGAAGTTGATGGTCTTGCTCGATGAATTGTTGAACACGTCCCACACCTTCAGCTTGGCAGTGTGTGCTCCGGGTTCAAGATCCGACAGCTGATAATTGATTTCACCAGCCGACCCGTTCCCAGTGTCGGAACTGACGGGAGAGAAGTATGCCGACATATCGTTCACCGTGTTTTCGCCATCAATACTCAGTGTGATAGCATGGCCAATACCACTCGCCGACAGGTTGATACCACTCTCGTCGCTCACCCTTGCCATCAGCAGCGGCGACTCGTTCACAAGGTCACCATCTTTGAAATCCTCACTATTAAGCACCATCATCTCAATGTTAGGCCCGATGGTGTCGGTCACCACGGTGTCGTCGTAGCCATAGATATAGAATTGGCTGTTCGACCCCATCGCCTCAAGCGACCCGCCGTTGAATTTAGTGTTGTCGGTCTTAGTATTATCGTAGGCATACAGATTGATCAGCGAGGGGCTATAATTGTCGAAGGTGGCCAATATTTCAGAAGGCACCGTCACATTGAAAGAAAACTGCCCGTTCTTCACCGTGTCAACCTTCACCGCCAACTTATTGGGGCGGTCGAGATAGGCATATTCCTCACCATCGCCATACCCGTGAGTGAGCACCGACTGCTCGCAGTCGTAGAGGGTGGCAATAATCGGGCCGTTGAAGTCAGTTTTATTTCCCTTGGCATCGGTCACTTTGCCTGTGAAAGTGAGGGTTTGGCGTGCCTTAAACTCCGGCTTGTTGTCGTCGCTCAATTTCTGTCCGTTGATGGTTTCCACCTCTATTTTCAGCGGGGCATAGGCTGGGCGCATGGCTGGGTCGCCAAAGAGCATATAGCGCAGGTTGTTGTCCTCCTTGCCCTGTGAAGTGGCCTTTCGGTAATCATTCTTGCCCAGACGCAGAATGTCGCCAAGCCGGTAAGGCATTCCTTCCGCATCGCGTGCGAAAGCGTATTTCGCCACACGATTGTGCAGCTCGCCATTCTGGGGAATGTAAACGAGCCTTGCAGGGCATATCAGTGAAATGGCTCCACCTTGACCATTGAGAAACATACTCTCGCCGCCCGACACGTTGATGGCATCGAAACGGGTGAACTCGCAGGTGGCGGCATACAGAATGGGCAGATGCCGATAGAAGAGCTTGCTGTCGATGTCGGGGTGGGTGAGCTGTCCTTCGCCTGTCCACCCATTCGGACTGGCGTGGCCAGTGTAGTTCCACCACACCACACCTTCGTTAAGCAGGTGAAACATCTTATTGCGCGCATCAGGGTAGGTGCGTCCTGCGCCCTGGCTGATGGCGTTGAAGGCATCGAGATACACCCTGTTGAAAATAAAATCGCTACCGCCGTTTTTCTGCGCTATGCTGATGGCCGACTCAGCCTGCTTCATGTGTATGCCCTGGTTCTCATCGTCGGCCACGTCAAGGACATTGTTCTTCCACGAGCCGTTGTTGGGTGAGGTGGCATACTTGATGAGTTTGTCCACAGTGGTGCGAGCCTCGCTCACGCTCTTCACTGGAAAACGCCCCACGCCTATGTTGAGGTCGTAGTTCTCATACATTGGGCCAGAATTGTCGGCAAGCACCGCAAAGGGGTCATCAGTCGTGTAAGAGGTGTTTTCGTCGCTGCTCGCTTCGCTTTGCCATGTGAGCAGCATCGGGTAGGCCGAGGCTTTCACGGTGCTGCTGAGCTGGCGATTGTCGTACGATCCTCCGCCCATCAGGAGCATATAGCCCAACTTATGTCCCTTGCTGTCAGCCCCTCTGTCGAAAAACATCTTGTTCATCATTCTGTAGGCCATAGCATCGGGCGTGCCACTGGAAAACTCATTGAACACCAGCTTATGATCCACCACAAGCACACGCATCGAGTCCACCGACTCATGCATCGAGGCAATGCGCTGCGCTTGCTCCAGATATTCTGAAGGCGACACGATAATCATATCGGGAGTGGCTTCGGCATGTATATTCTGGTTGGTGACCTTACCTTCAAATTTCGGTGAGGGGAACGTGGCAGAGGGGTTGAACGCCACGTATTCATGGTTGCCATCGCTCACAGGGCTAAAACACACCGTATTTCCACTGCCTTGCGTCACGGTAAGCGCTATGGGCTTGTGGGCAGTGGTCACGTCCCACACCTGGGTTTCACCTGTGGCGCCGCCCACTTGGTATTGCATACTGCTGCGGCCGTTATACTGCCCCCATGCAATGCTGCCGTTTTGCAGAGCGAGCTCACGCTCGTAGTTCACGGCAATATAATTGAGGCGGGCAAGATACACCGTGCCTGAAGGCACATAGCTCACCGAGAAAGTAAGGCTCTCGCCATTCGAAGGCACAAAACTCTTGGTGATGTTGCCCAAAGTGTAATGATTATGAGCCACATCAAGCACGCCGCCTATATTATCACCGCTCTCGGTGGGCAAGTTGGTGCCATTTTGCTGAAAAGTGAGTTTGGAGTTGCCGCCCATCGTTTTCGAGGCGAAGCTGGTGAGCACATTCACATTCGAGCCTTTCACAAGTCCAGGAAGGGTAAACTTAAACGACTGCGTCTTCGTGTATCTGAAATCCTCGCCAAGAAGGACGCGACCAGTTTCGCCGGGGTTGACAAGTTCTTCCTCGTGAAACTGGCGCTCAGTGAATGTGGTGGCCACGCTGCCGGTGGCGGTGGTGGTGGCTTTCTCTATAGCGATGTCGGTGTATCGCGAATCATCGGTCACGAAATAGTAGCCAGCAGTGGCATAAGGGTGCTGAACAGGCGTGAACGTGACTTTACCCGCCGACCGCCGCCAAGTGGTTGGTCCCTGGGCATAGAAGATGATTTTTCCGTTGCTCCGCACTACCGGTATTTGAGGTAGGTCATCGGGCAGGTCGTCGGTGAGTTTTTCCGAAATGGGCGCTCCGCCAAAACCGAAAACGTGAAGTTTGGTGATATCGGAGAATCCCCATTTTTGCGCGTCGGCGCTTGTGATGGCGTGAAGTCCGCTGTCGGTCACCTTAATCTTCACCCACTTGCCGATGGCAAGTTTGGAAGAGTCGGCAAAATGCTTCAAGCCAAAAGCCTTAGCATCAACGCTGCCAGCACATAAAATAGCCAGCATAGCTATACGCAAGACTACAGGCTGTATAATATAAAAAGATTTGTTTTTAATCATTGTTGAGTAGAAATTAGCAATTACCATATTGGAAAAATAATTCAATGCAGGTGACTGAATAAATTTTCCATTATTATAAACAACGTATCATCACTTTAGATTATTGTGATTTAGCCTATATTTTTGCAGAAGTAAGCTGATTGGTGACAGTTATGCTGATTTTTTGCTAACTTTGTAAAGAATAAAGGTAAGCCCATTTTTTTGTGGGGACATAAGGGCTTTTTGATAACATGGTCGGTAAGAAAACATCGACACAAGGAAAAGAACAAAGCATAATATGAAAGAACGCGACCTCTCACTTGATATTTTACGAATTTTAGCGTGCGTCATGGTGGTGATGATGCACGCTCCCATACCTTCCGACAGTGCCAACGGATTGATAGTGTCATCTGTTAGCTATTTTACTGCTCCAAGCATTGGACTGTTTTTCATGGTCAGTGGAGCTTTGTTATTATCTGCCCACACAAAAAGTGCGCGGCCAAGTACGGCGCGTGAGTTTTTACGCAAAAGAATGAGCCATGTGCTACTGCCGACACTCTCCTGGACAGTATTCTACTTAGTCCTAAAGGTATGTGACGGAGAAATCACTGTGGGCGAACTGGCAAAAAATGTGCTGTCGATTCCTTTCTCCGCACAAGGCCATGGCGTGCTTTGGTTTATGTACACGCTCGCAGGGCTGTATCTCGTTACGCCCATACTAAAAAGCTGGCTACGGTATGCCTCTGAAAGAGAGGTTCGTTTCTACTTATGCTTATGGCTTGTGAGCATTTGCTACCCCATACTTGGCAAGTTGGTTGATATCAATGACAGCTCCACAGGCATTCTGTATTACTTTTCAGGGTATTTAGGCTATTACGTGCTGGGGTACTGGCTGAGAAATTATGGAAGTCGCTTAAACTTCAAGGTGGCCTCGGCATTGATGGTTTGCTCTGTGGTGGCTCCTGTGGTGGTGAAAATTTTGCACTGGAATGTCGATTTTTATAGCGTATTCTGGTACTTATCAATTTTTGTTGCTGCACAGTGTGTGTTTTGGTGGAAATTGGTGAACTTACTTGCTCCAAAATTCAAATTTGGCGAAAGGGCAACGCGATGGATTGTAGTGCTATCAAGCCTCACTTTTGGCATTTATCTTTCGCACATATTTATTATGCGGCAATTGATTTGGAAAGTTCCATTCATTTTACGCCTGCACTCATCACTGTTACAGATTTTGGCAGTTGCTTCATCTACATTGATCATTTCAATCGCCCTAACGTATGTAATCAGTTTGTCGCCAGCGGGAAAAGTAATCATTGGCTGGAGAAACAAACAGCCACAAAAATAATATATAACAAGCACAATATTCCACATTGGAATATTCCGCAGTAAAATAACGAAAGGCTGACGCAAAAAGATTCTGCATCAGCCTTTACCAGTGTGTGTTTCCCTTAACTTCAGGTTTTGATTTTTTCATTGTGCGTTTTTCACTCTTGTGTGTGTGCTTTTAATGTCATTCCGTAAAAAGTGTGTTGGAGTATATTTTTATACAAAAATGAAATTCGACAGAATCACCAAAATCGTGATTGCATACACCCACTTGTGAAATGCCTCATCAATTTTTCTATTAGTTTCTTCTTCACTTTCAATCTTTTGCTTCATAACTAAGGCTTCACTCTCACAGTTGTCGAAATCAAGAGCCATTTGCTTGGTGGTGTTGGTGTAGCGTTTCATTGTCGTTGTTCATTTTAGTGATTCATAATCTTTTTTATTTACGATGCAAAGATATGGCCATCTATGGGCAACAATATTACACACAAAGCAAAACTAAAGTTAAAAACCTACAACTTTTCCCATTTCGCCACATACGAAAATCACCACTATTGCAGAAATTTATAAACGAAAAAAGCGCACAGGCTCAATAATTCTCAATATTTATTGCTAATTTTGTGGTTATATCATTATCACCGAAAACATATATGCGAAATTTCTTAATCATAATGATGGCTGTGGCTTATATCACCACACAAGCAAAGGCTGTGGTGATAGAGAACACGGCGGGCGACCTTTCCAACAGGCTGACCGATGTGGCGACAACCGACCTCACCATCACTGGCACGCTCAACGCACTCGACTTTAAGTATATAGCCGATCGGCTCAACCACCTCACCTCCATCAACCTCAGTGGGGCCTCTATCCTTGCCTACGAGAATGAGGAGCCGGTGTTTGGCGAGCAGATGGCTTACGAGGCGAATGAAATACCGCAGACTTCCTTCTTTGGCAAGCCACTCACAAGTGTGGTTCTCCCCCAGCATCTGAAAATTATAGGATACGCAGCATTTGCTGGCTGCGGCGGCATCAGCCACATCACATTCCCCGCATCGCTCGACAGCATCAGCGGCTACGCCTTCTGTGCCACGGGCTTCAGCGAACTTTCGCTGCCTGCCACCGTCACGAAAATAGGTGAAGGGGCATTTTCACGATGCGAGAGTTTGTCGGTGGCCAGCATTGAGGCTGGCATGATAGGAGCAAGGGCATTCTATGCCGATGCGCAACTGTCGGAGGTGAGCATAGGAAAAGGTGTCACCGCAATCGGCAACAGCGCTTTCGCCGGGTGCCGCCTCCTCGCCACCATAAAATGGAGCAGCGCCACACAGTTGGCGCGCATTGGCAGCGAGGCATTTATCGGCACACAGATGGCCGACGCTGACTTGCTGAAATTCCCGAATCTGAATATGGTAGGCGCATGGGCCTATGCCGGAACGCCTGTGGCAGAGGTGGCACTGCCTGCATCGGTAAAAGAGGTGGGCGATGGCGCTTTCTACTATGCGCAGAATGTGACCAACCTTGTGCTGCCATCGAAAGTGACAAAGGTGGGAGCCTATCTGGCTGCTGGCACGCAAGTGAGCAACGCCAACATCTGGGGCAATGCAATCACCCGAATCGGCGACTATGCGCTCTACAACCTCTCTGGCATCGACCAGCTCAACATTCCTTCACATGTCACTTACATCGGCACCAAGGCCATGGCTGGCATGACGGGCATTGAGCGCGTTATCGCCAAACCTACGCAAGTGCCAATGCTCGGCGAGAACGTGTGGGCTGGCGTGGCGCAAGGCAAGGTGGAACTTACAGCTGCCTCTGCCGCCTACACTAAGGCGCCACAATGGAAAGACTTTTTGGTGAAGCGACGCTACATTCTCGGCGATGCCAATTCCGACGAGTTGGTGAATGTGACCGACATCACCACCATCATCAACTACATTCTCGGCAACGACCCGGTGAGGTTCAATTTTGAGGCGGCCGACTGCGCTGCCGACAGCATCATCAATGTGTCGGACATCACCAAAGTAATCAACATTATTCTCAGTGGCAACACCACCGAGGTGGTGACCGACTGGAAGGTGAACACCGACGATGATGTGAATATTGAAGATTTCAGCCTCTCCCCCGGCGAAACGCGCTCCGTGGAAGTAAAGCTCCACAACAGCAATGCCTACACCGCACTGCAATTCGACCTGTGTCTGCCCGAGGGTTTGAGTTTGGTGAGCATCAGCAAGGCCGCGCGCGCAGCAAACCATGCCCTGTATAGCGGTGCGCTGCCCGACGGCACGGTGCGTGTGGTATGCTTCAATATGCAGAACGCCAACTTCGAGGGCAATGACGGCGCCATCTTCCACCTTGTGGTGAAAGCCGACAAGGCATTGGAATCACTCGCCACCATCAAGGTGCAGAACACCATTTTGGCAACAGCCAGCGATGAAACTTATTTCGCGCCAAGCACCAGCGCCCGCGTGACAGGCGCCACAGCCGTGACCGATGTGACCGAACAGGTGGCTAAGGTGTATAGCAAAAGCGGCAGAGTGGTGATTGAAAGCGAAAAAGCCACCACCACCCAATTAGTTGCCATCAATGGCACCAGCATAACCCTGGCTGTGGAAGCGGGGCATAACGAATACGAAGCGCCCTCGCAAGGCGTTTACATTGTAAGAATTGAAGGCAAGAGCCACAAACTACTTATAAAATAAAATGGGTAAAAACAAACTCAAGAAATTTGCCGACATGGAGGCGTTTTCATGCGTCTTCCAGTTTCCGTTCTCAGTGATGAGCAACGAGTGTTGCCCGATGAGAGGCAAATGGAATAGCGAATATTTTCATAACGATGCACCCATCGTGCTTGAACTGGGGTGCGGCAAGGGTGAATATGCCGTGGGGCTTGGCAAACGCTTTCCCCACAAAAACTATATTGGCGTCGATATCAAGGGCGCGCGCATGTGGACGGGCGCAAAGATGGTGGAGCAGGAGGGCCTGAAAAACGTGGCATTCCTCCGCACCAGCATCGAGCTGATCGACCGTATGTTTGCTCCAGGCGAGGTGTCGGAAATATGGATTACCTTCCCCGACCCTCAAATGAAAAAGGTGAACAAGCGCCTCACCTCCACACGGTTTCTTGGCAACTACCGCAAAATTCTGAAAGACGGCGGACTGGTGCACCTCAAAACCGACAGTCCATTCCTCTACACCTACACCCACGAGCTCATCAAGCTCAACCACCTGCCTGTGGAAATCGACACCGACGACCTCTACCACAGCGGCATGGCCGACGACATTTTAGAGATCAAGACGCACTACGAGAAGCAATGGCTTGAACGCGGGCTCACCATCAAGTATCTGAAGTTTCACCTGCCTCACGATGGCGAACTGCAAGAGCCCGACATCGACATCGAGATGGACACTTACCGCAGCTACAACCGCGGCTACATTCAGATGCCTCAACTTATGAACACCGACAACACCGACGGTAAATAAAACCACATCAATAAATAAAAAAAGCAACTTTGATATGATGACTATATATCCAAAACTCATACTTGAAGCCCTCAGCACAGTGCGCTATCCCGGCACAGGGAAAAACATTGTGGAAATGGGCATGGTTGCCGACGACATTCGCATCGATGGCAACAAGGTAAGTTTTTCTCTCATTTTTCCACGCAGCACCGATCCGTTCATCAAGTCGATTGTGCGTGCCGCTGAAGTGGCTATCAACACACACATCGGCAAAGATGTGGACATCAAGGGGAATATCGCTGTCACCACCGTGCAGCCCGCCCCTGAAAAGAAGAAGGAAGAAGAGCCCCTGCCTGGCGTTAAAAACATCATAGGCGTGTCGTCGGGTAAAGGCGGCGTGGGCAAATCCACCGTGGCAAGCAACCTTGCCGTGGCACTGGCGCAGCTCGGCTATAAGGTGGGGCTGCTCGATGCCGACATTTTCGGCCCGTCGGTGCCAAAGATGTTTGGCGTGGAAGATGAGCAGCTCTATATGCAGGAAATCGACGGGAAAAACAGAATTATTCCATTAGAAAAATATGGCGTTAAGCTCTTGTCGATCGGATTCGTGGTGGATAAGGAGAAAGCCGTGCTATGGCGTGGAGCCATGGCGAGCAATGCGCTGAAGCAGCTTATCCTCGATGCCGCCTGGGGCGAGCTCGACTACTTTATCATTGATATGCCACCCGGCACAAGCGATATCCACCTCACCTTGGTGCAGACGCTCGGCATCACGGGAGCCATCGTGGTCACCACTCCGCAAGAGGTGGCTTTGGCCGATGCGCGCAAGGGTGTGAGCATGTTCCTTGGCAAGCAGGTGAATGTGCCTGTGCTTGGCATTGTGGAGAACATGTCGTGGTTCACGCCCGCTTCACACCCCGACGAGAAATACTTCATCTTCGGCAAAGACGGCGGCAAGAACCTTGCACAGAAACTCGGCGTGGAGCTTTTAGGACAAGTGCCACTGGTGGCGAGCATCTGCCGCGGTGGCGACGACGGGGTGCCTGTCACGCTGCAAAACAGCGTTTCGGGACGCTCATTCATCAACCTTGCCGAAGCCGTGGTGAAGGCTGTGGACAAGCGCAACGCCACATTGCCTGCCACCAAACACGTTCAGACACACTAAAACTATTCATTTAAAAAATATAATTATGAAAAAATCACTACTTCTCTTAGCTGGAGCGGCTATGCTGCTCTCAAGCTGTGCCTCCAAAGTGCCCATCACAGGCCGCAAACAACTCCTCCTCGTATCCGACAGTGAAGTGCTTGAATCAAGCCTCACACAATATAAGAGCTATATGAGCTCCGCCACCATCTCCGGCGAGAAGACTCAAAGCGAGCAGGTGACCCGTGTGGGCAAAAAAATTGCAGCGGCCACCGAGGCCTACCTCAAGGCCAACGGACTGGAATCGGAGGTGAAGAATTTCCAATGGGAGTTCAACCTTGTGAAAAATGATGAAATCAACGCCTTCTGTATGCCTGGCGGAAAAATTGTGGTGTATGAGGGACTGATGAAGCTCGTATCGAGCGACGATGAACTCGCAGTGGTGCTCGGCCACGAAGTGGCACACGCTGTGGCTAAGCACAGCAATGAGCGCATGAGCCAGCAAGTGCTTGCCCAATATGGCGCACAGGCTGTAGGTGTGCTCACCCAAGGCAAGAGTGCCGCCACTCAGCAAATCGTGAATCAGGTGTATGGACTTGGTGCCAACTATGGCGTGATGCTCCCCTACTCTCGCAAGCACGAGAGCGAAGCCGACAAGATGGGACTCGTGCTGATGTCGCTTGCTGGCTACAATCCTCGCACTGCCCTCACATTCTGGAAAAAGATGTCGGCAGCAAGCACTGCTAAAGTGCCAGAATTTATGAGCGACCACCCAAGCGATGCCAACCGCATCTCCGCCATTGAAAAGGAACTGCCTGCCATTGAAAAGCAGTACGCTTCCTACATCAATGCCGGCAAAAAGACGACCACCACAAAATCCACAAAGAAAACAACCACCAAAAAGACTTCCTCCAAAAAGTCAACCAAAAAGAAATAATTAATCACAACTATTAATTAACCACAACCAGCAGAGGCGAGCATCACACGTTGATGATACTCGCCTCGCTTTTTTATCTTATCACATATAGATGGGGTCAGTGTATGTATTTAGCCACAAACTGATGCACAATTTGGGTGTATTGCAGGCGGTGGTCGCTGAGGGAGCGGGCATGTGCGCTGCCTTGGGCCATATACAGTTGCTTGGGCGATGGCTTGGCCTCGTAGATGGGTCGCGCCATCCATGTGGGCACGAAATCGTCATTCGTGCCATGTATCACCAGCATGGGCAATCGGCACTTTTTCACTTGCTCAAGAGGCGACGCCTCCTCAAAGTTCCAGCCATAACGCCATTCACACAATTTGCTTGCCACATTGAGCAAAGGAAACGACGGCAAGCCGAACATATCCTTCAATTCGTGGTCAAACTCATCGTGCACGCTGGTGTAGCCGCAATCTTCCACGAAGCACTTCACATAGGAAGGCAGCCGCTCGCCCGAAACACACATTGTGGTGGCGGCGCCCATCGATATGCCATGCACCACCATTTGGGTGGAAGATGAGTCGGTGCGGAATTTTTTGTCGGCTATGTCCATCCACTTCAGCACATCGAGGCGGTCGAGCCAGCCCATTCTAATGTGGTCGCCCTCGCTCTTGCCATGGGCGTATAAGTCGGGCAGCAGCAGGTTATAGCCCAAGTGATAGTAGATGTTTCCCACTTGCAGCATCATGGCATTGCAGTCTTTATAGCCATGAATCAGCACAGCCACACGATTGGAGCGCACTGGCGAGTAGATGTACATGGCATTGAGCCTGGTTCCATTGATTTCCACCGTGGTGTCGTGCATGGCGCCTGCTGCACGCAAGCTGTCAACCCATGGGCGCAGATAGGGGCTGTGCCTATAAAGGCGGTTGAGTGCTTCCGTCTCCGACCGATGATAAGGCGTGAGAGCAAAGTTGAGCAAGTATAGGCTTCCGCCCACAAGTGCCACCGCTACCAGCAGCACCACCACCGACACGGTGATATAAATTTTCTTTTTTAAATCAGATTTCATACGTTATTCAATATGTAGTTTGTAGATATATTGTCCGCGCGAGCCCACCACCAGAGAGTTTCCCTCCACCACAGGCGATGACTCAAAATTGCTGCCAAACTGCTCATGGTAGATGATACTGCCCGTTTTTCCCTCAATCAGGTAAAGCCTGCCGTAGGTGTCGCCCACCACCACAAACATTTCGCCTTTTTTTGTGTAGAAGCCCACAGGCGACGACCATGCGTAGTGCCTCAGCGGAATCTTATACACCACTTTGCCAGTGCGCTTGTCGAAAGCATAGAAATGTCCGCTCCCGTTTGCGCCATCATTGGCAAGGGTGGAGAATATCAGGTGCGAGCAGTCACCGCCACCCAATAAAGGTGTGCTGTACATACCGCCATCAAAGTGCTTCTTGCCTATGCTCATCTTAGTGCACGGCACTTGTATGGCCCATTGCACTTGGCCGTTCAAGGCGTTGAGTTTGGCGATGTGGCAAAAACCGGAAACGCCTTGCCGGTCCACCTCGCAAGCCGTGTAAACGTAAGGTGTGCCATTCTCCACCTCACACACGATGGTGGCATCAATATCATCGTGATTATCATACCACCACACTGGCTTCATATTGCACAGGTTAATGCAGAGAATGTTGCCATGATTATCGCCCAAAAAGCCATAATTCTTATATACACACATACTCGACTCCACGCCTGCGCCGCCCATTCCGGTTCGGGTGTAAGCCAAATAGCTGTGCAACTTCACCTTTCCGTTTCGCACATCATATTTATAAATCAGTCCGTTCTCACTGGGCCAGAACACAAAGCCATCTACATAGATGGGCGAGGAATCGCTTGCAGGCCAACGGCGGAATGCCTTGGGGTCGAGTCCCGGATTGCGATAGACAACAGAGTGGCTGAACAAATCCACCACATTCTGGCACACCTCGCCATGGGCTTGCACGCCATGACCCACATACACCAGTCCATTGTAGCGAGGATCGACCATTGGCGTTCCTTTCACGGGATTTCCCAGTTTCACCGGCTGCCGCGACGCTTTTCCTGTATTGAAATTGATAAAGTACAATTCACCACATAGCGATGCCACCACTATCTCCTGCCGCGAGAAATCGGCAGTGAGCCGGGCCGTGGCGGTAGCCTTAAACCTCTTCACCGCATCGCTCGGCCATTCCACATAAAGCGGCTGACCGGTCCAGCCAGTGCCACCACCCCATGTGCCCACCTTTGTGGGGCTATAGTCAACGTTTGTAGTGAAAGTCCAGTCCTTCACTATTCGCGTGGGGCGATGGTCCACCTTGCCGCCAAAGTCGGCATTGCGCAGCTGGTTGGCGCGGAATGTGAGATGCGATGGCGTGGTGCGATAAGGATCATCGAAGTTTCTCAAAGTGCCGTCCACGGTACTGTCGAGCACTTCCACGTTCCATTTCAAGTGATTCGCTGAGGCAAATATGGTGTCGGGCAGCGCCACCGTGTCGGCCACCACAGTATCGGAATCAGCACCCGAAGCGGAAGTCTCGCCAGAGGCTGAGCGACACGAGGTCAACAGCAATAAAGGCAGAGCGGCAGCGCTCAATATGAGTTTTTTCATTCTTTATTCACTATTTTTTAAGGCAAAAGTAGTGGAA
>JBNMJK010000041.1:0-23268 GCA_050873765.1 Sodaliphilus sp.
CATCAGCACTATCTACAGCAAGTACACGAGCATCAACGGTGTGTTTGCCCGTGTCAACAATACCATTTTTCAGTTCGGCTTTACCTACAAATGCGCGCATTTTGTCGATTGTAGGCAACATGCGCATTGTGAAGTCGATATTCCCCAGCGCTAAGTGGTGGGCATTGATGCGCCAAGGCTTCGCAGCTGCGGTATCGGGAGTTTCTTTTGCCTTGTAGGGATAGGAGGTGAGCACCACTCTTCCTCCGTTCAGTTCACCATCAAGCAAATTAAGCACGCGGTGCTTCATATCCAAATCAGTACCCAGCAGTTTGCAATGGCTCACATTGGCAGCCAGCACCATAGAAGAGTCGGCAGAAAGCAGGTGGTAATAGCCATTCACAAGTTCGGCATCACCAATTTTAAAGTTCAAATCAAGCAGGGGCTGAAGTTCTACGCCTGCCACAAATTTCTCGGCTCGCACCATGGTGTCGCCATTGGCCTCCACCACGCTCAACCCATCGATACTCAAATCCAGAGGAAACTTCAGCAATATGCGGTCGAGCTTAATATCCAGCCCAGTGGCACTGCTTGCGTATTCGCAGGCATAATCCTTCACCAAATTCTGCACCCAAGGCAGGTAAAGACTGAACGGCAAAATAATCAGAAGCACCACCAAAGCCACAAAGGCCTTCAGTGTGCGACGCGCAATTTTATTTTTTATGAAGTGATGCACTTGTAATCTACACTAAAAGAGGGTCGTTTGCCCACATTTGACCAATGCCAACAAATGACCAACATATTTTACAAATTTACGAATTTTCAGACAACAAATCCAAATACGAATACATTTTTTTGTAACTTTGCAATTGAAAAATATAGGCTTTATGAAGGTATTACTCATCAATGGCAGCCCACACGTGAAAGGCTGCACTGCCACTGCACTTCAAGAAGTGGCCAAATCGCTTAACGAATGTGGAATCGACACAAAAATATCATGGATAGGCAGCAAGCCCATTTCGGGGTGCGTGGCTTGCGGCTACTGCAAAAGCGCCGGCCACTGCGCCATCGACACCGACATGGTGAACGTGATTGGCGCTGAGCTGGACAAGTTCGACGGCTTCGTGTTTGGCAGCCCAGTGTACTTTGCAAGCCCCAATGGCGCGATGCTGGCCTTTATGGACCGTCTGTTCTACTCGCACAAACGTAGCTTGGCGTTCAAGCCTGCCGCTGCAGTGGTGAGCTGCCGCCGTGGCGGAGCCAGCAGTTCTTTCGATGCGCTGAACAAATATTTCACTATCAGCAATATGCCAGTGGTAAGCTCCACCTACTGGAACAGCGTGCATGGCAACACGCCCGATGAAGTGAAGCAAGATTTGGAAGGACTGCAAGTGATGCGTAATCTGGGCAAGAACATGGCTTGGCTTCTCAAGAGCATTGAGGCCGGTAAAAACGCCGGCATTTCGCTGCCAGCAACGGAAACCGAGGCGAAAACCAATTTTATCAGATAAGCGCACAGCAGCACACATCTAATCCATAAGATATTTTTTATACAACATTTACGCTACTACACATATAGGGAAATGAAAAGACTTATTTATATAGCCGTTGCAGCCACCGTGCTTTTTGCATGCAACAATGGCCAAGACAACAGCGCGGAGAAGAAGGAGGAGGCAAAAGCAGAAAAGGAATTCAGATATAACGACTACAACGACACCCAAATTCCTGCTGCGGAAAAATATGGCATCACACCTATAACCGACCGTCAAACAAAATTCGAGACGGTGAAAGAACTGGAGAAAGTGGAGTCGGACGACTCGGTGCTCATCATTGAGCCACTCACCCACTCTGTGCCTTACCTCACCCACAATGCCAAGGCACTGCTTATGGAGATAGCGCACAGTTTTCAGGATTCGCTTGCCGCTCGGGGTGCGCGCCGCTACTGCATACACGTCACATCGATGCTCCGCACCCTCAACGATGTGAAAAACCTGGTGAAGCGCAACAACAACGCCACAGAGAAGTCGGCCCACAGCTATGCCACCACTTTCGACATTGCGCACAACAACTTCTATCCCAGTAAAAAGTACGATAAAGCACCTGGAAAAGACCTGTCAAATAAAGAACTGAAATATCTTTTAGGACACATTCTCTACCGCCTGCGAATGCAGAAAAAATGCTGGGTGCTGATGGAGGAGAACCAAAAATGCTACCACATCACCGTGAATAGCTGATTTCAAAATCAGTTTTCGGTGGCAGTCTTTGGCTTAACGAGAAATGCGCTCATTTCATAAAGCAAATATATGGGCAAGAACACTACAGAAAGTGTGAACGGGTCGCCGGTAGGAGTGATAACTGCGGCAAGAATCAGCAGAATCACAATGGCATGCCTGCGGTATTTCTTGAAAAACTCACGGTGCAGTATGCCTATTTTCCCTAACAGCCAGGCCAGCAATGGCATTTCAAACACAATGCCCATAATGAAGATGAGCATCAAGAAAGTGTCCATATAGCTGTCGAGTGAAATTTGATTGGGCACAAGTTCACTAACATGATAATCGGCCAAAAAACGCAGCGTAATCGGGAACACGATAAAGTAGCCCACAGCCAGTCCAAGCAAAAACATCACATTGCCAATGGCGAATGCTTTCTTAAAACCCTTTTTCTCATTCGGGTACAAGGCTGGACTCACAAAGGTCCACAAGAAGTAGAGCATCACTGGAAAGGTGACAACCAATGCCAACCAGAACGACGACGACATGTGAATGAAAAATTGGGAAGCCAGCTGTATGTTGATCAGCTTCACCTCAAAGCCGTCTGTGGTAAACTGTGGCAAGGAGGGAATACCTGCGGTGATACCTGCAAAAATGCGGTATAGCACAAAGTCGCCTCGGCACGGCGCAAGAATCACCTTGTCGAAAATATCGGGCATATACACAAACAGCACACTCGCCACCACCACAAGAGTCACCACCATTTTGATGAGCACTGCCCTTAGGGCATCCACATGATCCCAAAGCGACATTTGGTCAAGTTGTTTACTGTTTTCTTGTTTGCTGTCTTCGTCGGCCATTTTTTTTTGATTGTACAAATCAAATACGCATATTTTGTGATGAATACACATTTACCTACTCACATAAATTAGGGCACACCTTTAGAGACGCGGCATATCACGTCCCTACTCTTTAATTACCAGCTTCAGCCCCCTTTATATTAATTTATGGGTAAGTAAATTGTTATTATTTGTCCTTCTTAGAATTGAGGGCGGAAAGGTCGTCGTCGGAGGAAGATTTTTTGATTTCGTCTTCCACTTCGTTGAGCCCCTGCTTGAAACTCTTCACGCCTTTGCCCACGCCTTTCATCAACTCTGGAATTTTTTTCCCGCCAAAAAGCAGCAGTATCACAAACACAATCACGATGATTTCGCCTGTGCCAAGATTGCCAAGCAATAATAATATCGAGTTCAACATATTCATTCTTTGTTATTTTGTTATTTTGTTCGTAACTATTTCTACAAAGTTAGCATTTTTTTCGCCAATAGAAAAGCCCGCAAAAAAATCAGTGTATTCGTTTTCTGCCTTTGCTGGCATTAATGTTTATGGTAAAAATGCTTTCACGAACTAAAGCACATATACACCATCACTCCTAAATCACTGTTAATCAGACTATAGATATTGTATAATCGACTCATGATTACTATAGGCCGACGTTTATTAATGAAATTTTTCTGAAATAGATGTGTGCAAGGTTAAAAGTTTTTATTAACTTTGCCCAAAATATAGAAAAATTTCTTTAATTTAAATATTACGAATATGAAAGCATTTGTATTTCCTGGACAAGGCGCACAGTTCGTGGGTATGGGCAAAGACCTTTACGAGAACAACGCTGAAGCTAAAGAAATGTTTGAAAAAGCTAATGAGGTGCTCGGTTTCCGCATCACCGACCTCATGTTTGAAGGCACAGAAGAAGATCTTAAGCAAACTAAGGTCACACAACCTGCCGTATTCCTCCACTCTGTGATTTTGGCAAAGACTCTCGGCGACGAGTTCAAGCCCGATATGGTGGCCGGCCACTCACTTGGTGAATTCTCAGCCCTTGTGGCTGCCGGTGGTCTCTCATTTGTAGATGGCCTGAAACTTGTAGAGGCCCGTGCGCTCGCTATGCAGAAGGCATGTGAGGCCACTCCTTCTACTATGGCCGCTATCATTGGCCTACCCGATGAGAAGGTGGAAGAAATCTGCGCCACCATCGACGGTGTGTGCATTCCTGCCAACTACAACTGCCCCGGACAGGTGGTGATTTCTGGCACATTTGATGCCATTGAGGCCGCTTGCGCAAAATTCAAGGAAGCTGGTGCAAAACGTGCACTTCCACTGAAGGTGGGTGGCGCATTCCACTCTCCACTGATGGAACCCGCCCGCGAGGAATTGGAGAAAGCTATTCACGAAGCTAACTTCTCTACTCCTATTTGTCCTATTTATCAAGATGTTGACGCTCTTCCTCACACCGACCCAGAAGAAATCAAAGCCAACCTCATCAAGCAACTCACTGCTCCTGTTCGCTGGAGCCAAATCATGGCCAAGATGAAGGAAGACGGCATGACCGAGGCTGTGGAAGTAGGTCCTGGCAAAGTGCTTCAAGGCTTGATTGGCCGCACTTACCGCGACGTTACCGTTTCTGGCCGTCAGTAATCCCTGCTGCTCCACTTGCGAGCATCAATAAATTCATATAATGCACTGTTCTTGCCACTCTGGCGAGGCAGTGCTTTTTATTGGGCAAATGGATATGGGTAAAATAAAAATTAAGTAACTTTGCAATGGGCATGGAATGAGCGCAAGCAAGAACAGGTGCACCAAGGCGCACTCACTTCTCTATTTTGAGCCTTGCCCTCCACTACATTTGTGAAATTATAACCCTTTACATCATATTTATATCAAATGGATTATCTACTTCTAATTATAGGTTTAGCCTTGCTGCTTGCAGGCGCCAACTACTTGGTGGACTCGTCGGTGGCGATTGCCAAACGCGCTAATGTGTCGAACTTCATTATTGGGCTTACCATTGTGGGCATAGGCACCAGCGCTCCGGAGCTTTTTGTGTCAATACAGTCGGCACTCACAGGACATGGCGATATAGCCATGGGCAACGTGGTGGGCAGCAATATCACCAACGAGCTTCTTATCCTTGGTCTGGCGGCCATTATATGCCCATTCTCCATTGAGCGGCAAACGCACCGTTCCGACATACCCTTCGGCATCTTTGCCGCCGTACTCCTCACCCTATTTGTGAACGACAGCTGGAATCCCGGTATTGAGGACAACACCCTCTCTCGCCTCGATGGCGGGGTGCTGCTCATCATCTTCATCGTGTATATCGTTTACACGCTTTTCACTAAGGCTAAAAACCCGCAACAGGCTAAAGACGATATGGAAAACGAAACGCAGTCGCCATTAATAGGCAAAAAGCCTTTACTGCTCTGGGGCATTGCGGCGGTGTCGCTCGGGGCACTCCTCGGTGGCGGACAACTATTCCTCAACGCCACTATCAGCCTTGCCAAGGCATGGGGAATGAGTGAAGCCGTGATTTCTATCACAATTGTGGCTGTGGGCACTTCATTGCCTGAGCTCATCACCTCTGTGATGGCCGCATGCAAGCACAATCCTCAACTGGCTCTTGGCAATATTTTAGGCAGCAACGTGTTCAACATACTCATGATTTTAGGCATCACCTCCTCCATTAAGCCTATCACTGTGGTGGGCGTGAACACGGTGGATTACTTAGTGATGATTGGCGCAGCAGTGGGCACATATATCGTGACCTACACCTTCAAAAAGAAGATGTTCGACCGCACTGAGGGTGTAGTGTTTGTGCTTTGTTACTTTGCCTACACCGCTTATTTATTAATGCGATAATTAATCCTTTCACAGCTGCTGAAGTCGCATAACAAACGAAAGCAGAAACCCAAAAACTTATTAAAATTAAAAAATAATGAATATCGGCGACAAAATTCCAGAAGTGCTCGGCACCGACTCCCTTGGCCACGAGGTGAAATCAAGCGATTTCGCTGGAAAAAAACTGGTTATCTATTTTTATCCAAAAGACAACACTCCCGGCTGCACTGCCGAGGCTTGCAGCATTAGCGCCGGATACAGCGCGCTCCGTAAAGCCGGCTACGAAATTATAGGGGTGAGCAAAGACAGTATGGCTTCGCATCAGAAATTCGCAGCAAAGCACAATCTGCCTTTCACCCTCATTGCCGACACCGACCTGAAGCTCAACGAGACCTTCGGTGTGTGGAAAGAGAAGAAAATGTGTGGGCGCACCTATATGGGCACGGTCCGCACCACCTTCGTGACCAACGAGGAAGGCGTGATCACCCACATCATCAACAAGGTGAACACGAAAGATGCAGCCAACCAAATTTTAGCACTGTAGCCTATGCGCCTGCACTTTTGTTCTACCGCTTTTTGCCTGATTTTGGCAATCTCTACATTCGCTCAGAAAGTGGATACCGAGATTCGGATAATCAATAAAAACGTACATTCACTGAAGGTGGCGCCTGTGGACAAGCCCTATGGCGTGCCCATTCTCACCCTTGGCGAAAGCGACCAATTGAATGTGAATTTCGACTTGATTGACTACGATGTGCATTACCTGCGCTACAGCATCAAGCACTGCAACGCCGACTGGCAGCCATCACAGTTGATAGAAAGCGAGTATGTGAGCGGATTCAACCAGTCAGACATCACCGACTATGCTCAAAGTGAAGGCACTTTCACCCACTACTTCAACTATAATTTCACGCTCCCCAATGAGGATATGCAAATATTGAAGAGTGGCAATTACCTGCTGTCGGTGTATGAGCAGGACAATCCGGAAAACGTGCTGTTTCAAACGCGCTTCTATGTGTGCGAACACACAGTGAATGTGGCTGTGGAGACTACTTCTCGCACCGATATTGACTACAACAATGCGCACCAGCAGGTGAGTTTTGAAGTGTCGTACAAGCCAGGTGCCATCAAGACCCCTTACGAGGAACTGACCGCCATCGTGACACAGAACTCGCGCACCGACAACGCCGTGCAAGTGAACAGGCCAATGATGGTGGGCGGCAACAAGGTGACCTACGACCACATTCCATCGCTCATCTTCAACGCCGGCAATGAATACCGGAGAATGGAGACGGTGAATGTGAACTCCCTGAACATGGGCGTGAGCAAGATTGAATACTTTGAGCCTTACTACCATGCCACCGTGGCCACGGATATGCCACGGGCTAAAACACAATACCTCTACGACCAAACCCAGTATGGACGCTTCACAATAAGGAACGCCGAGGCCACCGACAGCCGCACCCAGGCCGACTACATCATCACGCACTTCACGCTTGCACCCGATGAAATTCTGCCTAAAGGAAAAATTCACATTCAAGGCGAATTCACGCAAGGGCTCCCCTCTTCCGCCACCTTGATGCACTATGAGCCAGAAAGCGGCAGCTACACTTGCGACTTGATGCTCAAGCAAGGGCACTATAATTACCAATACCTGTTCGTGCCTGACGGCACCGAGACGGGACAGACTTCATATATTGAAGGCGACAAATATCAAACCATCAACGAATATTTAGTGAAGGTTTACGACAGGCCCATGGGCGAACGCTATGATCATTTAGTGGGCTACGGAATAGCATATTCTGGCAAATAATACCTATATTTGTAGTAACGATTGTATTTGTGTAAGAAAAGGAAATTATCGACAAACAATGAATAAAATAATTAGCAAAGAGAAATTCTCTGAAAATGTGACTAAGCTGGTGGTGGAGGCTCCATTGATTGCCAAGGCTCGCCGAGCTGGCCACTTCGTGATTGTGCGCTGTGGCGACATGGGCGAGCGCATTCCGCTCACCATTGCCGACAGCGACGTGAAGGCCGGCACCATCACACTGGTGGTTCAGGCGGTGGGCGAATCCACGCGGAAAATCTGCGCTCTTGAGCCTGACGACAGCCTTACCGATGTGGTGGGTCCACTGGGGCAAGCCACAAAAATCCAGAACTACGGCACTGTGGTGTGCTGTGGTGGCGGTGTGGGCGTGGCGCCATTGCTTCCCATTATCCGTGCGCTAAAGCAGGCCGGCAACCGCGTGGTGAGTGTGCTGTGTGGCCGCACAAAAGAACTGATTATCCTGGAGAAGGAAGTGCGCGAAAGCAGCGACGACGTTATCATCATGACCGATGACGGCAGCTATGGCAAAAAGGGCATCTCCACTGAAGGTGTAGAGGAGGTGATCAAGCGTGAGAAGGTGGACTACTGCGTGACTATCGGCCCAGCCATTATGATGAAATTTGTGTCGCTGCTCACGAAAAAATACAACGTCCCTACCGAGGCTTCGCTCAATGCCATTATGGTGGACGGCACGGGTATGTGTGGCGCTTGCCGTGTGACGGTGGGCGGACGCACACGCTTCGTGTGTGTGGAAGGCCCCGAATTCAACGCTCATGAAATCGATTTCGACGAACTCATGATGCGCCTTCGCGGATAAGCCAAGCGCTAAAGCTAAAGCAAAAACAATTCACACCAACTCTCTGAAATCACTAACAATGGAAAATAACTATAACGAATCACGAAATGAAGAATGGCGCGCTGAACTGAGAAGCAGCATCTCCCCTAAAGAGAGAGTGGCTATCGAGCGCGTGGAAATGCCTCAGCTCTCACCAGCCTATCGCATCACCTGCAACGAAGAGGTGAACCAGGGCATCAGCGAAGAGCAGGCCTTGCGCGAAGCCACACGATGCCTCGACTGCAACAACCCTCAGTGCGTGACTGGCTGCCCTGTGGGCATCAACATTCCCAAATTCATCAAAAATATTGAGCGACACCACTTTGCCGAGGCTGCTGTCACGCTCAAGGAAACGAGTTCACTTCCTGCCGTGTGTGGCCGTGTGTGCCCACAAGAAAAACAATGCGAGAGCAAATGCATACACGTGAAAATGAAGCAGCCAGCCGTGGCTATCGGCTATCTTGAACGCTTTGCCGCCGACTGGCAGCGCAATCACGGGCAAGAGGAGACGGTGACTACGGCACCAAAAAACGGCATCAAAGTGGCAGTGGTGGGCAGTGGCCCTTCAGGACTGACTTTCGCTGGCGATATGGCGAAGAGAGGGTTTGATGTTACCGTGTTTGAGGCGCTGCACGAGATAGGCGGCGTGCTCAAATATGGCATACCGGAATTCCGTCTGCCCAACGCCGTGGTGGATCACGAGATTGAAGGATTACGCAAAATGGGCGTTGATTTTCAGAAAGACGTGCTTGTGGGTCGCACCATCACGTATTCAGATCTCCACACCATGGGATTCAAAGGCATTTTCATAGGCTCTGGCGCAGGGTTCCCACGCTTCATGAACATACCCGGAGAAAACCTCAATGGCGTGATGTCGAGCAATGAATACCTCACCCGTATCAACCTTATGCATGCGGGTCGTGGAGGCGACACCCCAGTGCTCACTGGCCACACTGTGGCAGTGGTGGGCGGCGGCAACACAGCCATGGACTCCTCTCGCACTGCCTTGCGCATGGGGGCGAAGCGCGTGATTTTGGTGTATAGGCGCAGCGAGGCTGAAATGCCTGCTCGAATCGAAGAAATTGGGCATGCCAAGGAAGAAGGCGTGGAATTGATGACGCTTCACAATCCTGTGGAATACGTGGGTGATGAAAAAGGCCGAGTGCGCGCCATGCGCGTGCAAAGAATGGTGCTTGGCGAGCCTGACGCCTCTGGCAGGCGTGCGCCAGTGCCAGTGGAGGGCGCCATCGATGAAATACCTGTAGATGTGGTGATTGTGGCAGTGGGCGTATCGCCCAACTCTCTTGTGCCCCGCTCTATCGAAGGACTTGATGTGAGCAAACGTGGCACTATCGTGGTAGATGAGAAATCGATGCAGTCGAATATCAGCGATCTTTACGCCGGTGGCGACATCGTGCGTGGTGGAGCCACCGTGATTTTGGCGATGGGCGATGGACGCAAGGCCGCCAAAAATATGGCAGAAACTCTTCTGGCACAGCAATGAAAGGCTTATTCAAATTCAGCTGGATTGGTGCGATTGTAGGATTTTGCATCAAGGGATTCATAGGCGGCATCATCGGATATGTGATAGGTGGCTTTATCGACTCGCTAATTGGCAGGGACTCACAGCCACATCATTCACAGACGGGCGCAGGCAGCAGTGGTGCCGACGCTTACAACACATTTCTGTATTATTTAATGTATTTGAGCGCCGACATTATCTTTGCCGATGGCAAGATTTACCAGACCGAAACCAACTTTCTCCGCAGTTTTCTGAACCAGACGTTTGGTCCGCAAGGTGAACAGCAAGGCATGGCTATATTTGAACGCCTAAAACAGGAGCGCCGACTAAAAGGCATAGCCTACTGGAATACATCGGTACAAAACGTGTGTAGGGAAATGGGCATGGCGCTGCCAGAAGCGCACCGCATACAGATTATTGCCTTCCTTGCCGAACTCTCAAAAAGTGATGGCAATGTGGCGGCCATTGAACTGAAAACATTGCGCAACATCGCTTTCAGTATGGGGCTTGACGCTGGCATTGTGGATCAAATGTTCGCCTTGGGCGGGCAATCGCTCGACGATGCGTATAAAGTGCTGGGACTGACAGCCGATGCCACCGACGACGAGGTTAGGCGCGCCTACAAAAAAATGGTGCTTCAGCATCACCCCGACCGTGTGGCGCATCTGGGAGATGAAGTGAAAGCAGCCGCCACAAGGAAAATGCAGGAAATCAATAAGGCAAAAGATGCCATCTTTGCCGCAAGAAACATCAAATAACCTATTTACGTTACTAAGCACCGGCATGAACCACTGAATCACACAGTTATTCAAAGCCACGGTGCCCATCATAAAAATATTGGCGAGCTTCATTTATATTATCTGAAGCTCGCCATTTCTTGCGCTGTGGTCAGTCGGATGGATAGAGGCACACGAACACATCGCTTTCACGCAGCCTATCGTGATTCCACACTATGCTCATATAGAAATTCAGGCGCGAATCCAATCTCGTTGTTCCAATCTACAGTAAAGGGGTCGAGAGTGAAATTTTTGAAGTAATCTTTGTCTTGTAATTTCACACACACACCTTTATGAGAAAAAGGCTCAAAATCACAAAGTCGAACTTCTCCATTATTGAAAGTTAGAAGAAGGGTCATATCATCGACAAATTTTGCGTCCACAACTTTTAATATAAGAGGCTTCTTTTCCATATTCTAATCATTTTAGTGGTTGAATTTTAACAGGAGCTTCATAATTAAGAAGTCTATTCCAATTGTTCATCAATTCATCATGGTGAAGATCAAGCCACTCATACACCAAACGAATAGCTCTTCGTGGCATTTCACCAGTAATCACACCATCTTCAATTGTGACCCAGCACTCATACTCATTATATTTCACATGAAAATGAGGCGGCTGATGATCATTGATATACATATATATAATAATTCCATAAAAAGAACTGACTTCTGGTATATCGGTTTTATATTAAATTTTAAAAAATCACCGGCAAATTGACGGATATGTGTTCACAAAGTTACAATTTTTTTATAAACACATCACTATTGCGTTCTTTTTATAGCTGTTTGTAAAGCAAAAAAAATGAATATTTTATGCGCTGTGGTCAGTCGGCTGGATAGAGGCACACAAACACATCGCTTTCACGCAGCCTATCTGCCTGGGCCTGTAGCTGCGAGAGGCTGATGTCGCCCACCACATATTTGTAGGTGTCGCTGTAATAGCTTTCATGAATGGTGGTGAAGTCAAGCAAATTGAGCGATGCCGGGCTATCGTAGCGGTAATAAACGCGCACCTCATAATCATTGGTGAAATGCAGATGGTGAGCACTCTGCAATTTCTTGTACTGGTAGCGGTAGTCGTAGAGTTGGGCGGTGATGTCGCTCAGCACCGCCGAGCCGGTAGGGAAACCACCTGCCCCCTGGCCAAACATAAACTGCTTATAGTAGAACAGACCTTTAATCACCACGCCGTTGAACTCGTCTTCCACACTATAGATATACTTCTGCCTGGAGAGCAGATGCGGCATCACCGAGAGCACAAGTCTGTCATCGCCCACTTTCTCGGCCCACCCCACGAGCTTGATGCGGCGCCGCTTTTCGTGGGCAAACTGTATGTCGTGTTCATTCATATTGCCAATGCCAAAAGTGAAAATCTGCTCTGGGCGCACATACACGCCAAAGGCATGCACGGTGATGATAATCAATTTGAAAAGCGAATCCCAGCCGCCAATGTCGAGCGTAGGGTCGGTCTCGGCAAACCCTAATTGCTGCGCCACCTCAAGGGCTTTAGCATAGTCCATGCCCTCATTGAAAATTTTAGAGAGGATAAAGTTCGATGAGCCGTTGAGAATTCCCTTCACACTGATGAGCAGGTCGTTGTCGTAATATTCCTCCAGATTACGAATCACGGGAATGCTGCCACACGCCGAAGCATCGTAAAGCAGAGCGGTGCCAGTGTCGTGCTGAAGCTGTATCATCTCCTGAATGTGGCGCGCCAGCATCTTCTTGTTGCCACTCACCACCGGTATTTTGGCCAGAAGGGCACGTTTCACAATGCCATAGGCTGCCTCGGCGTCGTCGATCAGCTCTACGATGAAATTCACGCGCGGGTCGGCAAAAACATTGTCGGCATCGCTCGTGAACTCGAGTTCGGGAGCCTCAGCCTGGTGCTTGGCCACATGGCGCACGCACACCTTCACGATGTTCACATTTTCCGGCTTGATTTTTTGCAGCACATCATACAGCCCCTTGCCCACGGTGCCAAAGCCAAACAGTCCGATACGAATTTGTTTTTTCTCCATATTATATCCTCCTCTATTTGTTCATAAATGCCTGAATAATGCCATTCAGTTTGTCGCTTTCAACTAAAAAACCGTCGTGCCCGTAATCGGAGTCGATTACATGATATTCGCAATCTGGAATGTGGCGTGCCAGCACCTGATGGTCGGCAGGCGGAAACAGCAAGTCGCTTGAAATGCTCACCAGCAGCGTGCGCGCCTTGATGTGCCGCAAAGCCTGCTCCACTCCACCACGGTCTCGGCCCACATTGTGCGAGTCGTAGGCTTGAAGCAGCCGGTAATAGGAATAAGCGTTAAAGCGTCTGCGCAACTTCTCGCCCTGATGCCTTTGATACGACAGCACACGATGCTGAAAAGGCGAACTGCAAGGCTCGGCAGCGTCGGCTTGGGTGTGATTGTAAGCCTTGTCGCCACGGTAGCTCAGCAGCGCTATGGCTCTGGCTGTGGCCATGCCGGCAAGTCCAGCCTCTGCGTTGCGCTCTCCAAAGGTAGGGTCGCACTCAATGGCCATGCGCTGGGTTTCGTTGAAAGCCACGCCCCAAGGATAGGCTTGCGCTCCTGTGGCAATCAGTACACAGCGCTCAGCAAAAGAGGGTTGCATCACACACCATTCAAGGCACTGAAAGCCTCCCACACTGCTTCCAATAAGCAACGACACATGGCTGATGCCTAAATGCGCTGCAAGAAGTTGGTGCACACGCACCATATCACGAATGGTGACTTTTGGAAAAGATCCATACCAAGGCGCGCCATCAGTGGGGTTGATTTCCGAAGGGCCGGTGGTGCCATAGCAAGAGCCTAAAATATTGGCACACACCACAAAATATTTTGCTGGATCGAGAAAACGTCCTGCCTCCACCGTGCCAGGCCACCAGTCGGCCACATCACTATTGGCAGTGAGCGCATGGCACACCCAGGCCACATTGCTCTTGCTGCCATTCAAAGTGCCGTAAGTGTGGTAAGCCACCCTCAGCGACGGTATACGCTCGCCACTCTCCAGCACAAATTCCCGATTATATTCAAAAATCTTACTCATATTTTCTAAAACGACACAAAATTACAACCATTTATTCTATTAAGCAATATTTCATCAAAATTATTTTCCACTCTTTAATGATATATTAGAAAATTAAACCACAAATTTTACAAATCAAACGAATAATTAATCAAATCACAATTCTTTCGTAAAATTCGCGAAATTGGTGGTTAAAATTGGATAATTTTTTATAAATTTGCGGAGTCTCCATGCGGATGGCGGCGTTGTGCCGCCGGGAACATTTGCACAGCGGTGCAGATTGGTGTGGGGATTCCAGTATTAGGAAAAGCGTTTATTTCGCTTTGTTCTTGGCACTCCAAAAGCCTGAGAAACTTTTATTACAGTCAAGAAACTTAGCAACAATAGATGCTCATCGGTATGTTTATTGGCACGCCTGTTTTGTGGTATCTCGCCTTGTGCGCGGCACCACACGATAGAGGCATATAGAGAGTACGAATCTATATGTGCATGTGCTATATATCATATCCGCGTGGGGTCTGAGTTGCTCGTTTCACTGTAATGGGCAATCTCAGGGCCTTGGAGTGCGGGACGGGTAAATACAGGTCCTGCGCTTTTTTTATGCCCTGGAGCAATAAAAACAGAAAAACCGCCAAATCCGGGGACCAATAGGCAAAAAAATAGTTATATTAGCAATAAAACTATACTTAACAATGAAGTACTTTCTTAAAAACAATGGCGAACAACAAAATGGGCCATTTGAACTGGGTGAACTCCTCGCCAATGGACTCACGCCACAATCTTACGTTTGGAACGAAACTATGCAAAACTGGTTTCCAGCGATGCAGGTTCCCGAAGTAGCAGCACTATTAAATACACAGCAGCATCCTCCTATGCCTACAAGCAACGTAAAAGAAGTGGAATTTACCGATGCATTGAAAATCTGTTTCATGAAATATGCTACATTTACCGGACGCGCCCGCCGTTCTGAATATTGGTGGTTCATTCTTTGGAACATATTATTAATCATACCCACATGTGGTCTGGCTTCAATTGTGTTATTGATACCAAACATTGCCGTCACCTTTCGGCGGCTTCACGACACTGGACACAGTGGTTGGTGCTGGGGAATACCTATGTTCTGCAACACAATATACACGGTAATATACTATATAAATCTGTTTGAGGCAATAAAAGTTTATGGAGTGCCGAATCCTATAAGCACCTTTGATATTGTATACTATGCAGCCTCACTTGTATATGGACTCGTTTTATTTGTATTTATGGTTCAGGATTCACATGTTGGTGTAAACAAGTATGGTCCAAGCCCAAAATACGATTAACTAAAAGTAAAATCACATTTTAGTCAACAGGCAAAACTTATTGGACTCGAACGCACGAACCGTGTGTCCCTACAGCCTATCTTATACCTTTAAATTTCTACTGAGGGGGATTCGGGGTTTATATAAAGGTTATTTAAATTATAAAAGGTCAGAGGGTTGGTGCTCTGACCTTTTTCGGTTAATTGGTGATCCCGTGGGGAGTCGAACCCCAATCGAAGGAACCGGAATCCTTTATTCTATCCATTGAACTACGGGACCAATGTGGCTCTCGCTTCTGCGAGGTGCAAATTTTCGGTTTTGCTATGCAAATTTAGCTATAATCTTGTAACTTTGCAAATCAGAAACCTACTTTGATATGAATGTGAAAATAGAACCGTCTTGGAATGTGGAACTTGCCGCAGAATGGAATAAGCCCTATTTTGTGAGCCTCACTCAGTTTGTGAAACAGGAATATGCGCAAAAGCGTATTTTTCCACCAGGCAACCAGATTTTCGCCGCCTTCAACGCCACGCCTTTCGATAAGGTGAAAGTGGTGATTCTCGGCCAGGACCCCTATCATGAACCTGGACAGGCCCACGGGCTCTGCTTCTCGGTAAATGAGGGTGTACCATTTCCTCCTTCGCTGCAAAACATATTCAAGGAGATTCACGACGACACTGGCGCACCTATCCCCACCAACGGCGACCTCACACGCTGGGCGCGGCAGGGCGTGCTGCTGCTCAACGCCACACTCACGGTGGAGAATCACCGCGCAGGCTCACATCAGGGCAAGGGCTGGGAGGAGTTTACCGATGCTGTGATTGCCCACCTTAGCGAACACCGCGAGCATCTGGTGTTTATTCTGTGGGGCTCATTCGCGCAAAAAAAGGGAGCAAGAATCAACCGCATGAAGCACCTTGTGCTCACATCGCCCCATCCATCGCCCCTTTCGGCCTACCGTGGCTTTTTCGGCAACCACCACTTCTCACAGGCCAATGCCTATCTCATTCAGCACGGACTCACGCCCATCGAATGGTGAGATCATTTTTCGGGTAAATGTAAAAAAACGCGGACTCAGTTTCACAACTCAGCCCGCGTCCGTTCTGTCTATTATTACCATTAAAAACTTGTCAAAATCATCATTATAAAATGAAAAACGAGAGTATTTATATGCAAATATCCATCTTTTTCTTTTTTTGTGCAATACTCTTGATAAATTCGGAAAATTATTCTATATTTGCCTACAAATAGACGAAATGGCAGAAAATCATACTGGATCAACTGCTCAAAATAGAACAATTATGGTAGAAAAACTTGACGCAATCGACATTAAAATTTTAAAAGTGCTTCAGCAAAACGCCAAACTCACCACCAAGGAGCTTGCTGAAGCTGTGCATCTTTCGGCATCGCCCACTTTTGAACGGCAGAAAAGGCTGGAGCGAGAGGGATATATCCAAAAATATGTGGCGGTGGTGGACCCCGACATGGCTGGCAACGGTATGCTCGTGCTCTGCAACATCAGACTCAAGCAGCATGGAAAGGAATATGCGCGTGAATTTGTGGACGCGGTGAAGAGCATGGAGGAAGTGACCGAGTGCTTCAATACCAGTGGCGACTTCGATTATATGATCAAGGTGTTTGTGCGCGACATGCACCACTACCAGGACTTCGTGCTCAACCGTCTGGGCGAAATGAAGTCGATAGGCTCGGTTCACAGCGTGTTCGTGATCGGCACCGTTAAAAATGTGCATGCTGTGCCAGTGGCGCAATAGCGGCTCAGGGCTGGCGAATCAGAATCAGAATAAAAAAAGCACCTCGAAATCACTTCGCGGTGCCCATAGGAAAAAATAGTATGAATAAAATGAGGTAATTTAAGGTTAAGTCCTTTATTATTTATGCCAACCACTCATCTGTAAACATTACAGTTCCGTGGTAGTGAAAAATATTCTTTTTTTAAACCACTCTCTCCTCCACGCCCCATCTAAAGGCGGAAGAATAAATTATAAAATGTAGCTGATTATACGTATCAGAATACACTTGAATTTTAGTCATAAATATATCTATTCGCGAAAAATGAATTAATATTGATTTTTGCAAAATGCTCAAAACTCATCTTTCACACCACAAAGATATACAACAATCACATATTACGCAAGCATTTTTACCTTTTTTGAAACACTTTTACTTTTGTCCAACATCTATTTTTTTGCATATTCATTACATAATTTCTTAATTTCAGCCAAGTTAATGGTGATTTATTCCAGTTTTTAAGCATTCTACGAAATAAATAAATTCGCATTTTTTATTAATTTTGCAAAATATAATTCCAGAGATTCTCCCAAAATAAGCATAGGAGAACACTCTGCAACAAAAACTGAATGAGAAGATTTTTTCACATACTTCCCTTATTCATCTTTCTGACAGCACTGGCAGCTACATCGTGCAAGGAGCAGATGAGCAGCGATGTGGTGGTGCAGAACCAGTGCTTCACCGTGGCCGCCGACTCTGTGGCGGAGGCCAACTGGGTGGCGCAAGTGCTCTCGCCCACACACATTGTCACCAACTACTCGCCCACCGACACCGCTTCATTCACCCACGACGGCATTGTGCGCTTCCGACTTGCCTTTAACGGGCACGACAACGAACTGCCCTCCCACGCCTGCCACTATGCCGCTATGGGGCGCGACACCACAATCACGGCTTTTGAAACAGGCCGCCAGCTCCCTACCAAAGGCAATATCAAGGCCACAAAATGGCATTTGAAGGTGGACTTGCGCAAAATGATGAAAAAGCTCAACGCCGACGGCATGTTTGCCACTCCCACTGGCGACACGATATATCAAGAGGAGTTTAAGGGCGTGTGGATTGCCGGCAACATACCTCCCCTGTCATGGGACTTCTTTGATGTGGAGAGAAACAGTTCACTGAAGCTCCACCCTACCGACTCTGCCGGCATCTACGAGATCACCATTCCGCTCAAAGTGAATCCTCAGCCCATTCCATATTTCACAGAATGGAAAATCGACAAGGAAAACGGGGATTACCCCACCATTTCCACATCGATGCCTATCATCGACGCCCTGTTTAACATGAGCGTGGACGACATTGCCAAGGCACTGAAGCAGGAGGGCGGAAAACAGGTATATCCACTCTGGCCCAACCACACGCGCATAAGCTACCCCATCATTCTTTCACTCGCCTACCTCAACCCAGAGGCATCGATGGCCACGCTCAGGAGCGCGGTGGAAAACGGCATGATTTCGCACAAGCATAAAAATAATGTATGGCCCATCAACACCGACGACATATCGTGGACGATGGCAGCCTGGGAGGTTTACGCTGTGACCGGCGACAAGAAGTGGCTCAAATGGGCCTACGAGGTGGCAAGGCGCACCATTGACGAGGAATACGAAATCAATAGCGACCGCTTTACCGGGCTGATTCACGGAGGTGGGCAGTTTGCCTTTTCACAGGGGCAGTTCTACCCATCGTGGATGGAATACAAAGACATTTATGAGAGCTGCTCGCTGTCGAACAACGTGTTTTTTGAACGCGCCTTTGAAATTCTCAACGACATGGGCGACGAATTGGGCATCGACAGTGAATACGGCGAGCGCGCCCAAAACCTGAAGGACGCCATCAACGAAGCGCTGTGGAACGAATCGCTTCACCACTATTTCCAGTACACTTATGTGTATGCGGCGCCAGTGCAGTCGCCCGTAATCGACAATTTCGCCCAAGCCATGAGCATACTGTGGAACATTGCCAGCGACGACCGTGCCGAGAACCTGATGATGTACACCCCCGTGAGCTGCTATGGCGTTACAGCCACCAGCCCACACTACCAAAGCGACGACAAGGTGAACCTCAGTGAGGTGGCAACACCCATGGTGCAGGCATTCTGGAATTTGGCGGCTGCCAAAACCGAGAACGAGAGTATGCTCCGCTATGGTCTGGGTGCCATGTACCGCGCCCAAGCACTGTTCTGCGCCAACAAGGGCGCCCTAAACGCCTTCACCGGGATGCCGCTTGGCGCATCGGCAGGCGACTTAGGCAGCGCATCGGGAAATTTAGCCATGGTGTTTCGCATCTACGCCGGTATGACATTCCTGCCCAACGGCATAGAATTCAACCCCTATGTGCCAGTGTTTCTCAAAGGCAAAAAGGAAATCAAGGGATTCAGATACCGCAACGCCACGCTCAATATAGCCATTGAGGGCACCGGCAGCAACATCGACCAGTTTATCATCGACGGAAAAGAGACCAACGATAATTTTATCGACGCAGAATTAACAGGCACGCACACCATCGTAATCAGAATGAGCAATGCCAAGAAGGCGCACCAGCAGGTGACCCTGATGGGCAACAATTTCGTGCTGCCACAAACGCCCGTAGTAAGCTGGGGAGAAAGCGTCAACACCCTGCTCAATTACTCCGCCAGCGCCCGCTACCGCATAGTGATTAACGGACAAATCAGATATGGCATCACCGACACGCTTTTCAACATTCAGCCAGAAAAGTCGCTTTACACGGTGAATAGCGTGATCAGCATAGGCAACCGCAGCTACAGCTATCTATCCAAACCTCATTATGTGATGAAGGAGTGGCAGCAAATTCCATTCGCGGCCTTCGCCAAGGCTGGAACGAGCTTAACCATGAGGCAAACGGTGGCAAAAACATCGGTGGAGATGAGCAAGGAAAGAAACCGGAGAATCAATCTGGAGGTGAATGTGCCCACAGGTGGCGACTACTACATCGACATTCGCTATGCCAACGGCTTCAATTCGCCCATTTGCCCCACTGTGAGCGTTAAAGCCAACACGCACAACCAAGGCACAATAGTGCTTCCGCCCCGAGGCGATGGAGAATGGCTCAACACCGGGTGGTCGAACATCATCAAAGCCGAACTGCTGCCAGGGCACAATGTCATCACCGTGGAGCGTATCGGCAACCACGGATCAGAATCGCCCGTACTTCTCCATGCCATTCGCATTGCCAAGAAGTAGTCAGCACAAAATCAACATACACTCATATAAAATTTGCCCCACCAGTCTCGCACTGAGCGAAAAGCGGGGCAATAAATCATAATGCTATTTTCTTAAAGCCACTACTTAAGAAGGGCTGCACCCTCTTTCGTGAGGTAGGGCGAAAGTCTTTTCACAGGAATTACCGCATAAGGCATACCAGCGGCATAGCAAGCAATCTCATAAGAGCCATACAGGAACATAACGCCGCCTTTCACCACCCAAGGCGAGGTTCCTGGTGCAGGAAACTTGTTAAAACTCACACCTCCCAAGCAACTACGGAGCTGGGCATTGGTCTTCACCTTAAAATATCTCTTTAAGCCATTACGAATCAGTAAATTCAGTTTGGTGCTCTTGCGAACAAGGTGATCACTCATGTTCTTGCCGTCGCTTTTTCGGAAAGTGACTCCCATATGATAAGGCATGCCATGGGCAGCACCCATAGGATAGTCGTAGCCTTCAAGCTCAAATGTGACTAATTTTGCAGTTTCATACACTTTTTTGACGGTGAACTCCTGGGTCTGGTCGGATTCTTCATCAGCCTTCAACTTCGCTACTGAAGCTTCAACCAATTCCTCAACACTGCGAAACGACTGCACTTTCACATTAAACAATCCTGCTATCCATTTCCTTACAGCCACATCAACTGCGGAATTTCCAGTAGGCACATCGATAGTGGCATCGATATAGGGGACAAAGTCGGAGTAAACACGACCAGAACTCCACTCTTTTCCATCTGGAGAAATCTCCCATGTGCGCTTCACATGTTGCCTTTTCACCTCCATCACGCCGGCAGCCTGCGCCATCAGGCACGCAGAAACCAGCATCATCAATAACAACGAAAACTTTCTCATCATTTTCACATTTAAAATTAAACACAGTGATTAATTAAAAGCAAAGACAGTGCAAACCGAATGCATAACAACAAACTTTTTTGATTGCTATGCCAAGGTGCAGCCTATCTTATGCAAAGATATGCAAAAAATCATTGGTTCAAATCAATTTATCATCAAAATCGTGGAGCCCATACACTGAATATGACCGATTTTTTGTAACTTTGCACGATAATATAAGAGATTTGTATGCAAAAAATTAGAAATGTTGCCATTATCGCTCACGTTGACCATGGCAAGACTACGCTGGTAGATAAGATGCTTGAAGCCGGCAATTTGTTCCGCGCTAATCAGGAAATGGGTACACAAATTCTTGACAGCAACGACTTGGAAAGGGAAAGAGGTATCACTATTCTGTCGAAGAATGTGTCAATCCATTACAATGGTTATAAAATCAACATCATCGACACTCCAGGGCACTCCGACTTCGGTGGAGAAGTGGAGCGCGTGCTCAATATGGCCGACGGATGTCTGCTCCTCGTTGACGCTTTTGAGGGTCCAATGCCACAAACACGATTCGTGCTGCAAAAAGCCATTGAAATTGGCTTGAAGCCTATCGTTGTGATCAACAAGGTGGACAAGCCAAACTGCCGCCCCGACGAAGTGCAGGAATCGGTGTTTGAGCTGATGTGCAACCTCGACGCTACAGAAGACCAGCTCGACTTCCCTACCGTTTTCGGTTCGGCAAAGCAAGGCTGGATGAGCTACGACTGGAACAAGCCCACCGACAACATCAACGCCGTGCTCGACTCTATCATTAAATACATTCCTGGCCCAGAAGTGGTGGAGGGTGAGCCTCAAATGCTCATCACTTCACTCGACTATAACTCCTACGTAGGCCGTATTGCGGTGGGACGCGTGCACAGAGGTGAGCTCACCGATGGCATGGAAGTGGCTCTTTGCCAGCGCGACGGCAAGGTAGTGAAGCAAAAAATCAAGGAACTTCGCACATTTGAGGGTATGACTCAAGTGCACGCCGACAAGGTGAAGAGTGGCGACATCTGCGCCATTGTGGGCCTTGAAGGTTTTGAGATTGGCGACACCGTAAGCGATGCCAACAATCCCGATCCGCTCCCACGCATCGCCATCGACGAGCCAACCATGTCGATGCTCTTTACCATCAACGATTCGCCTTTCTTCGGCAAAGACGGTAAATTTGTGACATCACGACACATTAATGAACGACTGCAACACGAGCTGCAGAAAAACCTTGCGCTTCGCGTTGAAAAAACCGATAGAGAAGACGCCTGGAATGTGTTTGGACGTGGCGTGCTTCACCTCAGCGTGCTGATTGAAGAAATGCGCCGTGAGGGCTATGAACTTCAGGTGGGGCAACCACAGGTGATTGTGAAGATGATCGACGGCGTGAAATGTGAGCCAATTGAAAGCCTCACAATCAATGTGCCAGAAGAATATTCCAGCAAAATGATCGACCTTGTCACCCGCAGAAAAGGTGAAATGACAATGATGGAAACGCAAAACGACCGTATCCACCTTGAGTTCAAGATTCCTTCGCGAGGCATAATCGGTCTGCGCACCAATGTGCTCACAGCAAGTGCGGGCGAGGCTATCATGGCACACCGATTCCTCGACTACGAGCCATGGAAGGGCGATATTGTGCGCCGCACCAACGGCTCGATCATAGCCATGGAAAGTGGTACAGCCTACGCCTATGCAATCGATAAACTGCAAGACCGCGGCAAATTCTTCATCTTTCCACAAGAAGAAGTGTATGCCGGCCAGGTGGTGGGTGAGCACAGCAAGGAAAAAGACCTTGTGGTGAATGTAACGAAGAGCAAAAAGCTTTCGAACGTCCGTGCATCAGGCTCCGACGAAAAGGCAAAGATTGTTCCTCCTGTGGTATTCAGTCTGGAAGAAGCGCTTGAATATATCAAGGCAGATGAGTATGTGGAAATCACTCCACACCACTTACGCATGCGTAAGATCATTCTCGACGAGCTGGAGCGCAAGCGCCTTGCCAAATCCACCGGCGCAGAAGAATAAGCAAACTCACATAATCTATACACAAAAGTGGCTGCCTTTCATCATAAGGCAGCCACTTTTTATATTTTCAATGATGCACACGTTAGACATTTGATAATATGCTCGTTATGCAACTAACAATGCGCACATTAACAGCTTGCACATTAGCAGCTATAGTATAGGCGGACGCGGCATGCC
>JBNMJK010000042.1:0-23194 GCA_050873765.1 Sodaliphilus sp.
GAGCGCCCCTGCCGGCACATACAGCGTGCAGTGGCTTGCCACGTCTAAAAACACATTGTCGCTTTCCTGTAGTTCCACGGGTGTGGCGGCCTTGCAGTGAATGGCTGTGAGGTTGTCGTTTTTCGACACCGAGAAATATTCGAATTTGCTCACGCTTGCAGGAATAATGAGGCAGCGCACGTCATCGTTGAAGGAGAGTGCCCATTGCGCCACTTCCACCACTCCGTCAGGAATGCTGCATGTGTCCTTTCCGTTGGTAAAGAAAATAAGGCTCTTGCTGATGTTGTTGATTAAGAAGCTATCGGTGAAGGTGAAGTGCGTGTTTGAAGGGGCGATGTTGATGGTGCGGAGCGCTTCGCATCCCCAGAATGCCTTTGCGTTAATGAAGTTTACAGCTGTTCCGATGTTCAGCGTGGCGAGCTTTCGGCATGAGTCGAATAATCCGTCCCTGATACTTTCAATTCCATCTCCAGTGGAGAATTCCGTGAGGCTGTCACACCCACCGAAAGTGCCATAGCCGGCATCCTTCACCGTGTTAGGCAATGTCACCTTAGTCAGTGCCTTGCAGCCGTAGAATGAATAGTCGCCAATTTTGGTGAGCGCATCATTCCACTTGATGGAGGCGAGACTATCGTTGCAGATAAAAGCGCCCTCGCCAAGGCTTTGCACATTTTTCCCGATTACCACACTTGTGATGCCACTTTTGTGGAAAGCGTAGTCGCCAACTTTGTTTACCTCAAATTTGTCCACCGAATCGGGTACCACAAACGCGCCCAAATTCTCATAATTGCGACAATCCTCGTTGTTAAAATAGAGTAGTTCAGGAAGGTTGGGGTTGACATAGCCCAGCCCCGTGACGAGTGGCGGAAATACCGCATAAGTGCAGGAGGCGGTATTGTTGGTGCTATCAATATTATAGTGAAGGCCGTTGAAAACCACCGATTTATCGTCCCCAAAAGATGCAGAAGCCGTATTTAAAGCTGCCACGGCAAGCATTGCCATACAGAAACAGGTCTTTAAAAAATTACGTTTCATAATAATTAGTTATTTGAATGATATACAATTAAATTAGTTATCCAAAATTATACAATTTAGCCGTAAAAACATAATATAAAAACTGCTTTTTATGTCTTTTGAGAAAAAAATTAAAAAACGCCCTTTTTCACGCTAAATTTTGCGCCTTTCTCCACTGTGAAGCCACTGTGCAAGGAGGTTTTTCCACTTGCTTCAATCTGGTATTTCACACCACTTTTAATGACCACTTCTCCAGAGGTTCTTCCAGAGTCGATGCTCTTTCCAAACTCAGCAGAAGTGGCTAAAATGTATTGAGAATTTTTAATATTCTCATTTTGCACTTTCATTGGAGCAATGAATGGGAGAAGATTTGAGCCATATACCATAATACGGGCATTGGGGTTCGCATGAGAGAAGGTGCAACTGCCCAAAACCTTGTGCCATGTATTGTCACGACCATCAGAATATGCCACATAGCAGGAGTCTTGCGAGGGCAATCCTGATACAGTAATAGAATTATTATTTCTCTGCACGGTTACGTTTTCAAGTTTTTTTGGAGCGGCTGTCCAAAGTTTGAATTCAGGATCACCAATCAGGTTATGAGTGAATTTTAGATGATATGCTCCATAGTAATCATGCCTTGACCAAGCCTCCGCTTCACCAACAGTTGTGACTCCTGAAGCGATGAGTTTTGCAAAGTTGGTTTCCATTCTGGCAGAAGAACCGACATATCCCACCCTTGTATTACCAAGATATGCCACTGCACCACCATTTCTATAGCCCGAGGTGAAAGCCTTCCCTATATTCATCGTCATAGCCTCATAAGGGTGTGGCTTATCGTATGGATTAGTAGTGCAAGCAATTGAATAAATCACATTTGGCTTATTTCGGTAGGTTAGCAAGCCTAAATGGTTGCCGTATTCATATTTATTTGGATAACCACTATTTTTTATTCTTTCATCATCTTTTGCCCATAGGCGCCAAAAATAATTTTTTGTTTTGGCATTTTCTCCCAACACGTAATTTGTTGGCTCGCCATGAAGATGAAGGCTAACAAAGCCATAATCCTTATTCAACTCTTGAATCAAATCCGCTCCTCTTGGAAAGTCCTTGCTCTCATCACCATTAATCAACGTGGTGTCAGGAACCACCTGGTTCATAACAGCACCAACCATTTCAGCCTCTTTCTTTCCCTCCATTTGTGCCACTTGAACGTATAGCCCTTTTTGCAGGTATGAGGCATCACCGCCACCGGGGTTCAGTTCGTATTTAAGCAGATTGTCGGAGTAGTTCTTAACCTGCTGTGGGTTGGCTGCGAAAATTCGTCCAACGTACAATTCCGGTCCGAAGTCATATTTTTGCGTATTCCAGTCGGTATTCAGGTCGCAGTAGTACCAGTCGGTCGGTACATTATCTCTTGTTTTCCTATAAGGCACGCTGTCACCGGCAAGCAGCACGTATTTTGTACTGCCATAGCTATAAGCGTCTCTTAAGAAACCACGTATTTTTCCTGCGGCGTCATTGATGACCGATCGGCTTCCATCGCTTTTTTCAATCACGTCGCCATCACGTGCTACCTGCATTTTTGAAATCTGGTCAACAGTCACCACCTGCACATTATAGCCTTTTTGGTTTTTTAGTGCCACAATGCGTTTCAAAGGCTCTTTTAAATTTTCGGAATCTGCAATAATCACATAATCAGTTGTTCTCATCTGTGCGTAGGCCACTTCTGCATTTGCGCTGCCTATGCTGTCTTTTTCTCCCATTATACTGTCAGAAACATGAACGAAATCTCTGTCTAATAACTGTTCTGCCGTTTGATCGTGCATTTTGATGGGCATCAAGTCACGCGCCGAACTTTCGTTCTCGTCGTACTTAAGGCTGATGCGCATCCATCGATACATATAAAGTTGCTGTTCGGATGGCTTATACTTAAATGGTGTGATGGACACGATCACATAATGCTGGTCGCCATGCTGAAATTCATCACCAACAATTGTGGCAGCCTTTGAGGGATAATACTCATTATTATATAATGTGGAGTCTTCTTTATATGCCGGCTCATCGCTGCTGGAATAATCCGTAGGCAAATGCTGCATCACTGGCAGTATTTTATAAGTAAGAGGAAGAGCGTCCGATGTCCTTGTTGAGTAGGACAGCGAAAAATTACAAGCGTTTTTAGGAACAGGAATATATACATATTCACAGGGCAGGTCTGGTGCTCCTGCTACAGTTCCTTTTTCTAATCCTATGTATGATACTTGGTGATACGTTTTGCCTTCCACTTGCACATTTGTAACCGATAGGTTTGTTTTCGTGAACGTAAAACTTTTTCCAATTGAAGCACGTATTGGCACCGTGTTCAATATCGTGGCAATTAAAAAAGCCACACATATATTAAATATTGGTTTCATAACGGTGCTATTTTGTGAGTATCATTCTTTTGCTGGCAATCTCCTGGTTATCGGCAATAAGTGTGTAGATATACATACCGGGTTGCAAAACGGAACCACTAACCGTTACTTGTGCCGTTCCACGTTCTTCCACAGGAAGGCTCATCACCTGTTTGCCCTGCAAATCATAAATATATATGTTTGCACTTGTCACATTTTCTGGTAAAGAGTAACGAATTGTGGTTGAGGAACTGAAAGGATTAGGCGTGTTCTGAAACAGCTGTGCCACCACACTTTCAGACGAGGTGTCGATTGTGTTAATTCCTGCAGTCCTTGCTTTAATAGGCTTTTGAGCGCCTTTTAATTCTTGTAATTCTGATTTGAGGTCTTTGATGGCATTAACCAAAAGAGGAATGCAGCTGATATAGTCTATACCATAATTTCCATTTTTGTCTTTCACCACAAGCTCTGGCAGCACTTCCTTAACTTCGTCTAAAAGGAAGCCATAATAAGTTCTTCCATTCGCGCTGTAGGCTGCAGCGTTTAAATCTTCAATAGTGCTTGATGCGGCGCTCTGTACTCTTGGCTGAGCCGACAGGGTGTCGCTCACTAAAAGCACAAAACTGGGTGCGGCTATGGCGGTGTTGAAAGTAAAAGCCTTCCCGTCTGCTGCGTCATAGGAGAAAATGGTGTTTTTGGCGTCGTTTCCCATGGTGAACCTCACGCCTTTCTTTCCATGCAGCCAAAGTCGGTCGGTGTCGCCACCGGGCAGTTCGCCAATCATCACATTAAGGTCGGCTAATGATGTGGCGTTGCCGAATGAGATGCGAGCATTTGCGCCATTCACTCCTGTGCCGTAGAGCTTCAGCGTGGTGACGGTGTCCTGTTTGTCGGCAGAAACGGAAGCCATACTCTGTTCCTGTCCGATTTCAACTTTACCTGTTTCTTGCACTGTGAGTTGAGCAAAAGATGCTAAAGGAAGCATCACGCAGCAAAGCAATACTGCGGTTTGTTTGAAATTTTTCATAAATTAGTTTAAATTAAAAAATTGATAAAAATAAAAATTATTAGCAAAGGTATTGCTATAAGTGAGCCTTACCAAGATACAAAAGAGTAATAAATTAATTAATTTATTACTCTTTTGTATCTCATTTTTCTGAAAAGTACTTTAAATGATAACTGTATTGTTGTTAATTAATTAACATGGTTCGGGATAAGCGTACTTGCGTTATTATGCAGCAAAAGTATGACGGCAATTAAACTCTATCAAAATGCAAAGGATAATGATTTATTATACTTTCGTATATATATTGGAGAAATAGATGTGGGGAAAATCCACAGATTTTAATTTAATTATATATTTTTGTGGTAAATAATGCTGTTAATTATGTTTTCAAATCAAAGCTACTTACCTTCTGATGCTTGTAACCCTTTTTGTGGCAACCTTGCGAACTTTATTGGAATTATTGATGCTTTTTCAATGCTCACAAACAGTTCTTTAGTTGTTTATGATTTTCTGGACAACAAAATTATACATGCCGTTTTAGGTAAGTCCATAGCAAGCGATATAAGGAGTACATCTGGGCAGGGATTAGACTATTCTCGTTATTTTGGTAAGGATCGGTTGGAACAGATGAAAAAGGTGTGCATGTGTAAAAACAATTTTTTAAAAAGGTTCACTGGTGCGGAAAAAAAACAAATTGTGATTTTGGGAAACGTCCATATTGTCAGTAAAGAGACTGTTATTGATGATTTCTTTGTGTCCTTTATGGGGGTGTCGATTGGCTTTACGCAAAATGGGGCTTTACGCTATGAGCTTTTTCGCACGCATTTGTGTGGTGGAAAAGAAGAAAGTTTAAAAGCATTAAATGGTGCCACAGGCGAAAGGTGGCAGTGTGCCTCATTGTCAAAAAGGTGGATAAAAATGCCCGCACTCCAGTTCTCAAAGTTGGAGAAGCAGGTTATCTCATTGTCGGAAATTGGTTTGTCTGCTAAAGAGATTGCGGAGAGGGTCTGCCGGTCGGAAGTGACGGTGAAGAAGGCGAAATCGCGGATTATGCAGGCCGTGGGCGCAAGCACGATGACGGAAGCGGCGTTTATGCTCTCGCACTACCGCTTTGTGTAGCTGCCTATTTTCCCACCCCAATCATCACCATGGGCTATGGCAGGTTGATTTAATGGGTGAGGGACGGCTATGGTGTGAATACCAATGCTTTAAGTATAGAAAATAACGGCAGGGGCGCAAAATAGCGCTCCTGCCGTGTTTGTTTTTAGCGTGCCGAGTGCTTATCCCACTTTCACTCCAGGCTTCACCACACCTTGCGGACCTATCACCACGAGGCGGCCATCGGCGTCTTCAGCGCTCAGAATCATGCCCTGGCTATCGATGCCCTTGAGCTTGCGCGTGGGGAAGTTGGCGATAAAGCACACTTCCTTGCCCACCAAGTCGGCAGGGGCGTAGTATTTGGCTATGCCGCTCACGATGGTGCGACCGCCCATACCGTCGTCGATCTTAAACTGGAGTAGCCTGTCGGCCTTCTTCACCTTGCTGCATTCCAGCACCTTACCCACACGAATGTCGAGCTTGAGGAAGTCATCGAACGAGCATTCCTTAGCCACAGGCTCTGGCTTGAAGTTGGCAATGATGTTTTCCTGCTTGATGCGTGCCAGCTTGTCGAGCTGCGCCTGAATCACACTGTCGTCGATTTTCTCAAACAGCAGCACCGGCTTCTCAATTTTGCTGCCGGCGGCAAGAATGTCGAGCCTGCCGAGCTTGCTCCAATCCGCTTTGTCCATACCGAGCATAGCGCGCAGCTTCTCGGCTGTGAAAGGCAGGAACGGCTCAAAGGCTATGGCAAGGTTGGCGCAAATCTGGAGCGCCACGTTCATGATGGTCTGCACGCGGTTCATGTCAGTCTTGGCAAGTTTCCAAGGCTCGGTGTCGGCCAGATACTTGTTGCCGATTCGGGCCAGGTTCATAGCGTCTTTCAGCGCCTCACGGAAGTGAAACTGCTCAATATTGGTGCTCAGCGTGGTTTTCACGTTCTTAAACTCGTCGATAGTGGCGCGGTCGTAGTCGGTAAGCTCGCCTGCGGCAGGAATCACACCGTCGAAGTATTTATGCGTGAGCACCACGGCGCGGTTCACGAAATTGCCGAAAATGGCCACAAGTTCATTGTTGTTGCAGGCCTGGAAATCGCGCCAGGTGAAATCGTTGTCCTTGGTTTCGGGAGCGTTGGCGGTGAGCACATAGCGCAGCACGTCTTGCTTGCCGGGGAACTCGTCGAGATATTCATTGAGCCAGATGGCCCAGTTGCGGCTGGTGGAAATCTTCTCCCCTTCGAGGTTGAGAAATTCATTGGAAGGCACATTGTCGGGCAAGATGTAGCCTCCGTGGGCCTTCAGCATCACCGGGAACACGATGCAGTGAAACACGATGTTGTCCTTGCCGATAAAGTGGATAAGCCGTGTGCTGTCGTCCTTCCACCACGTTTTCCACTTGCCGAATTTTTCAGGCTGCGCGTCGCAAAGCTCCTTCGTGTTGCTGATATATCCGATAGGGGCGTCGAACCACACATACAGCACCTTTCCCTCGCCGCCTTCAGCCGGCACAGGAATGCCCCAGCTCAGGTCGCGGGTCACGGCACGCGGACGCAGGTCGGCATCGAGCCACGACTTGCACTGCCCATACACATTTGGCCTCCACTCCTTGTGCTCGTCGAGAATCCAGTGCTCAAGCCACGGCTGATAGTCGTTGAGCGGCAAATACCAGTGCTTGGTCTTGCGCTTCACCAGCGGGTTGCCGTTGATAGCGTTCACCGGATTGATCAGCTCGTCGGGCGAGAGCGTGGAGCCGCACTTCTCGCACTGGTCTCCATTGGCGTCCTTGGCGTGGCACACCGGACATTCACCCTTGATGTTGCGGTCGGTGAGAAACTCGTGCGTGGCCTCATCGTAGAACTGCTCGCTCTCCATCTGAATGAATTTGCCGTTCTCGTTCAAGTGCTTGAAGAAGTCGCTGGCAAACTGATGGTGAATCTTTGAGGTGGTGCGAGAGTAGATGTCGAACGAAATGCCGAAACGCTCAAAACTCGACTTGATGAGATTGTGGTAGCGGTCCACCACATCCTGCACCGAGCAGCCCTCTTTACGGGCGCGGATAGTGACGGGCACGCCATGCTCGTCGCTGCCGCCCACAAACAGCACATTCCCGCCTTGCAGACGCTTATAGCGCACATAGATGTCGGCCGGCACATACACGCCTGCCAAGTGACCAATGTGCACGGGGCCGTTGGCATAAGGCAGCGCCGCCGTGACGAGGGTGCGTTTAAAATCTTTTTTCTCCATTATACGAATTGATATATATTGTGAGTGTGAATTGTTTAAAAATTTGACGAATGCAAAGTTACGAATTTTATCGCTAACTATTTGCATCACACCAGCAAAACCCACAAAATTCCGCCACACCACGCTTCTTGAAATCCAAAATGATTATGAAAAGCGCATTTTTATGTAAAAATGCCAAATTTATAGCTTATTTTTCACATTTTTTCTTATTATTTTATAACTTTGTAATCTCAAACACCTTAATTCATATAAGGTTATGTTCTGTACACATTATTACGCGCAACACAAATATTCATATCTTTAATTATAAACGAATGAGAAAAAAACTACTCTATTTAGCATTGATGCTACTGCCCATCGCAGCATTGGCGGTGAAATCGGCTTCAAGCGAGAAGGTGCAGCATTTCTCTGATTTTCTGCAAGAAAAGCCAGAAGCGGCATCAGAAAGTGCGCTCCAGAAAGCTCCCTCAAAAATCAGATTAAACGTGCCTCACAAGCTGGCCTACGCATGGGCCACCCGCGAGCGCGACGGAAAAAAGGGTCTGGTGAAATTCTACCTCGACCAGCCTAACGACCTCACCGTGCTCTTCACGATGGAGAACTCCGCATTCGCCGGCACACACGGCACCGGCAGCGACTACTTCTTTTTCCGCTACAAGAATGATCAGGAGAACCAGACCATGGAGCCGATCGCATTCTCGAAGGTGGACATCAACACCGGTAAAGTGACCGACGTGGCCAACTGGTCGAGCGCGGGCTTTATCTGCAACGATATGACCTACGATTTCACTTCGGGCAATATCTACGCCATGTGCCGTGCCATCTACCACGACGACATTCTCAATTTCGACATTGAGTATTCATCGATTATCCGTATCAACCCCAAAACCGGTGCCTACTCTGAGGCCAAGAGCTTCCTGGAAGACTATTCTGGCCTCTCCAACCCCACTTATCTTACGCTTGCCGCCGACATGCAGGGCAATCTCTACAGCATCACCGCTGGCGGCGTGCTGGTGAAATTCGACTCCAAGAACGACTTTGCCGAAACGGTGATTGGCTCCACTTCGCTTGCCCCTGGCACATATATCCAGAGCATGGAGTTTGACCACGCCACCGGCAACCTCTACTGGCAGGCCGACTTCTCGAAGAAGAACAGCGTGCTCGCACTGGTCAACACCACCACCGGCAAGGCCACCACAATTGGCGAGGTGGGCAACGACGCTCGCCTGGCGGGCATCTATGTGCCATTCACCACTCCAGCCAACTCCGCTCCTGGCGCTCCAGCCAACCTGAAAGCCGTGGCCGACGGCAGCGGTGCCTTGAAGGCTACCATTTCGTGGACCAACCCTACACGCAGCTTCGGCGGCCAGGTGATTGGCAATGTGTCGGCAGTGACCGTGAAGCGTGGTGGTGAGGTGGTGAAGGTGCTCAGCGGCGGCACTCCAGGCGGTGAAATGAGCTTCACCGATGAGAATGTGGCTGCCACTGGCATGACCGACTACACCGTGTATGCCTCCAACGGCAATGGCGACGGCATGGCCACCACCACCAGTGTGTGGGTAGGCCACGACGTTCCTTCCGAAGTCACCAAGCTCGGCATCAACAACACCGTGGACGGTGGCGCAGAGCTCACCTGGGAGCAGCCCACCATCGGCGCACATGGCGGCTACATCGACGCTGCCTCACTCTGCTACAAGATCACCCGTATGCCTGAGGGCACTGTGGTGGCCGATAATGTGAAGGGCACACAATACACCGACAATAGCGTGAAGAATATTGGCGAATACTATTATGTGGTCACCAGCAAAACCGCCGACGGCGAGGGCGACTCATCACGGTCGGCCAATATGTTTGTGGGCAGCACCGTGTCGTATCCCTACACTTGCTCGTTCGGCACCGTGTCGGAGTTCAAGTCGTGGTATGTGATCGACAACAACGCCGACGGCAGCACCTGGAAATTCAAGGAGCAGGTGGGCAAAGGCTACGCCATGTATGGCTACAGCAACACCAACAATGGCGACGACTATCTCATCTCACCCGACCTCTACATGAAGAAGGGCAACACCTACCAGATCAACTTCAACTACAAGGGCGCCAACGCCAACTTCACCGAGAAGTTTGAACTCACCTTCGGCAAGGACAAGACTGCCGAATCACAGAGCACCGTGGTGAAGCAGTATGAATTCAAGAGCGGCGACCTCACCTCATCGGGCGTGATCACGCTGCCTGAAGTGGAGGAAAGCGGCGTTTACCACGTTGCCTTCCACGCCACAAGCGACAAGGGCATGTATAACATCTACATTTCTGACGTGGAAATCACCGAAACCGGCTCATCGGCCGGCGGTGGCGACGAGGATTTTGCCTCGCCTTTCAATCTGAAGGCTAAAGTGAATGGCACCAACGCCACACTCTCATGGAACAACGGCAACGAGGAGGAAGGCATGAGTGAAGACATCAACGAAACCTTCGATATGTATGCCGACTGGGAAATCAACCCTGTGGGCGACTACGGCTGGAACTACATCGATGCCGACAAGGGTATTCCTTTCTACAACCTCGACGGCGTGAGTGAAGCCACCTTCCCAGGCGCCAAGACGCCTTGTGCTGCCGTGGTGTTTAACCCAGGCGCTATGAATGCCTCTTTCCTTGAGGACAATCCACCTGTGAGCGGCGACAAGTACCTGCTTTTCCGCAACAACACCACCGACGCCAATGGCAACACTCCAGCACCTAAGGCCAACGACTATTTCATTTCACCTCTTCTCGCCTATGGCAAGCCTTTCACATTCAGCTTCTATGCAAAAGCCGACCCCGACAGCGAGGAGGACGACGAGAGCTGGAAGTGGAACAAGGAGGAAATTCGTGTGGGCTACTCTATCTCCGGCAAAGAGGCCGACGACTTCATCTGGCTCACCGACAAAAACGAAGTGGTGACCAGCGACTGGGCACTGCACAGCTACACCATTCCTGCCGAGGCAAAATATGTGTGCATCAACTACTGCACGCCTAAAAATGGCTACTTGATGTGCCTCGACAATGTGTTTATCAGCACTGGCACGCCTTCAATGGCCAAGAAGCACAGCGCCAAGGAAGCCACCTTCCAGTACTACAACATCTACCTCGACGACCAACTCGTGGGCAAGAGCATTGAGCACTCCTACAGCCTCACCGGCTTAGCCAAAGGCGAGCACACCGCCAAGGTGACCACACAATACCTGGAGGGTGAATCGAAAGCGGCTACCGTGACATTCACCATCACAGGCTCCGCCACTGGCGACATCACCGGCGACGGCACCACCGATGTGAGCGACGTGACGGCACTCATCAACAAGATTCTCGGCGTGACTGCCTATCCCGACGAGGCCTGCGATGTGAACGGCGACGGCACCATCGACGTGAGCGACGTGACGGCACTCATCAACCTCATCCTCAAATAAGCGCGCCCATTGCCCTAAAAAAGCAATACCACATTCATAAAAATAGCCTGGAGCATAGTTAATGTGCTCCAGGCTATTTCTTTTATTTATAAAACTCATAATTTAAGGAGGGCGTGCCAAAAACGATGCATCCTCTTGATGATTAAATAAGTAGGGACGCATCAAGAGCATTGAAAAGTGAAAACAACTTTCAAATTGACAGTTTTAAGGACGTAATGCACAATTTGTGAGAGGGGATTGCTACTGATCAGGCTGCGAGCATCGGTGTTTTATTATCAGGTGCAGTATGGGCCAGAAGGGGCTGTGGGGCGGATTTCACAGGGTTATCAACAAATTGTTAATAACCTGTGAAAAAGGGTTTGATAACTTTACAACAAAAAATGCCCAAAAAACTTGACTTTTGAAAATCAGTCCGGCTTAACATTTTATTTGCCTAAATCCAAATAAGTTAGCATCATATTATAAATGATGATTTAACAGGGTTTTCATCAGTTTTTAATAGGTAATGACGCAAGAATTTATTAACTTTGCAAGATATTAACAGGGTGTTGATAAAGTTGGGAAATGGCTCTAAATCAAAAAATAAGGTTGTTGACCAACTATTAATAACCGCTGCATCTACATCAATAACTTTATATGCAAGAAAATAGGCTAAAAGTTATTGCCACTATTAACAGCGTATCATTATCAATAATTTATTATTCATTTTAAAAATAAAATTAAATGATATAATAATGATTGTTGATAACCGTGTGGTGGTGGCTTATGGTGTGGGGTGAAATGGAGCGCCCTGAAAAACAGATAGCCACACAATAATAGAAACGCTATATTATACATATAAGAAGAATATGGAATACAATTTTCGCGAAATTGAAAAGAAATGGCAGCAGTACTGGCGCGACCAGCACACCTACCAATGTGAAATAGATGAGAGCAAGCCCAAATATTATGTGCTCGACATGTTTCCCTACCCCTCTGGGGCTGGACTGCACGTGGGCCACCCGCTTGGCTACATTGCCAGCGACATTTTTGCGCGCTACAAGAGGCTCAACGGATTTAATGTGCTTCACCCGATGGGATATGATGCCTACGGCTTGCCTGCCGAGCAATACGCCATACAGACGGGGCAGCACCCTGAGGTGACCACGGTGAAGAATATTGCGCGCTATCGTGAGCAGCTGGAGAAGATTGGCTTCTGCTACGACTGGAACCGTGAGGTGCGCACCTGCGACCCTAAATACTATAAGTGGACGCAATGGGCATTCTTGAAAATGTTTAAGAGCTACTACAACACGGCTCTCGACAAGGCTCGCCCTATCGATGAGCTTGTGGCTTATTTTGAAAAGAACGGCAGCCAGGGCTGCAACGCCGCCACTAACGGCAAGAATGATTTCACCGCCGAGCAGTGGAACGCCATGACCAAGGTGGAGAAGGAGAACACGCTGATGGACTACCGTATAGCCTACCGTGGAAACACGATGGTGAACTGGTGTCCGAAACTGGGCACCGTGCTTGCCAACGATGAGGTGAGCGAGGGTGTGTCGCTGCGCGGGGGCTATCCTGTGGTGCAGAAAATGATGAGCCAGTGGTGTCTGCGTGTGTCGGCCTACGCCGGGCGTTTGCTGCGTGGGCTCGACAAGCTCGACTGGACCGACTCTATCAAGGAGACTCAGCGTAACTGGATTGGCTACAGCGAGGGCGCCGAGATGCAATTCCCACTGGTGGGAAGCGATGAGAAGTTGCTTATTTTCACCACCCGTGCCGACACTATTTTCGGTGTTACATTTATGGTGCTTGCTCCTGAGAGCGAATATGTGGAAAAGGTGACCACTGCTGAGCAGAAAGCCGCTGTGCAGGCCTACATAGAAGAAGTGAAGCATAAAACCGAGCGCGAGCGCCTGATTGAAAAGAAGGTGTCGGGCGTGTTCAGCGGATCGTATGCCGTGAATCCTGTCACGGGTAAGAATATTCCTATCTATATCAGCGACTATGTGCTCGCTGGCTACGGCACGGGTGCCATTATGGCTGTGCCGGCGCACGACAGCCGCGACTACGCCTTTGCCAAGCACTTCAATTTAGAGATTATTCCGCTGATAGAGGGTGCCGACGTGAGCAAGGAGAGTTTCGACGCCAAAGAGGGCATTGTGATGAACTCGAGCAACGACAAGCTCCAGCTCAACGGACTTCAGGTGAAAGAGGCTATAGCCAAGACTAAAAAGTTTATCGAGCAGGAGGGCATTGGCAAAGTGAAGGTGAACTATCGCCTCCGTGATGCCATTTTCAGCCGCCAGCGCTATTGGGGCGAGCCTTTCCCCATCTATTACGACACCGACGGCCAGCCTCAGGCCATCGACGAGAGCGAGCTGCCACTGCAACTTCCTGAGGTGGACAAGTTCCTGCCCACAGAGAGCGGTGAACCTCCATTGGGGCGTGCCAAAAACTGGGTGGCTTCCAACGGGCGTCCTCTTGAATTGTGCACGATGCCTGGATTCGCCGGATCGAGTGCCTACTATTTGCGCTACATGGATCCACACAACGATGAGGCACTGGTGGGCAAGAAGGCCGATGAATACTGGCGTCAGGTGGATTTGTATGTGGGCGGCACCGAGCATGCTACCGGTCACTTGATTTACAGCCGCTTCTGGAATAAATTCCTCTTCGACTACGGATATGTGTGCGAGGACGAGCCTTACAAAAAACTTTTCAACCAGGGTATGATTCAGGGCCGCAGTAATTTTGTGTACCGCATCAAGGACACCAACACCTTTGTGAGCCTCAATCTCAAAGACCAGTACGACGTTACTCCTATCCATGTGGACGTGAACATTGTGAGCAACGATGTGCTCGACATCGACAAGTTCCGCGCTTGGCGCCCTGAGTTTGCTGATGCTGAATTTATCCTTGAGAAAGGTAAGTATATTTGCGGCTGGGCCATTGAAAAGATGTCGAAATCGATGTTCAATGTGGTGAACCCCGATGATATAGTGGAGCATTACGGCGCCGACACACTGCGCCTCTATGAAATGTTCCTTGGTCCGGTAGAGGCCAGCAAGCCTTGGGACACCAATGGCATCGACGGTGTGAACCGCTTCTTGAAAAAGCTGTGGAACATGGTGTTTGATGGTGATAAGGTTCGCCTCACCGATGATAAGCCCACTGCCGACAATCTAAAGTCGCTCCACAAGCTCATCAAGAAAGTGACTGCCGATGTGGAGGTGCTCAGCTACAACACCTCTGTGGCTGCGTTTATGATATGTGTGAATGAGCTTTACTCACAGAAATGCGTGAGCAAGGCCATCTTCAAGGATCTTATCGTGGTGCTCGCGCCATTCGCTCCACACATCTGCGAGGAATTGTGGCATGTGCTCGGCGGCGAAGGCACCGTGTGCGATGCCCAGTGGCCGAAATTCAACGAGGAATACCTCAAAGAGAGCAATGTGAAATACACCGTGATGTTCAACGGCAAGCCTCGCTTCAACATTGAGGTGGCTGTGGGTACCGACAAGGATGAGGTGGAGCGTCTTGCCCTCACCGACAAGGGCGCTGAAAAGTGGCTCGCCGGCAAAACACCTAAAAAGGTGATTGTGGTGCCTAACAAAATTGTGAACGTGGTGATATAATTATCGCAGTTTTATAACACAACAATAATAAGGGTGTGCATGGTATGCGGTTTTTTCAGCTCCGTCACACCCTAATTTTTTTATGATTGATGAAAGATGAAAAAGATTGTTTTTGCCACCAACAATGCCCATAAGCTGAAAGAACTGAGGGAGATAGTGGGTGATAAATTTCAAATTCTAAGTCTGGCCGACATCGACTGCCACGCCGACATTCCCGAAACCAGCCCCACCATCGAGGGCAATGCCCAGCAGAAGGCGCGTTACATTAAGGATAATTATGGCTACGACTGCTTCAGCGACGACACCTGCCTTGAAATTGACGCGCTCGGCGGCGAGCCAGGCGTGTACAGCGCCCGTTATGCCGGAGGAGCAGGGCACGACAGCGAGGCCAATATGCGAAAGGTGCTCGAAAAGCTGAAAGGTGTGGCTATGGAGCAGCGCACGGCACGGTTTCGCACCGCTGTGGCGCTGATTCTTGATGGCGAGACACATATTTTTGAGGGCAAAGTGGAAGGGCACATACTCACCGAGAAGCATGGCCTAAGCGGCTTTGGCTACGACCCCATATTCCAGCCTGATGAAGGCGACGGACGCACATTCGCGCAGATGAATGCAGATGAGAAAAATGCCATCAGTCATCGCGGCCGTGCGGTGGCCAAGTTAGTGGATTTTCTCTGCAAATAAAGAGGCTATTCACATATTAAAACGTAAAAAATGCGATTATAACCGTAAAATTAACGTTAATTCTGCGGTTACAACCGCATTTTTTACGTTTATATTTATTCAGGTTACAGGAAATTCAGATAATTATCGGGGTTCACCACATCATACGTTGCACTGGGATAGGCCTTAGCAAATCCGCCTGGCACTTTAGGCATTTTCTTACCCCATTTCATTTCAAAAGCGTGCATGGCATCACCATTTTCCACTATTAAATCAATTTCCTGCTGGTCGTAAGTACGCCAGAAATGAAGCTGCTGATGGAGTAGAAGGTTTTGATTTTCCTTCATTTTCTCGGTTATAAAGAAATTTTCCCATAGCTGGCCCATATCGTCTCTGCTATTGATACCCTTAAAATTGCCAATCACAGCATTTCTGATGCCATTGTCGTAGAAATACCATTTTCCAGCTTTCGACACCTCTTTGCGCATATTTTTACTGAAAGCTCCAATCTTATAAATTACAAACACTTTAGAAAGCAGGTCGAGATACTTCTCCACCGTTTCGCGGTGCATTCCGAGCTGTTTTCCTAATTCGTCGTAAGACACCTCGCTGCCAGCTTGAAAAGCAATCAGCTGCAGCAAGCGGTTCATTTTAGATGAATTTCTTAATCCGTCAATGGCAAGTATATCTTTCAATAGATAGGCATTCACAATATCTCTGAGATACTCTTCCTTCATGGCATTGCTGGTCATTCCCACCACTTCTGGGTAGCTACCGTATATAAGGCGGTCGGATAGATTTTGCCCGATTTCTATACCGCTTTGCCTTTGTGCAATTTCTTTGATAGAAAAAGGAGTGAGAAGAAATTGCGAACAACGCCCCACAAGAGGTTCGCCTATTTTATTGAGCAGGTCGAACGACGACGATCCGGTGGCAACAACCTTTATGTTCTCAATTTCATCTACAATCAGCTTAATGATATGCCCTATTTCAGGAATATTTTGAGCTTCATCGATGGCGAGTAAATTTAATCCGTCAAAAAGTTGGCGGTAATTACTCACAGAGCGGTTTTGGAGCATATTGTGCACATCAATGTCTTCACCATTGAGTATGATGGATTTACCAAGATTATTTTTCACTATCTCTTTTAGAAGAATGGTTTTGCCCACACGGCGTGCACCGTATATGAGCATAGCTTTACCAGGCATTAACCGTTGCTCAATCTCATTTTGCAGCAAGCGCTTGATGTGTTCCATAGAAAATGCTTTTTATTAATTAATGGCAAAAATAGTAAAAAATGCGATTATAACCGTAAAATTAACGTTAATTCTGCGGTTACAACCGTATTTTTTACGTTTTTAATAGAATATACACATATAGTGATGTCAAAATTAAATGGGTGTGTGATGGAGCCAATGCAGGCGTGAATGATGTAGCCTTCACACCAAAGCTACACCCATTTGTCTTCAAGGCTACACATTAGTGGAAAAGGCTACACATTTTTTATTATGGAAAACATTATTTTTGCCAATAATAGTGATTGAGTAGTATTTTATTTTAGAGTATGTATAATTAATTGATATAATAACCAAAAAAACCTATTTTACTTAATGAAAAAAAATCCAAGAATCTTACTGACGCTGATGGCACTGATGTGCATATCGGTATGGAGCACTTTAGCCACGGCAGGCACACTTGAGGCCTACGCCGTGTTAGATATTGATAAGGATAGCTGCGCCACGCTCACCTTCAGATACGACGACGCCAAACCAGCTGGTGCTTATGGTATAGCAAGCGGCAGCGAAAATTTCCCTGCGTGGAGCGAAAAGGCTTCCACTATAAGCAAAGTGGTGTTTGATAGCAGTTTTGCCCAGGCACGCCCCACCACATGTTTTAGTTGGTTTGAATATTTCAGTAAACTGACAGAAATCATAGGAATAGAAAACCTCAACACCAGCGAGGTGACCAATATGAGTTTAATGTTTGAAGGTTGTTCTTCTCTCACTTCGCTCGACGTGAGCCATTTCGACACTCGCAACGTGACGGATATGAGCTATATGTTTATGGATTGTGGTCTGCTTACTTCGCTCGACGTGAGCCATTTCAACACGGAGAAAGTGCAGAATATGCGTTTCATGTTTTACAATTGCTTCAATGTAGGGGCTCTTGATGTGAGTGGATTCGACACACGTAATGTGACTGATATGAGCCGTATGTTTTGTTATTGTGTATGTATCAAATCACTCGATGTGAGCCATTTCGATACTCGTAAAGTAACGGATATGAGCTATATGTTTATGAATTGCTCTTTCACTTCGCTCGACGTGAGCCGCTTCTCTACTCGCAATGTGACTGATATGAGCCACATGTTTGATATGTGCCTATGGCTCAAAAAGATAGATTTGTCGAGTTTCGATACACAAAATGTAACGAATATGTCGTGTATGTTTTATAGTTGCTTTAGTTTATCCACGGCTTATGTGAGTGATGGTTTTGTGACTGCTGCTGTTACAAAGGATTCTGAAATGTTTAGAGAATGTACGGTGCTCAAGGGCGCGGTAAGTTTTGATGGCGAAAATATAGGGAAGAATCGTGCCAACTATGTGAATGGCTATTTCACCAAATTAGTGGGTACTCTTGGCGGCGAGAAGATAGGCGCCACAGGTGAGGTGCTCACCGCTACCGACAGTCTTGTCTTTTCCGATGCAAAAGATTTTGTGCCGCGTGAGGCTTTCCGTGCCGCAAACCTTTCTTATGGCCGCACTTTGCCATCGGCTGGTGAATGGAGCACACTTTGCCTGCCGTTTAAGGTGGATATGAGCGGTCAAAACTTCCGTGCTTTCACGCTGCTTTCTGCCACCGGCACGGCAGTCACACTTCAAGAACTTACCACCCAAATTCCTGCCGGCAACCCCGTTATCATCAAGATGAACGACGACGCTCAAGATATATCGCTCTTCTATACCGACACTGAGATTGTGGACAGAGTGGCCGATGGCTCTACTACCACAGGCGGCGACTATGGGCTGATTGGCGTTTTCGCCAAAAAAGAGTTCGCCAAAGCCACCGATAACCACTGCTTCATTCAGCAGGGCGGCTATTTGATGAATCCAGCCAAAACGCTTGAGCAGTCAATCCATTCTACGGTGGAGCTTCCAGCCTACCATGCCTATATGCAGGAGACAGCGCCGCTGACGAGCGAAGCCAAAATGTTCAGCCTCGAAATAGACAGAGTGCCCACTTCGGTCGAAGAAGTGGAAGTGGCTCCCGCCACGCTCAAGACCGTGTATTTCGATCTTCAGGGCCGTAGGCTGAACGGGCCTCAAAAAGGCTTTAACATAGTGAAACAGGGCGGCAAAGCCATCAAGATATTCCTCGAATAATTATAAGCAAACTTTCGTGGTTAAATGATGGGTGGAATACTCTACATGAAGTTATTCCACCCATTTTTTTATGCTTATTTTTAGATACTCCAGAAGGCTATTCATAATATATTGTGTAACAAAAAATTACGTCTGACACCGAAATTTTTTTAGCTGAAAATGGGTCTGACACCGAAATTTTTTTAGCCGAAAATGGGCCTGACACCGAAATTTTTCAGCCATTATCATCTATTTTTTAGCCAAAACAGGTGCAAAAATGTGATGGATTTTTTAATGTGGGGGTAGATGTATTCAGGTTTTTTATGTAGATTTGCGAAAAGAAAAAAAGTTTGTTATGCTACGTAAAATAAGAATAGCGCTGGCTTCGGTGTGCTATGTGCTGATAACGGTGCTGCTGCTCGACTTCACGGGAGCCACATATCATTGGTTTGGCTGGCTCACCAAAATCCAGTTTCTACCTGCTGTGTTGGCCCTTAATGTGGTGGTGATAGTGGCGCTGCTGCTGCTCACGCTGGTGTTTGGGCGTGTGTATTGCTCTGTGATATGCCCTCTTGGGGTGATGCAGGATGTGGTTTCGTGGCTTCATGGCCTACGGAAGAAAAACCGCTTCACCTACAGCAAGCCCAAAAATTGGCTCCGCTACGCTATGCTTGCCCTGCTCGTGGTGGGCGTGGCGCTTGGAATAGGGGCAATCGTTACGCTTCTTTCGCCTTACGGCACCTATGGCACCATAGTGGGCGACCTGCTTCAGCCGCTCTACATCTGGTGTAACAACGGCATGGCCGCCATAGCCGAGCATTACGATAGCTACGCCTTTTATAGCAAAGATGTGTGGATTAAGAGTGTGCCTGTGCTGGTGTGTGCAGTGGCGCTGTTTGTGGCCATCTTTGTGCTGGCCTGGCGCGGTGGCCGCACCTACTGTGGCACCATTTGCCCAGTGGGTACGCTTCTTGGTTTTGTGGCACGTTTTTCGTGGCTGAAAGTACATTTCAATACCGAAAAGTGCAAGAATTGCGGCCTTTGCACCAAGAATTGCAAGGCTTCCTGTATCGATTTCAAGAGCCACAAGGTGGACTACACCCGATGTGTGACTTGTGGCGACTGTGTGGCTAAATGTGGCTTTGGAGCATTGACCTATGCCCATGCCCCATCTAAAAACAATGAACCAGTCCACACCACTGCTGCAAATACCGACACCACGCGCCGCGCCATTCTTGTAGGGGCGGCTGTGATTGGCGCTGAAGCGGCTATGGGCAAACTGAAGAAGGTGGATGGCGGCATGACTGTGCTCGACGACAGAATCACTCCGCCACGCCACGTCACCCCCACTCCTCCTGGCTCACTGAGCGTTCACAATTTAGAGCAGCGCTGCGTGGGTTGCCAGCTTTGCATTTCAAAGTGTCCCAATGATGTGCTTCGCCCGTCGGCCGACTTAAATAGGCTGATGCAGCCCGAAATGAACTTCGACCGTGGTTTCTGTCGCCCGGAGTGCACGATGTGTTCACACGTGTGCCCTGCCGGAGCCATTCAGCCCATCAGTGTGGCCGACAAGTCGAGCACGCAGATAGGCCATGCAGTGTGGCGCAGAAAATACTGTGTGCCCCTTACCGACAAGGTGGACTGTGGCAACTGTGCCCGCCACTGCCCCACCGGAGCCATTCAGATGGTGCCCAGCGACCCTGCCGACGACACTTCATTTGAAATACCGGTGGTGAACACAGAAAAGTGCATTGGCTGTGGGTCGTGTGAATATGTGTGTCCGGCACGGCCACACGCTGCCATATATGTAGAAGGTCACGAATCTCATAAAATGTTATAGCTATGGACAATACATCAAATAGCAACAATAAGAATAAGAAGAACACGTTGTTCAGCCGCCGCTCATTTCTGAAAGGACTGGGCATAGGCACGGCTGCTGTGGCGGCGCCCTCCATCGTGAGTTGCGCCAAGGATAACAGCACCGACGGCGAGCAAGAGCCGCCTGTGGGCAAAATGACCTACCGCACCCAGCCCACTACGGGCGACAAGGTGTCGATTTTAGGCTATGGCATGATGCGCCTTCCCACTAAAAACGACCACATAGGTGAGCGTCAGAATGGTGAGGGTGAAATTGACCAGGATATGGTGAACAGGCAGGTGGATTACGCTTTGGAGCATGGACTGAACCTGTTCGACACTTCACCGGTGTATTGCAAGGGACTGAGTGAAAAGGCGCTCGGCGCTGCCCTGTCAAGGCACGACCGCAAGCAGTATTTCATTTCCACCAAAATGAGCAATATGCACGAGTATTCGCGTGAGGCGTCGATTGCCATGTTTGAGAAATCGCTTGCCGACTTGCGCACCGACCATATCGACTATTATCTGTGGCACAACATAGGCGGTGACCGCCCAGAAGACGGACTTGACGCTATGGGGCTGTTTGAGGCGCGCTTCATCAATAATGGCATCATGGATTTTCTCAACCAGAAAAAGAAGGAGGGTGTGATCCGTAACCTTGGATTCTCATATCATGGCGATGTGGCCATTTTCGACCACGCGCTGAAGTTGCACGACCAGGGTAAGGTGAAATTCGACTTTGTGCTCATCGAGCTCAATTACCTCGACTGGAAGCATGCCAAGGAAATCAACGACTATAACACGAATGCCCAGTATTTGTATGGTGAAATTGAAAAACGTGGGCTGATGGCTTTCGTGATGGAGCCTTTGCTTGGCGGACGGCTGAGCAATTTGCCCGACAAGCTGGTGGCGCAGCTCAAGCAGCGCGACCCCGACCACTCCGTGGCTTCATGGGCTTTCCGCTATGCGGCATCGCACAAGAATGTGCTGTGTGTGCTCTCTGGCATGACCTATATGGAGCATTTGAAAGACAATCTGCGCACCTACTGTCCGCTCCACCCGCTCACCGAGGCTGAGATGCGATTCCTCGACGAGGACATCTCCAAGCAGATAGTGGGCTACAACACCATTCCGTGCAACGACTGCAAATACTGTATGCCCTGCCCTTACGGTATCGACATTCCCGGCATATTTGTGCACTACAACAAGTGCCTCAGCGCAGAGAATGTGGTGAAAAGCAAGCGCGACCGGCATTATGAGCAGGCGCGCCGGGCATTCCTCATAGGCTACGACCGCAGCGTGCCACGCTTGCGCCAGGCCGACCACTGCATTGGCTGCGGCAAATGTGTGAGCTCATGCCCACAGCGAATCCGTATTCCCGACGAGATGCAGCGCATCAGCCGCTATGTGGAAGCCATCAAGCAGCACAAAGATGCCACCGAGCAGGAAGCCGATTCATGAGATAGATATGAAATGATAATGAGCAGTGCCAAATCACATATTATTTGCGGTTTGGCACAGCTCCTTATATCTCCTATTTTCATGATTTTACATCAATAAGTTCGGATTTGTGCCAAATTTTACATTTTTCCGAACTTATTAGTGTTGTTACACCACTGTTTCATTAGTAAACGCCCAATCTTTTTAGTAGATTTTGAATGACTCCTTCGTAGAATTTTTGTATATTACATAAATATAATCACATAAAACCGATATAAATATCCAAATTCACCGCATACCCAGCCAAAATGATGAAAAATCCGCAGTTTTGGATGGTGCTATAGTAGGGGACGTGGCATGCCACGTATGTCTGGGGGTGAAAGGTAACGTTATTGTTTATCACGGGCTAAAACTCAAATATCTAATCTTCCGATTTTATCGGGTGGGCCGTGTGTTTTTTCTGTTTTAGGTGTCACTTATTTTGCAGATGGGCGTAAGTTGCAGTAACTTTGCCGTGATGATTGATTTTACACCTTTTGTGAGAAAGCATTTTGTGTCGCGGCTCTACGACCACCTGCGATACAAGGACTATGCCGACGCTCTGCAGCAGGGCGAGCTGGTGAAGCTTATCGAGAACGCCTCTCTCACCGAGATAGGGCGGAAATACGACTTCTCCAGTATGCGCACCTATCGTGAGTTTGCCTCAACAGTGCCGCTGTATCGCTACGAGGATCTGCGCCCGCAAATCATGCGTATGGTGGCAGGCGAGGCTAATGTGCTGTGGCGTGGCAAGTGCTTCAACTTTGCGCAGTCGTCGGGCACTACCGATGGCAAGAGTAAGTACATTCCCATCACTGCCGACGCTCTGAAAAAAAACCACTACAAGGGGGCGAGTGATGTGGTGAGCCATTACCTCAATCTCAATCCCGGCAGCCGGCTTTTCAGCGGCAAGGCTTTCATTTTGGGTGGAAGTTTTGCCAACGAGCTGAATTTGAAGCCCGGCACGCATGTGGGCGACCTCAGTGCCACGCTTATTCAGAACATCAATCCGCTGGTCAATC
>JBNMJK010000043.1:0-23002 GCA_050873765.1 Sodaliphilus sp.
CCTTTCGCTCGTAGGCTACACGCTGTTTGTGGCACTGCCCAATGGTGTGGGCTACTACGGCTCTGCCATTCTGATTGGCCTCGGCAACGGCCACCTCTGGCCTGCCTATCAGAATATGACCATCAACCTCGGCACGCACGACCAGCGTGGCACCGCCAACTCCACCATTCTCATTTCTTGGGACATTGGCATGGGCATTGGGTGCCTGGCAGGTGGCGTGATTGCTGACATGATGGGCTACACTGCTGCATTCTGGATTACCGTGGCGGTGAATGTGATGGGTGTGGCTGGCTATTTCGGCTATGCCATGCACCATTTTTTGCGCAACAGGCTCCGCTAACCCCTTCTTCGCACACTTTATTTTCCAGCCTCCCCTATTGCCGTCTATGGGTGCGCCATGGCAGCAAATACTGGCACGTCTGCACCAGTGAGCGTGTGGCGAGAAATGCTATGTAGGCGAGCCACAGCACATGGTTGCCCATCGATGCCGGCAGCATGGCGTAGGTGAGCAAAAACACGCCAAGGGCCATGCCCACCGCCAGCATCATCTCACGGGTGCGTGTCAGTCCGATAAACACCCCGTCCCACACATACGCCGCCATTCCAGCCACCGGCACAGCCACACACCACCACCGATAGCTCAGTGCCACGCTCACCACCGAATGGTCGTCGGTGAGCAGCGAGAATATGCGGTGCGGCCACACAGCGTAAAGGGTGGAGCAAATCTCCGTGAAGATGAGCGCCCACCCAAACAAGTGCCACACGCAGCTATGCTCGGCTGCCACGTCGCCACGGCCACAATATTTACCAGCCACGGCCTCGCCCGCGAAAGCTATGCCGTCCATAAAATAGGAAAACAGTATCGACATTTGCAGCAGCAGGGTGTTCACTGCAAGCGTCAAATCACCGCTGCGCGCACCTGCCGCGGTGAAAAACAGCGTTTGAAGCATAATGAGCGTGCTGCGTATAATAATGTGGGAGTTCACCCGGAAAAAGCGTCCGGCACCATTGAAGCGGAAAGCGTGGCGCAGGTCCACGGCTGCCAAGTGTGAGGCATACTTGCGGCGCAGCAGCCACACGGCAAGCGCCAGCCCTGCCCACTCAGCCACCACCGTACCCACGATAATGCCCTTGAACCCCATTCGCAAGGCATAAACGGCAAAGAGCGAGACGAGTATGTTGAGCACGTTCTCGCCTATTGAAATCACCATCGGGCTTCGTGAGTCTTGCATACCGAGCAGCCACCCCTTTATGCCCATCATCATAAGCGTGGGAGGCGCACCCCACACACCTATATAAAAGTAGGTGAGCGCCAACTCCCGCACCGCATCGCTGGGGCCAATCACAAGCAGCGTGATCCACTGTAGTGGCCACTGCAGCAAAATAATCACCACGGAAATGAGCAGTCCTAAGGCGGTGGCATGCTGAAGCACTGCCACTGTGCCAGCCTTGTCGGCTCTGCCAAACGCCTGCGCCGTCAGCCCCGACGCGCCCATACGCAAGAACCCGAAGTTCCAGTAAATAAGGTTGAACATCATGGCGCCCACTGCCACTGCGCTGATATAGGTGGCGCCGCTGGCTGCACTCAGGTGACCAGCTATGGCGGTGTCGAGCAATCCGAGCAGGGGCACCGTCACGTTGGTGACGATGGCGGGAATGGCAATATGGAAAATTTCGCGGTTCATACAGAAAAGTAATGGTTCATTCGTCCAAAAGCTATCCATAAAATGGACGGCTTGGATAAAACGTGGTGCAAAATTAATGCTTTTTTGCCACGAAGAATAAATTCGGTGCACCTTTGCAGAATAATTCACCCATATGCGCTTTGGATATTTATCCATTTTTGTCCATTTATGAATGACATTTGGATTTCACACACGCTGCGCACTAATTTCTTCAAATACAGCCATTTTCACCCCATCGTTTCCCCACCGCACTTATAATTCGTCACCTTCACACGCCATATTCTCACAAGCCGGCACAACGATTAACAGCCATTAACAGTTGCAAAAATTTATAAAAACGTCCGAAAATTCAATTATTATCCAAAAATGGATTTTTTTGGACAGAACTGGCGTTGTAATTTTGCACGCAAATAAAAGTTTGTTTTAGGTTATTTTTTTTTCGATATCATCAATTCGTTGAGAGAGAGATGAAGCTGAATTATTTATGCCTCGCGTAGGCAAAAAATGAGGAAGTTTTTTATACACTGGCACGGCACAGTCAAAAAAAGCCAAAACTGCACCCGGGGTGCAGTGCAATGCCGACAGCCAGGCTTTTTTGAAAAAGAAGGTGGATAGGTGAATAAAAGATTCTTACGAAAAGACAAACACAATTTTTTCTACACAATTTTTTTAAAAGCTATTTTTAAGTAATTGATTTATGAAAAAAATTACAAACCTTATGCTTGCGCTCGCAGCCGTGGTGTGTTTTTCAGCCACGCTGAAAGCCGACCCTGTGGTAAAACCGAAAGCGTTTTATTTAGGAAAATCTTACACATGGACTAACGCCAATGGCGGAACAGTGACCTCCAATCTTACCGACGAGGCTACCGACCCACGCCAAATCATGGCACTTCTCAAGTATCTGTTTACAAACAAGGACATTCCGGGCATTCTCCAGTGTGGCTACACTTCATCGGGCGCTCGCGAGGGTAAAGTTGACTACAATGTGGCACGCGGCAGCGCCATGAGCCTTGCCTACGGCATCACCCCTGGCGACTACACGCCCAACGAAGATGGCTACACCACCCTCTTGGTGAAGGTGAAAGACTCGTGGACTCCCTCGGTGAAGGAGAGCCTGAGCCAGCAGAGCACGCTCCAATATGTGTCCGACGCCATCGAATCGGTTCAAATCCTAACCGACGGTGTATATATCCCCGCTACCAATGCCAACGGCGGCAAGAATGTGAATCCTGGCGTGGTTTACCGCATGTCGGGCAGCGCCAACCGCTTCTTCTTCATCTCTAAAGGCCGTGGACGCTCCTGGGGCTGGGGCTCCAGTAAGAATGGCGTCATCATCAGTGAGTACGCTCCATTCAACGGTATGTTTGAGGAATACAGCCCTGTGGCTGTGAGCGGCGGTAAACAAATCGAGAATTTCTACGAAGACTTGGTGAACGGCTCTATCTTCAAAGTGGAGCACGACTGTAGCACCGTGCCCGGCCAGGAGCACTACTTCTGCATGATGGGCACCACCGGCACCAAGAAGTTCGACGTTACCGACCTGATGATCACCATTCCCGACTATCGTCTGATGGACTGGAGCAACCGCGACTATCAAGGCAACACCAACTTCAAATACACCAACTATAACAAGAGCCACGCGCCATCGCTCGGCCTCTACGGCATTCAGCTCAAAGCCACTGCCACCCCTACCGATGGCGACTACTACAACGTGACGCTTACATGGACTTCTTCGCTCAACGAAATCACGGGCAACGAAATCAACCAGCGCTTCCTGCTGTGGGTGCGCGACACTGACGGTGCCCTCAAACCGCTCACCGATGCCGACGGCAAGCAGGTGACCATCGCTCCAGGCGAAACTTTTGAATACACCTATCAAGAAGCGCAGACCTACGAGGGCCGAGAAATCACCTACGTGGTGTCGGGCCAGCCTACCGACGCGCTGTTTATCAACTATAAGGAGGTGTACTCCAACAACGACAAGGTGACCATTCCTGGTCTGGACCCTGATGAGGGCTTGCGCATTGAAATTGGCACCGAATCTACCAGCGACTATGATTTGGCCACCCAAACCAACCACTACAAGAACCTCATCTCTATCGACCACAGCGTGGATAAGACGCACGTGAAATACACCAACCTTCAGGCTGGCTCTAAACTCACTTTCTATCGCTACGACGTGAACCGCGAGAGCGAGGCAAAGAAGGTGGCTGAACTTGAAATCACTGGCGTGAACAAAAGAAGCCAATCATCGGGCTGGGGTTGGAATAGTAGAACTTACTATTACATCGACTACAGTTACAACCTGACTTACTACAATCAGGACAATGAGCAAAACCCGAAGCAGAACATCACTGGTGGCACCTACTCGCTGAGCACCAACAGCGGCTACACGCAGAACGTGAGCAACGAGGTGGATTTCGACCAGTTTAAGGTGGGCTCTTTCAACGATGAGTTCAGCGCTTCCACCGCCGTAAACGAGCACCCTGCAAGCTACGAATACATGGCTTCATTCTCCGGATTGGGCAACACCACCCAGAATGAGCTCCACAGCTCATACAGCAAAATCAAGGTGCACAAAACAGATGCCGCCGTTTCCGACAAGGCCATCACCATTCAAGATGTGGAGAATGATAATGTGTGCTCAAAGCGCATTCACATCAACACTCACGACGATAGCCCCGCTATCCAGTTCTCACTCGACCAAGACTTGCGTATCGCTGAATACTGCCTCAACAAGGTGAAGAACAAGGACAATAGCGAAATGGAGGAAATAGGTCTGGCACAGCGTCTGCCAAGCTGGGACTACGCAGTGTATGAGAGCGGCAAATACAAGCAGAACGCCAGCCAAACCGAAGCGCCTACCATTGCCGACGCTTCTGCCAAAGTGGGCAAGAATGAGTATGTGACGGTAATCAAGACCTACCGCAACTCTTCCGACGGCTCCTACAACACCTACGGCGCACCTATCGTGACCTCACACCGCCTTAAAGCCAACCTCTCGCTCGACGACCAGCTGATGAGCACCTACGTGTTCCGCGGCTCTAACGGCAAGAAGGGACGCTACTATCAGGCTGTGATCAACATCGCCGCCGAGGGCACCGACAACTACGACATTGTGAAGTATCGCGTTTGGCGCATTGTGGGCAACCGCGCTATGGAAGTGGAGCCTGAATATATGGCACGCCTCAACCAGGACGGACACCCTATCGTCATCAACTCTGACGTAGATGGCGAACCCTCCATCGATGAGAGCTTCAACGACCTGAAGGAATTCACCGTGAAAGGTCAGGGCGGTGCCGAGTTCCTGCCATCGCAGGTGAACAGCAACACCATTCGCGTGATCGACACCTTCGGTGCAAGCGACGTGACGGAAGACGGCGACCTCACCGTGTCGTACATCGTGCGCCTCTACTCTAAGCCTTACACCGACGACGAGGAGAGCACCATCAGCACCCAGAGCCTTAGCGGACAGCCGGTGCTGGCCAAGGAATACTACATTGGCGAATCCACCATCAACGTCACCTTCGAAGAAAGCACTCCAACCGCCGTATTCGACATCGTGGCCGATGTGAACAAAACGCCAGCAAGCGTTGAGTATGTGAATCTGCTCGGTCAGAAGTCGAGCAAGCCGTTCAGCGGTATGAACGTGGTGATCACCACCTACACCGACGGCACACAAAGCACTGCAAAGCGCAATTTCTAAACACTGAATCCTGAATAAACTTAATATATAGAAATAGCTTATGTTTTGGGGGCAGCCCTGTCGCGACGACAGGGCTGCTTCTTTTTCCTTCCCCCTCCACCCCTCCACCCACTTTTTCCTCCGTGAGAGACAGCATGATCCGTGTGCGGCGCGCTTTACACACAAAAACTGAAAGTTGTGGACCATTAGACAAATAAGTAAGAAGTATGGACTAATCGGCAAATTGCCTATATGCCGATTTTTAAGTAATTTTGCATCGAAAATTTAAGCTGATGAAAATAGGAAAAATCAACTTGGGCGAGCGCCCTGTGATGTTAGCTCCGATGGAAGATGTAACCGACCTTTCGTTCAGGCAGATATGCCGCGAGCAAGGGGCGGATATGGTATATACGGAATTCGTGTCGGCCGATGCGCTGATTCGCAATATCCAGGCCACACTGCGGAAGCTCAACATCTCCGAGGCCGAGCGCCCCGCGGCCATACAAATCTACGGCCGCGAGGTGGAGCCTATGGTGCAGGCCGCCAAAATGTGCGAGCAAGTGCACCCCGACGTCATCGACCTCAACTTTGGCTGCCCGGTGAAGAAGGTGGCAGGCAAGGGCGCCGGGTCGGGCCTGCTGCGCAATGTGCCGCTCATGTGCGAGATCACCCGCGCGGTGGTTGATGCTGTGAATGTCCCCGTCACCGCTAAGACGAGGCTCGGCTGGGACTGCAATTCCAAGCACATCGTGGAGGTGGCTGAGCAGCTGCAAGACTGCGGCATACAGGCGCTCACCATTCATGGGCGCACACGCAGCCAAATGTACACCGGCGAGGCCGACTGGACCCTCATAGGCGAGGTGAAAAACAACCCGCGCATGCACATTCCCATCATTGGCAATGGCGACATCACCACGCCGCAGAAGCTCAAGGACTATTACGACCGATATGGCGTGGACGGCATCATGGTGGGCAGAGCAGCAATAGGCGCACCCTGGATTTTTCGTGAGATGAAGCAGTATATGCTCACCGGTGAAGTGCCCCACATCTCCAACCACGAGAAAATGGCACTGCTGCGCCGGCAAATCAACGAGAGCATCAACCGCATTGATGAGTTTCGCGGCATTCTCCACATTCGCAGGCATCTGGCAGCCACTCCCCTGTTCAAAGGTATTCCGAATTTCCGCGAAACGCGCATTGCCATGCTTCAGGCACGCACTTTCGCCGAGTTGAACGACATTTTAAACCATATAGAAGCCACTTACTTGGGTGAATAGTATGTTACACCCCCCAATACTGAAATAAGGAAAAATGATGATGAGAAAATTGATGATAGCGCTGTGTGCCATGGCACTGATAGCCACCAGTGCTGGAGCACAGGAGCAAAACAAAATTGAACTGAACGTGGGCGACTTCACCACACTCCATGTCAACAACAGCATCAATGTGGTGTACCGCGCCAGCGAGGAAAAGGCGGGCACGGCAGTGTTTCACGCGCCCAACAGCATGGCGAATATATTTATCTTCAACAACGACAGCAAGGGCAAACTCTCCATTCAGCTCACCGACTACAACTTCAACAAAAACGTGCCCACCATCACGGTGTATTCCTCATCGCTGCAAGAGGTGGTGAACCAGAGCGACAGCACCGTCACCATCGACACCATTCCGCAAATGCCGGTGTTTAAAGCCAAGACCAGCAATAATGGCACCATCATCATTCATGGGCTGAACACGCTCACCACGGTGCTGAAGGAGGCCACCGGGAACGGCAAGATTTACGCCGACGGCACCACCGAGAAGCTGGAGTGCAAATTAGTGGGCACCGGGCTTATCTGCGCGCTCCGCCTCCAGGCCCATGACATATCCTGCACGATGGGCGGATCGGGCCACATCTACTGCCAAAGCGAGGGCGGCTACCTGAAGGTGAAGGGGTTCGGCAGCGGAAAGGTGCACTACACGGGCACGCCTTCGGAAGTGAAGGTGAAGAAATTAGGCACACTCAAAGCCCTGCCCTACACGCCCGACTCCACTTCTGTGGCTCTGTGCACGCGCCAGTAAACCAAGAAAAAGACTGGCGGAGTGTTGCTATTGTTAACGATATGGTGTAATTTTGCATAAGGTCAAAGTTACACCTTATTTTAATATTCTAAACTTATGGCAAAGACTAACGGAGCTGGACTCAAAACTGAAATCAAGCAAAAGCAGGCGCCACTCAACATCACGAATGTGATATTGGCTCCTTACCTGGAGAAATCGAGCAGGGAGGTAGAGGACGAGGTGAACTCCATGCTGAAGGACAACCCGCTTGTGGAGAAGAAAAACGACGACGACCCCGACACTCCCATCAGCGCCAGCCACTCTGCCGACAACGATTACGACAACCCCGACCCCGACAGTGAGCCTTACGACAAGCCTCTGCCTGGCGAACGGCTGTACTCCGCCAGCAACCACAGTGTGAACGATGTTTACAATGCTCCTGTGGCTGTGGCGGAAGAAACACTTGAAGAGCACTTGATGACGCAGGTGAATGAACTGGAACTCTCCGATACCGACCACCTGATCGCTAAATACATTGTGGGTAACCTCGATTCCAACGGCTGGCTCGCGCGCACCACCAGCGGCATTGCCGACGACATCACTTTTGGCGAAGAGGTGGATGTGGAGCGGGAAGATGTGGAGCGAGTGCTGAAAGTGGTGCAGAGCCTCGACCCTCCCGGCATCGCCGCCCGCACACTGCGTGAGTGCCTGCTGATTCAGGTGAGGCAAAAGCCACAAACGCACACAACAAAACTTTTGGAAACGCTTATCGACAAATATCTTGGCGAAGTGGGGCTGAAACACTACGATAAGGTGTGCAGCCAAATGAACATCACACCAGAGGAACTCAAAACGCTATGCAAAGCGCTGATCAAATTGCACCCCAAGCCCGGCAATGGGTTCTCTTCGGGGCCAAGCGAGGTGCGCCGCAACCAGATTATTCCGGAATTTGAGGTGGCGGTGGACGATGGCAAAATCACGGTGACCATGCCCAACCGCATTCCTGAGCTGGTGATTGCAGAAGAAATAGGCGATGGCACAAAAAGCACGATTGCCGCCGACAAGAGCATGAAGGCTTTCTACGACAGCGCCAATCGGTTTATCGCCATTCTCAAGCGCAGGCAGGAAAAACTGATGCAGGTGATGAGATCCATCATCAAGCACCAGAAGGCTTTCTTCCTCACGGGCGACGAGAATCAGATTGTGCCTATGAAATACAAGGATATTGAGCAGGACACAAAGCTCGACCAGTCCACCATTTCGCGCATCTGCGGTGGCGACAAGGGCAAGTATGCCATAACGCCGTGGGGCACCTTCAAACTGAAGGACTTCTTTAGCGGCAGTCTGCCTGCTGGCGATAAGGGGCAGGACGAAGTTGCCACAAAGGCGGTGAAAAATGCGCTGAAGGATATCATCGACGCTGAAGACAAGACTCACCCTCTTGGCGACGAGGCTATTTCTAAGCTGCTCAAAAGCAAAGGCTTTGAAGTGTCGCGCCGCACGGTCACCAAATACCGCGGCTTGCTGAACATTCCCGACTCTCGTGGCCGAAAAGATTTTTAGCGAAAACAGAGAGGAACGGCATCAGCACGTTGGTGCAATTGCGCTCACACACAAAACATTAATATAAGAAAAATATGAAAGCAAATGATGTGAAATATGGCAGAATACTGGTGGGGCTGTCGCGCTTTGCCTCGGCAATGCTCAGTCCGCTGCTCATGCCCACCTACGGCGTGCTCATCGCGCTATGGTGCTCCTACCTGAGTGCCTACGACATGGGCTTGCGCGTGGCCATTCTGCTGGTGGTGCTGGGCATCACCTGCGTATTGCCCATGTTCGGCATTGCCACGCTGTTTCATTTCAAAATGATCACCGACAAAAGTCTCACCAACCGGAAAGAGCGTATTCTGCCCTACATATTCGCATTAGTGTGCCATGTGGCGGCTGCCTTCTACCTCTACACCCGCGTGCACGCCCCCATGTGGGTGGTGATGTTCTGCCTGGGTGGCGCGCTTGCCGTGCTCATCTCCGCCGTGGTGAACCACTGGTGGAAAATCAGCGCGCACATGGCTGGCATTGCCGGCATCGTGGCGCTCATCTACAATATGCACGTGCTCATCACCGAGGCGTTCAACCTGCTCTGGGTGCTGATCGTGGCGGTGATCATTAGCGGCATACTGGGCTCGGCGCGCATCATTTTAGGAAAGCACACGCTCTGGCAGGTGATAGCCGGGGCCATCAACGGCTTCGTGTGTGTGACCCTGCTGATGCAGCTTTTTGGATAATACTATCAATCATAATTTTACATACGCAGCAATGAAAGCATTAGTGAGTATCATCATGGGCAGCACAAGTGATATGCCCGTGATGGAAAAAGCCTGCAAATGGCTTAATGATATGGAAATTCCATTTGAAGTGAATGCGCTCTCGGCGCATCGCACCCCCGACGCTGTGGAGAAGTTTGCCCGCGAGGCGAAGGGCCGTGGCATCAAGGTGATTATAGCCGGAGCTGGCATGGCTGCCGCACTGCCTGGAGTGATTGCGGCAAGCACCACGCTGCCCGTGATAGGTGTGCCCATCAAGGGTATGCTCGACGGCCTCGACGCTATGCTGAGCATCATTCAAATGCCTCCCGGCATTCCCGTGGCCACGGTGGGCGTGAACGGCGCTATGAACGCTGCCATTCTGGCGGCTGAGATGATGGCCCTCGGCGATGAGAAAATAGCCGAAAAGGTGGCTGCCTACAAGGCCACGCTTGGCGCCAAAATAGAAAAGGCCAACAAAGACTTGGCTGAAGTGAAGTATGATTTTAAAGTGAACTGATGAACGATATTTTCAACTATCACCGCCGTGCCACGGTGAGTGTGAATGTGGGCGGTGTGATGCTGGGCGCCGAGCACCCGGTGAGGGTGCAGTCGATGACCAACACCAATACCGACGACATTGAGGCCAGCGTGGCACAGTGCCTGCGCATTGCCGAGCGCGGGGGCGAGATCGTGCGTCTCACGGCGCAGGGCGTGAAGGAGGCGGAGAGCATTGGCAAAATCCGCACCGCGCTGCGTGAGCAGGGGTGCAATGTGCCCCTTGTGGCCGACATTCATTTCAATCCCAAGGCTGCCTTTGCCGCTGCCGCCGTCACCGACAAGGTGCGCATCAACCCTGGCAATTTTGTGGACCCGGCGCGCACTTTCAAGAGCCTCTCCTACACCGACGAGGAATACCAGGCCGAATTGAAGCGCATACACGATGCGCTGGTGCCTTTCATCGACATTTGCCGTGAGCACCACACGGCGGTGCGCTTAGGGGTGAACCATGGCAGCCTGAGCGACCGCATCATGAGCCGCTACGGCAACACCGCCGCCGGCATGGTGGAGAGTGTGATGGAATTTTTGCGGGTGTTTGTGGAGCAGGACTTCCACGATGTGGTCATCTCTATGAAGGCGTCCAACGTGGTGGTGATGGTGGAGGCCGTGCGCCGTGTGGTGGCGGCGATGGACGCGGAGAATATGCACTTCCCGCTACACTTGGGCGTTACAGAAGCCGGATTTGGCGAAGACGGACGCATCAAAAGCGCGGTGGGCATTGGTTGCCTGATGTCGGAGGGCTTGGGCGACACGATCCGTGTTTCGCTCAGCGAGGATCCAGAACTGGAGATTCCTGTGGCGGAAAAACTGGTGCAGTACATCACCAGCCGTGCAGGCCACCCACACATCGAGGGCAAGTGCTATGATGGCTACGACGCCCTACTGCCACAGCGCAGAAAATCGGTGTGTGTGATGAATAAAATCGGGGGCGGAAAAGTGCCCGTGGTGGTGGCTTCGTGCCGTCAAGAGCAGATTGAGGGCAAACTCCAGCCCGACTTTTTCTACACCAATGGTGCCCTCACCGATGGCACGCACTCCTACCCTATCGTGCCGCTTGACCAGTTCACGCCCAAGGCCGATGCGCCTGTGCAGTTTGTGCTGGTGAAGGCCGATGCACAGCAGGAGCAGTTGCTCAAACTGAAAAACGTGAAGAATGTGGTGATCGTGGCCACTGCGGCAAACGTCAACGTCACTGGCAGCCTGCAGGCATTGCTGCACTCGTTGGTGCGCTTAGGCGTGGATTGCCCCGTGGTGGTGAAGGCCACCTATCCCGACACCGACACCGAATGGCTCCAAGTGAAGGCTGGTGCCGACCTCGGCACTATTCTGCTCAACGGATTCGCCGATGGCGTGTGGCTGGAAGCGCCCAATTACGCCAATCAGCAAAAGGTGGTGGAATATACATTCGCCATTTTACAGGCTGCTCGGCTGCGAATGTCGAAAACGGAGTTTATCTCGTGCCCGAGCTGCGGACGCACCATGTTCGACCTTCAAACCACCGTGCAGCAGGTGAAAGCCGCCACAAGTCATCTCACCCACCTGAAAATAGGCGTGATGGGCTGCGTGGTGAACGGCCCTGGCGAAATGGCTGATGCCGACTATGGCTATGTGGGTGCCGCGCGCCACAGCATCAGTCTGTACAAGGGCAAGGAGTGCATTGAGCGCAATGTGCCCGAAACCGAGGCGATTCCTCGACTGGTGGCTCTCATCAAGGCTGGCGGCGACTGGGTGGACCCATAACATTCTCTTTGAGTTTATCACAAATTTCACTATCTTTGCACAAAACGAACTGGTTATGAGCACTAATCTTCAGTATTGGATCAATCAGAATGGGCAACAAAGCGGGCCTTACACCTTGGAACAACTGCAAACGATGACACTCCACAGCACCGACACCTACGTTTGGCACAAAGGTATGGACGGCTGGATGCGCATCGACAAGGTGCCTGAATTGGCGCATTTAGTGGCCCACGAGCCTGCCGTGGCTGCGCAAACCGATGAAGCGCTTCAGCAAGGCGGCCCACAAGAGCAAAGCGAGGCTGCGCCCACTGCCGAGGATTTCAGCGGTGCCGCCCAGGAAAGCGCTTCTGCCGACGAGGCGCCAAGCGCGACACAGCCACCGGCCTACACAGGACCGGAGCCATCACAAGTGCCTCCATTTATGCAGCAGCAGCCGTCTTGGCAAGCACCACAACCCGTTCCGGAATGTCCGCCCACCAATCTTGTGGCTTCTATCGTGTGCGCCGTGATGTGCTGCACTCCACTGGCAGTGGTGGCGATAGTGCTGGCGGTGCTCACCAAAAACAAATATCTGGCTGGCGACTATGCCAAAGCCCAGAAATATAGCGAATGGGGCGCATGGCTATGTATCCTGTCGGTGGTGTGCGCCGTGCTGTTCTCACCAATCTCGATGCTGGTGTTATAGTGCGCGCACTCATCTCTTGAAACAAATGATTCAGAACAAGAAACTCATATACACAATCATCGCCGTGGCATTAGTGGCCATGGCGATGATTTACTTTCTGTTCGACCCTGCCAGCACACGTCTATTTCCCAAATGCGCCTTCTTTTCACTCACTGGGCTAAAGTGCCCCGGGTGCGGATCGCAGCGAGCCATGCACGCCCTGCTCCATGCCGATGTATGGGCGGCTTTCCGCTACAACGCCCTGCTTGTGGTCAGTTTGCCCATAGTGGCACTGCTGCTGCTCGCCAGCCTATGGCGAAAGCGCTATCCACGCTTCTACGCCGCACTCAACTCCACCACCATCATCACAGCCACCGCCATCATCATCGTGCTCTGGTGGCTCCTCCGTAACATCTTCAACCTATAGTTCTATGGTTAGAGGGTTAGAGGTTAGAGGAAGATAATCATCAACAAGGTAGGGACGCGGCATAACGAGAGCACTTAAAAAGTGAAACCAACTTTCAAATTAACAGTTTTAAGGACGTAATGCCCAATTAGTGGGGAGTGGTTGCTACTAATCAGGCTGCGAGCATCGGAGATGCTCTTTTGTGGTTAGCACCATGCAAGCGTAGCGCAGCTTGGTGAATCTCGTAGGTGAAGGTGAACAAGAGCCTCGGAGAGGGTCGGTTATGATTGCACGATATTATAGGCGGCAATTAAGGCGCTTATACCACAATTATATACGGTTTGGGGATAAAAAAAGCCGGCTTCCTTGGTGGAGGAAGTCGGCTAATGTTATTATGTGGGAATAATTGCTTACTTTTTCTTAAACTTGCGGCTGAAAATAATCTTGTCGTTGTCGTTTCCGCTCTTAATCACCACGGTCACCTCTGAAATGTCGAAAAATGAGCAGTAGTCCGACTTTGCTTCCACTTCGTCCATACCAGCGTTAACGGCTGCCTTAATCTTCTTATCACAGTCTTTCTTTTCACCAGAAACTATAACCGTAGTGCTTTCTGAAATAGGCTGTGAGCTTATCTTCTTCACGCTGTTGAAAATTGTGGATTGTGCACCAGAGGCAAGATAGCTGTTGTAAGATGCTGTAGAAGTATTGTCGGAAACAGTGATGTCGTACAGGTAATCGCCAGTTTCTTCAGTACAAGAATTAGTTACAACTCCCATAGTGAGGAGCAAGCAAACAAAAAATAAACTTTTGAGCTTTGTTTTCATAATTAAAAATAGCTTTTATAAAATCTGTAAAATAAATAATATATCCTGCGATAGATAGAGCAGCGATTTTGCAAGAGTTGCAATTGTTGCACGTTTTCGGAGTGCAAAGTTATAGAAAATAATCCAAACCGACTTTAAAATGTGGCAAGTTTATTTCTCACAATCCTCAATCATCTGGCCGGTTTGTGCTTGTGCAATGGGCTAAAAATCAAACCCGAGCGGCGCAATGAAGCAAGCTCGGGTCTGACAACGTTATGAAAAGGATTTTTAATTTTTTTCTATAAGCGATATGCTATTTGCGGCGATTGCGCACACTTCGTGTGGCGCCACCACTCGACTTCACCTCGCGGGTCTTCACCTTTGGCGCTTTGGGCTTCGACTCCTTCTTGGTGGTGGTCTTTTGGCTGTTTTTTGAGCCACGCTTGGTTGATGACTTCTTCACCGACTTCTTGTCCTCGGCTACACTTGCGTTCTCCTCATCTACCGATTCTCCGGCAGCCTCACGCTCGGCTTTCTCCTTGGCGGCTTTCTGCGCCTGAAGCTCTTCGCGCGAAGGCACCCACAAACCCTTGTCGAACTGGCGCAGACGGCGCTCAATGCTGTCTTGCGCATGCTTGTAGGCCTTGTCGTCGGGGAATTGCATACGGAGCGTCTGGTTGCGCAAATTCTTCACCTTATAGATGTCGCCAGTGTACATATTGAGTTTGAAGAAGTCGTCGAGGTTGTAGCGGAGCAGGTTGTTGTCGTTGTCGGTGAACACAAACTGCTGAGCAATGTAAGGGCGAATGTCGTTGAGCTTCACCCAGAACATAGGCCACTTTTGCACCACCCCGAATTCGTCTTCGCGATGCAGCACCGGGCAGATGGCCTGCACGCTGCTGTGCATCTTATTGGTGCGCGTGTCGAACATCCACTTTTCTATAATATAATAGCTCAGCACCTCGCTTCCAGGAATGTCGGCATTCTCAATCACATATTTAGGCGCTTTTTCAGTGCTGCCCTTGGCGTGTGCATAAAGAATGTGGAAGCGGTCGAGCATATTGCTCACCTTATATTTATAGGCGTCGGTAAACATTTCCCGGCCATCGAGCCACTCATACACCGACACATCACCGGCAGCCACATGGCGCATAATGATGTAGAACAGGCTTTCACCGTCTTCGTTAGGCTCCTCTGGATAATAAAGTGCAGCGTTCTTCCCCTTGGTGAGGTCGATTTCGCGGTACACAATCTTCATCCATTGCAAGTCGGCATCGCTCGGCTCCGGCACCTCATAAAATGCCTGCTGGCGCGACGACACCTGCGACTGTGCTTTCTTTGCGGCGGTAGCCGATGTTTTCTTCACCACCTGTGCATGCGCTGCCGAAAAGGTGCACGCAATCGCCGCCACGGCCATGATAACTTTTAGAAACTTCATATCTAAAGCGTTGAAATATTGTCAATTATATGGTTGATACATCTCTTTTTGAATCATCAATTCACAATCACCTCCATTGGAGCGATGTCGCGCGTCACGCCATCAGGTCCGGTGGCCTTCACACGTGAAATGTAGAAGCGCTTGCCATGGCGCATCTGCTTCATGGCCTCACGCTGGCGAGGCGAGAAGTTGGCGCCTGCCGACCGCTCGCTCATGGCATTGCCCATCTGGTCGAAAAGCACCATTTCAAAGCTCACCACGCGGAAGTCGATTTTCAGCAGGTCGTCGTCGATAGCGGCGTCGAGACCCTTGGCAGCAAGGAGCGTGCCCTTCGAGAATGGCTTTCCGCCCTTGTATTTTGCCTGATGACCATTGCCGTCGGTATATACGATAAACGGCATCGGGTCGGGCAACTTGCGCACACGGAAACTGGTGGTGCCCACGTTCATGCGCTTGCCATCTATTTCCGCCGTCACGGTGATAGTGCACTCACTGCCTATGGCCGATGAGCGAGCCACCCACCCTTTCTCTGTCTTGGTGAGCGAGCCATTGGTCATCGAGGCCTGGATTGACTGCTGTGGCACACCGGCCACGGCTATCGACACCGGATTGTCGATTCCGGCATAGAACACGTTCATCATCGTGGCCGACACTGTGGCCATAGGCTCAATCACGGTGTACGACGACTTGAAGTCGCGCTTGGTGACGCTGCCGTCGCGAGCCGTCACCTCAATATAGCCCGAGAACTGGAATGTGCCCGTGCTGCCAGTGGCCACCTCATAGTGGCTGCCATTGATTTGGCTGCCGTTCACATACACGCGAGGGCGCGCAGTGGTGTCGATGGCTGCCATCACAATCTCGGCAGAATATTTGCTGCCGCGCATCACCATCTTCGACTCGGGCACCACAAAAGCCTCGAAATGATTCACTCGCAGTTCGCCCGTGTCGAGGTTTGAAATCATAGAGCCGAGCGCCACGCCTTCGGCAAAGCGAATGTCGTTCTGCAATTTCGAGAGCAGGGTCACCGACGCAATGGCAGGCATACCCTCAAAAAGGCTCTCCTCCCACAGCTTCACGCCCTGGTCGGTCTTCACTTTGGCAGTGGAAAGCGCTTCCTCCACATTCTTTTGCGCATCAGGATTGTCGAGAAGCGAGAGAATGAAAGCGCGGTACTGGTCCATCTTGGCGCGCAACTGTGCACCCTTCTTGCCCGTGGGCGGAAGCATCACATGCGCGGCGGCGTCGAGGTTGTCCTCGGCCTGGATATGGTTCACATCGCCTTGTGGGCCATCGCATTCCTTCACGATTTCCACTTTAAGCGATTCTATGTAGTTATACAGACTGTCGGTGGTGTTGCGCACCTGCATACCCAAGTCGAGCCACTGGCGGCCCTGCTTAGGATACTTGTTGTAGAACGCCTGAATCTGGTCAAACATCATCTGGCTGCGCGCGGTGAGTGTGCGGTTGGTGCGCGAGAGGCCCTGCTGCACTTGCCGGAATCCGCTCAGCACATCACTCGACACATTCAAGGCAAGCATGGCCGTCAGGACGATGTACATCAAGTTGATCATCTTCTGACGTGGCGACATGCGCCCCACCGTCTGGTTTTTAGCGTTTGCCATGCTTATTCGTTAGAGTTTTCGTTATCATCAAGACCCACGCCAGGCATACCACCCATAGGGCGATACATATTCACGGTCATAGCCTTGATCATTTTTTCATACACGCTGTTGAGCTGCTTCATGTAGCGAGCCATCTTCTCGGTCTCGTCGCAGTAGTGTGCGCTCTCAGCCGCCGACTTCTCATACATGTCGCGAATATCCTTCAAGCCACGGTTCACGCGGTCGATACTGTCGAGCTGCGACGACACGCTCTTGAGCTGAATCTCGTAGATGGTGTTCAGGCCACTGATATTGCGGTTGAGGTTCTCCATCTGCTCCACATAGCCCGTGCTGCTCTGGGTAATATTCTCGCTGTTCTCCGTGATGGCGCGGTAGCTGCCAAGCAGCGTTTCCGACACCTGGTTGAGCGCGGTGGTGGTTTCGTTGAGTCGCTGCATCTGCTCAGAGATGCTGGCCATCTGGCTCAGATATTGCTGGGTGGCATCGGTCAGCTCAGCCATACGGCTCAACTGGTCGCTTGCCGCTGCCATCTTGGCGATGCTCTCGCTCAGTGAGCGCGAATCTTCCTCGGTGAGTTCTATGCCCTGTGGCAAGCCCACGGCGGCTTTTGCCTCGGCCTCAGTCACCCCCTGCTGAGCAGGAGCCTGCGCCTGGGCTGCGGAGCCACCGCCTATCACTATATTATCACCACCCTCAAAGTTGGGGCGGTCATCAGGATCGCCGGTGGAGAGCACCGGGAACACCCGTTCCCATTTATAGTCGTTCTCAGGCCGGTCGAACGCCGTGAGCACAAACATCAGCACCTCAGTGCCCATACCGATGGTGAGCATTTCGTTGCCGCCCTGAAGGTGGAGAATCTTGAATAACGCACCCAAGATAACGACTGCCGCACCTATACTGTAGGCAAAGTTGAAGAAACGCTGACCGGTTTCGCCCGAAAGAAAGCGTTCAACCACATTTTTATATTTTTTAATTTTTCCCATGATCGAATTAAATATATGCGTTGATTGTGTGGAAAATATGCTTTAATGATTAGTTTTTCTTTCTTTTCACCTTGGTGTAGCCCACTTTTGAGCGCACACAGCGGAATCCGATATACGACCGTTGCTCATTCTGGTATTCCCACATACGGAGGTCGGCGCGGATATTGTGTGCCACATCTTTCCACGAGCCGCCACGCACAATCTTGCGCGACATCTTATAGGGGTCGTCCTTGGCCACATTGTAGCGATATTCGGGGTTGAGGTCGCTGGTCATTCGGTCCACGCTCTCGGTGTAGGCCGTAGAAGTCCATTCGCTCACATTGCCCGCCATGTCGTAGAGCCCGAAGTCGTTGGGCTCATAAGTGCCCACAGGCGCACACACAATGCTGCCGTCCTTCACATAGTTGCCCTCCTGGGGCTTGAAGTTGGCGTAGAAGCAGCCCTCGTCTTCAGTGAGCGGAAGGTCGCCCTCCCAGGGATACTTGTTCTTGTTCACGCCGGCGCGGGCGGCAAACTCCCATTCGGCCTCGGTGGGCAGGCGGTAAGGCTCCACATACACGCCCTCTTTGCCAAGCGAGCGGCGCAGAAATTCAGTGCGCCAGTTACAGAAGGCGTTAGCCTGTTCCCAGCTCACGCCCACCACAGGGTAGTTATTATAGTTGCCGTTGGCGAAATACATACGCACATACGGCTCATTGTAGGCATTGTCGAAGTCGTTGACCCAGCAAGTGGTGTCGGGAAACACATTCACGATGTAGGTGTTCACGAAGTCCCACTGTCCAGAGAGCGGACGGTTCACCGTCTGGCGCACGATGCGTCCGTTGTCGTCGATATAGGCGGTGTCTTTGCTGATGGTGGGCACCTCGGTGGGCACAGCGTGGTCGGTGTTGTAGTCGCGGGCGGCTGGATCGATGCGGTTTTTACGCTTCACAGCCTCGGTCATGTTATACACCTCGTAGCGGTAGTTCATCTGCGTGGGGTCAAGTTCCTTCACGCCCGTGATGGGATTGATGCGATACACACTCTCAATGGCTCGCTCCTCGTCTTCACTGGGGTTGCGCCAGGGAATGTTTTTCGACCAGTCGAGGTGAGGCTTCACCGGGTCGCCGTATTTGTCTTCCGTGATTTTAAACTCGTCGTTGCCACCGTATGCAGGGTCGGCAAGGCGCTCACGGATAATGGAGTCGCGCACCCAGTAGAGGAATTGCTTGTACTTGGAGTTTGTGATTTCGGTCTGGTCCATCCAGAAAGCGTCCACACTCACGCCGCGCGCGGTGGAGTCGATGCCCCAGAGCGAGTCGGCCTGTGCCGGGCCTTCCTTCATTGAGCCGCAGTCTACGAGCACCATGCCATAAGGCGTGGGCTCCACAAACACGGATCCGCTCACACCCGTCACCTCGCCGCCGTAGGCCGATACCGACCGGCGTCCGGAGAAGCAAGAGGTGAGCACTGTGGCAAACACGAATGTGGTAAGAAAAATTAAAAGTCCTTTTTTCATATTCTACATTAATCGAATACTCTTATGTTTATTTTTATTCTTTTCGCCTAAGTTAAGTTTCACGTTGTAGTTCACAAACACTTCATGGCTGCCTGAGGTGGCCTTGGAAATGTCGGAAATGGGATAATCGTAGGAGTAGCCCACCACAAAGTTCTTAATCTCAACCCCAGCCACGAAGCTCACGGCATCTTTATGCCTGTACGACACGCCGCCGGTGATAAACCGGTTATAGCGCACGCGCATGGTGGCCTCTGCCTGGTAAAGATTGAAGTCGGTCTTCACAAACAGGGAGGGCTGTAATTCAAATAACGTATTTTTTATGGGAATATTGCCACCCGCCATAAAATAACACGTTCGCCCGGCCTCAAATATGTAGAGGTCCTCGTCGTTGCCGTCGGTTTTCATCTCCACCGATGGCTGGGTGAGGTGCGTGGCGGAGAAGCCTGCCCACCAGTGCTTGTGCTGGTAGAAGATGCCCGCGCCAAAGTCGAAGGCATTGCCCGACACATCGGTCTTGGGAATGGCATCGTCAGTCTCGTCGCCATCTACTTCTATGATTTTGGAGCCTTTAAACTTCTCATTCACCAGCCCCACCTGAATACCGCCGCTGAGTGTGCCGCCAAACAGCTTTTGCTTATAGGCGAGCTGCGCTGAGGCGTTCAGCCCGGAATACAGGCCCATGCTGGTCTGGTTGATGGAAACACCCGTGGCAAAACGCTTGCCTAAAAACTTGAATGGCATATCGGCAAGGCCCACAAACGAGAGGGGCGCATGCTTGATGCCCACCCACTGCGCGCGGCTGCCCACCGTCACGTGAATGTAGTCGGTGCCGCCGATAGCCGAAGGGTTGTAATAGCCTGGCACCATATAATACTGGGTGTACTGATTATCTACCTGTGCGGTGGCTGCCGAAGCCCATACCAGCGCCAGAAGCATCATCAGCAAGTATTTACGAAATCCAGTATTCATTCCCGTTGTCATCGTTAAGTGTGTGAGTGATAAAATCGTTATTCAAAATAAAACGTTAGCACCACCATATTATTGGTCACTTTGTCAACGCTTTGGGTGAAGCGCATCATCTCCGGGTTGTCCTCGAGGTCGGGACGGTTCTTCTGCAGCACATTCTTCAGTCCGAAGCAGAATTTCAGTTCGGGACACAGCTTGAAGAACGGCAGATAGATGTCGCAGCCCATGCCCACCGTGAGCATGGCATCGGCATTACTCAGGCGAAGCTGCTCTGAGCGGTCTTTGGCCACGTCGAACACGCCCATCACGCCGCCAGTGAAGTAGGGGCGCACGTTATGGTAGCGGTTTGCCGAAATTTTCAGATCCACAGGCAGCACGATGTAGGTGCTCTTCAGGTTCTGGCTCTGCATTTTCCGCAAAGGGTCGGTGGTTTCGGCGGGAGCGGAAGTGTTGATGTATTTCACCACCTTATTGCCAAAATACATGCCGGGCGAAAACCGCAGGTTGAAGTTCTTGGCCAGACGTAGGTCGGCAAGCACATTCACGCAGAATCCGGGAGAGTGCTGAGGCACATCGGCAAACCACGTTTCACCATCGTCGGTGGTAAAGCCATTGTTCACAATGTGGATATCCTGAAAATTGGTGCCTACCGAGAAGCCGAAATGAACCTTCTTCTGGTCGGCGTACTGCCGGTTCAGAATCTTGTCGTTGTCCTGCGCTTGCGCCGATAAAGCACACATTATCAGTGTGGCTATCACTATATATGGTCGGAATAAAATTTTCATCTCGTCATAAATAACGCTGTTTTGCCCCGTCTTATTGCCACCTATTGCATTTTTTTGCCATCGCATAGCGCAAAACGCTTTGCCGCCAGCCGAGCCGACCATGCGAAAACCGGACGGGTGAACCACCGATGCACCGCCCACGACAGCAGCAGCAGTAGCGGCAGCTGCCCCACAGCAAAGTAGTTGTAAACCATGATGCCAAAATGCCCGAAAAATGGGCTTATCAAATAGGTGAATATGGGCCCTGCCACAAAATGCAGCATAAACACCTCAAGACTCATCTCGCCCACCCACATCAAGGGGCGGCAGCACAATATTTTCCCGATCACGCCCTCTTTTCCGGCATTGACTGCCGACACCATGATGAGCAGTGCCATCGGTATCTCCCACATCAGGCTGTCGTTGTAGTTGTCTTTATAGGGGTAGCTCCAATGCTGTGAAAACGTCACCAGCCCCACTAACAGCGCTACCACAATGGCCTCCGCCACCGTTGCTTTCATGAAGTTGAGCCCAGCGGTGAGGCGCGGAGCTATGGCTATGTAGATATGATATAAGGCTATACCCATCGAGAACTCATACAGTCGGAGGAGCGGAAACACGTGGGAATAGACCACCACATCGTGGGAGGTGACCGCGGTCATGATGGCAAAGAACACGAGCATAAGCGTGGCAAACAGGCCGGCTTGCCCTTTCACGCTTAGGCGGCTGAGCCAGGTGGCCACAAAGGGATAGCAGAAATAGCACAGCAATAAATCGCACAAAAACCACGAAGGGGTGTTGAACGAGAAGAACACATCTTCATTGGGCACATAGCTCTGGAGCAAGAGCAGGTTGGGGAGCAGCGCATCGATGCCCACGCGTGTGATGTGCATTCCGAAAATCCACACCTCTGCCATCAGCAGGGCAAAGGCGAGCCAGTGAAGCGGATACAGGCGCAGGGCGCGTGTCAGGAAAAGCGACTTGAACCGCGCTCCACGAATCTGCTCGGGACTGTGGTGCATACGCATCAGAAAACCGCTCATCATAAAAAACACCACCACGCCACACGACGACATCTCGGTGAGTTCATGCTCGCCACAGTGGCACAGCATAATTGCCACCACGAAGATGGCACGCCACGAGGTGAGTGTGCGAATGTGTGCAGGCGTCTGGTCAGTCATAAATGGAGGTGAGGTTTGACTTGCGGGTGGAATAGCCCAGTATGCGGAAGTAGAGGTTCACAATCGGGCGCCACAAGAAGAACAGGGGCACGCTGAATGTGAGGCCAGGGGCCTGAAGCGACTGGCAGCACTTGTTAAAGGGCAGTATGGTCAGCACCCATGAGAGCACCAGCAAAAATGCCACCACCGATATGGTGAAGAGGTTGGTATAGTCGATGGCCACAGCCGCCACGAGCGATGCCAAGCGCAAATAGTTGGCCCAAGAATACAGTCCTTGCGCATAGAATGGCCATGAGGTGGCCACAAACTTTGAGGTGTAGTCGCGGCGCAGTTTGAGCACATGGTGGGCTTTGGGCACATCGTCGAAGTAGGTCTGCACCTGGCTCTCCGGCGCCAGTTCAAGGCGGGTGCCGCCCTCTGTGGCTATTTCGCTCACAAACACGTCGTCGTCGCCATAGCGCAGTTCAAGGCTCTTGGAGAAGCCGGAATGGCGGAAAAACACCTCACGTCTATAAGCTAAATTATCGCTTATGCCACGGTAGGGCTTGCCGCCAATGGCACTGCCCAGCCACTGAAGCGAGGTGATCACGGAGTCGAACACGCGGAAATAGCGTCCCAGCCCCGTGTCCTTGCGGTAGCGGTAGTGCGAGAAGCCCAGCACCA
>JBNMJK010000044.1:0-22438 GCA_050873765.1 Sodaliphilus sp.
ATTCGTGGTTCAAAAACAATGTCCACAAACAAACTAATTGAATAATAATAAAATATATTCGTGTGAATTCGTGCAATTCGTGGTTCAAAAACAATGTCCACAAACAAACTAATTGAATAATAATAAAATATATTCGTGTGAATTCGTGCAATTCGTGGTTCAAAAAGAATAAATTCGTGGTATGATACCTAAAGTTATACATTACTGCTGGTTCGGCAGGAATCCGCTTCCCAAGTCTGCGATCAAGTGCATTAACAGCTGGCGGAAGTTCTTTCCCGGCTACGAGATAAAACAGTGGAACGAAGACAACTTCGATGTAAACATCATTCCCTACACCACCGAAGCCTATAAAGCTAAAAAATACGCATTCGTGAGCGACTATGCCCGTATGTGGATTCTCTACCATTATGGCGGCATCTACTTCGACACCGACGTGGAAGTGATCAAGCCTATGGACGACATCATCGCCAAAGGCCCATTCATGGGAATAGAAGTGGACAGCCCAAACCAAAATACAGCACCACTTGTAGCACCAGGCCTTGGATTAGGAGCAACGCCGAAAATGGAAATTTATGCGGCTCTATTGGGTTATTATTCCAAACTGCACTTCCTTGATTCGGTAGGGAAACCTGACAACGTAACAGTAGTGGTCCACACCACCAAGGTTCTTCAACACTTTGGATTGAAAAACTGCAACTCTATTCAAAATGTGGGTGGTGTATGGATATTCCCCCGTGACTACTTCAATCCACTAAACGACAACACTGGCCAACTCAGTATAACAAAGAACACGCGTAGCATCCACTGGTACACGAAAACATGGCTTAAAAAGCAGAACCCGCTACGTGTGTGGGTAGTGAGAAAGCTGCACCGCTACTTTGGTATAAACAGTTTAAAATGGCTAAAGCGACTTTTCAACTAATAGTATGTTTGATTTTTTACCCGCACAATACTACTCAATTGTCTATTTTGTAATCGTGACGATACTAACCATATCTGTCAGGAAGCAACATAGCCCCCAACATATCAAAAGCACGCAAAGTTCAACCGAAATGGGTAATGTGCTATGGGTAATATTCTTCACTCTGTTTATAGGTCTAAGGCCAATCAGTGGTAGGTATTTTGTGGATATGGCAAACTACGACGATTATTATCGAGCCCTATATGACGGAGTTCCATTTCATTTTCAATGGAATGCTGATAATTTTATTTTTGACAATTTATTTGCCTGGTGGGGAGCCGTAAGACTTGGGTCAAGGTCTTTATTCATATTTATGTCGGCTATTTATTTTGGCGCATCATATTTAGGGATAAGGCGCATATTCCCAAATCACAAACTGATGGCTTACACGGTGTTTTTAGGAGCGTTCTCCACATTTAGTTATGCCACAAATGGTATAAAATCAGGTGTAGCCACTTCTTTGTTTATTTGGGCATTGGGCTATCGTGATAATTTAAAGAAATGTCTACCACTACTGCTGCTATCATTCGGTTTTCACCACAGTATGCAAATGCCTATATGTGCCTTCATAGTAACCTTGATCTTCAAAAAACCAAAATTTTATTTTTCATTATGGGTAATGTGTTTAATGTGTGCATTATTACACATCACCATTTTTCAAACATTATTTGGTTCGATGTCCGACGAGCAAGGAGCAAGTTATTTAATGGTTACAGAAGACGACTGGGGAGGAAGAACAGGGTTTCGATTCGATTTCGTGCTTTATTCTGCAATGCCTGTTTTGATTGGCTACTACACTATTTTCAAAAAAAGAATAAAAGTATCTGTAGCTTATACCCAACTGCTAAATCTTTATCTATGCACAAATGCTGTATGGATGCTGTGCATGTATGCAAATTTCACCAACCGAATAGCCTACCTTAGTTGGTTTTTATATCCAATAGTGTTGATTTACCCACTGCTAAACCCATTATGGGGAAGCGGCAGAGACAAGGCACTTTCTAAGACAATAATATACCACATTGCTTTCACGCTATTCATGACATTCATTTATTAACAAAACAATTCACAATGACAAATTCTAATTATAGAATTTCCGTATTGATGGGTATATATAATTGTGCCTCAACACTACAAGAGGCATTAGACTCGTTATATGCACAAACATACCAAGGATTTAAAATTATTTTGTGCGATGATGGCTCCACCGACAGCACTCTGAAAATAGCAGAAGAAAACGCAAAAGCACATCCCAATGTAATTGTCATCAAAAATGAAAAAAATATGGGATTGAACATCACACTTAATCATTGCCTGGAATATGCCGACACTGAATACTGTGCCCGCATGGATGGCGACGATATATCTCTCCCCACACGCTTCGAAAAAGAACTAAAATTTCTTGATGAACACCCTGAATATGCGATTGTTAGCACCCCAATGATTTATTTTGATGAAAATGGGGAGTTTCGTGAAGGCAAGGGTTTTGGAGAAGTTACCAAATGTTCATTCATTCATGGCACACCAATTTGTCATGCACCATCTATGTCAAGAACGAATATCTTACAATCTGTTGGTGGGTATAGCGTCAGTGACAAACTGATCAGAGTTGAAGATTATCACCTCTGGTTTAAAGTATTTGCAGCTGGCTATAAATTATATACCATGAACGAATGCTTGTACAAAATGAGAGACGACAGAAATGCCATTGCTCGAAGAAATTGGACTACGCGCAGAAATGAATGTTACGTCAAGCATATTGGCTTTAAAATGATACATCTGCCTTGGATATATCAGATTTATTCCTTAATTCCTATAATTAAATATTTCACACCATTGTTTATTTATAAAATAATACACAAGAAAGCATAATCAGTTAAAATGGGAAAAAAGAAAATAGCATTTGTAGTTGCAGTTCCTGCAACAGCTGAAGCTTTTTTAGCGACACATTTTGAGCGCTTGATTAATTTCTATGACATAACTCTTATTGGAAATTTTCCAGAAAATTACGACTATACAAGATTCTCAAAAAATAGGGTAAAATGTATATATGCGCCCATTCTGCGTCCTATTAAACCTGTTGGCGACCTAAAGGCTTTATTATCACTGATTAAAATCTTCAGGAAAGAGAAATTTGATAGCGTACATTCCGTTACACCTAAAGCTGGTCTTTTATCGAGTATAGCTGGTTGGATCGCACATATTCCTATAAGAATACACATTTTTACCGGTCAAGTATGGGCTACACGCAAAGGCATAATGAGGATGCTACTAAAGTTTATCGACAAGTTAACAGTTATTTTTGATAATAACATTCTCGTTGATGGGGAAAGCCAAAGGAAATTTCTCATAAAAGAAAAAGTTTTGAAAGAAAATAATTCTTGTGTTCTTGCCCATGGTTCTATATGCGGTGTCAATCTTTCTCTTTTCAGCTTCTCTAAAGAAATAAGAGAAAAAGAAAGAAATAAATTCGGCTTTGACGAAAATGATGTGGTATTTATCTTTATGGGTCGTCTAAACCACGACAAAGGTGTAGAGGAATTATACAAAGCTTTTAATCAATTAGCAGCAATACATACTAAAGCAAAACTCGTAATATATGGCTTCGATGAAGATGATTATGAAGCAAAAGCATCAAGTTATCCACATCTTCAACGTAATATTAATTTTTTTTACAAAGGAAACACTTCTGTGCCTTACAAATCGCTACAAGTTGCTGATATTTTCGTCTTGCCAACTTGGAGAGAGGGATTTGGCTGTAGCGTCATCGAGGCTCAAGCATTAAGATTACCAGTTATCACAAGCGATGCATATGGTGTGCTGGACGCAAGTGAACCAAACGTGACAGGATTAAGATGTAAAGTAGATGATCCTGAAGGGTTATATGAATGTATGAAAAAATACTTCTACAATAAAGAAATGAGAGTTTCACACGGCATAAATGGACAAAATCGGATAAACAAAATGTTTGATAGTCGATTAGTTAGTCAAGCGTGGGTGGAATTTTATAAGTCGATTTTAGGTTAAAAATGTACAAAAAAATCATTAAGCGGATTTTGGATATTTTGTTGTCGATGGCGGGCATCATCTGCTTGTCGCCGGTCTTTGTGGTGGTCACCATCTGGCTTCATTTTGCCAACAAGGGCGCTGGGGCTTTCTTCTTCCAGGAGCGGCCCGGGCTGCATGGCAAGATTTTTAAGATTGTGAAATACAAGACTATGACCGATGTGCGTGATGCATACGGCAATCTCCAGCCCGACGAGAAGCGCCTGACTAACGTGGGAAAATTCGTGCGGTCCACCTCTATCGACGAGCTTCCACAGCTCTTCAATGTGCTCATTGGCGACATGTCGCTGATTGGCCCCCGTCCGCTCCTGCCCAGGTATCTGCCGCTTTACAGCCCAGAGCAGATGAGGCGGCATGAGGTGCGGCCCGGCATCACCGGCTGGGCACAGTGCCATGGCCGCAACGGCATATCGTGGACCGAAAAATTCAAGCTTGATGTGTGGTATGTGGATCACTGCACATTCAGCACCGACCTGAAAGTGATATTAACTACTATAAAAACGGTGCTCCACCGCGATGGCATCTCGCAAGAGGGCAATGCCACAATGGAGCCATTCAATGGATCAAATTAAGCTATTTTTGAAATCAATTCTGGTTCTAACTGAAAAAACATCTTCAATAACAATATGAGAGATAGAATATTTTTATGCTTGGCTCACATGTCGGACAACGGCATGGAGAAAAAATTTGTGAAAGAAGCGTTCGACACCAACTGGGTGGTGCCACTGGGGCCGAATGTGGATGGGTTTGAAAAAGATCTTGAGAAATTCGTGGGACAAAACAAACGAATCGTGGCCCTGTCGTCGGGCACAGCCGCAGTTCACCTTGCACTGGTGGCGTGTGGCGTGGGCCCAGGCGATGAAGTGATAGCGCAGTCGTTCACGTTTTGCGCCTCCACTCACCCTATCACCTACCTGGGGGCAAAGCCTGTGCTGGTCGACTCCGAACCCGGCACATGGAACATCGACCCCGACCTGCTGGAGGACGCTATCCGCGACAGAATTGCCAAAACGGGCCGCAAGCCCAAAGCCATCATTCCAGTTTCGCTCTACGGTATGCCCTACAATTGCCACCGAATTATCGAAATTGCCAACCGCTACGAAATTCCCGTGATTGAGGACACGGCAGAAGGCCTGGGCTCAAAATTCGGTGGCCAGTCGCTCGGCACATTCGGCCGCTACGGCGTGCTGTCGTTCAACGGCAATAAGATGATCACCACCAGCGGTGGCGGCGCACTAATCACCGATGGTGAGGAACAGTGGCGCGAAATCATGATGTATGCCACACAGTATCGCGAAAGCTATCCCTACTATCAGCACGAGAAAATTGGCTACAACTACCGCATGAGTAACGTGTGCGCTGGCATTGGACGCGGACAGATGACCGTTATCAACGACCATCTTGCGCACCATCGCCACGTGCAGGCGCTTTACGAAACGCTGCTGAAAGATGTGGAGGGCATCAGCGTGCACGCACAGCCTGCCGACGGAAATTACGATTCCAACTATTGGCTTTCCACCATCACCATCGACCCTTCTGTGCGCGTGAAAGATCAGGACAAAGCCTACAGCTCAATCATCAAAAAAGCAGTGGGCGGAGCATCGGGCGTAATCCATATCACCGACCATGCCACCACCGACTGCCAGCCAAACGCCAACGTGGAAGCCATGCGCGTGTGGCTCGACAAGAATCAAGTGGAGGCACGTCCTGTGTGGAAACCCATGCACAAGCAGCCCGTGTATCAGCATGTACCTGCCTACACCAATGGTGTGAGTGAATCGGTATTCAAAATTGGAATGTGCCTGCCCACCGGCCCGTGTGTCACCGACGACGATGTAAAGTACATTGTGGACTGCATCAAGGAAGGAATCGAGTAGAGAAATTAGAAGGAGCATTATATATTGTGCAGGACGCAGCATGCCACGTCCGCCCCGAAAATAGGATTCAAGGATAAGAACTTAGAGTATCATAAAAAGAAAGCGGCCGCATCATTGAATGTGGTCGCTTTTTTGTGGAGTATAGCGGACTCGAACCGCTTACCTCAACACTGCCAGTGTTGCGCTCTACCAGATGAGCTAATACCCCTTAGCCTTTTATGATAGTGCAAAGATAGGAAATGTAATCCGAAAAACAATGCTCTAATTTCCTTTTTTTCGCATTTTTCCTTGAAAAATATCATTTTTTTGAAGGTAATGGTCGAGCAGAGCCTTAAATTGATCGGGCTTGACTCCCCATTTAGGGCTAATCAGCAAGCGATAGGGCGACTCCGACACAAAACGCTCTATCGCCACCAATGGCGGCAAATGGCTTATCACTTCACCACAAATCTCCAGATATTGCTCCAAGGTGAAATTCTTCATGTTCACCCCCTCCGGCCCAATCACGCCACTGTGAATCATCTTTTCAAGAGGTGTACCCTTAATCACTTGAAGTTGATGGAATTTCACCACCTCCACCGGCAAGTCGGCCAATTCGTCCACAGTGTGGAGCATATCGGCAGTTGTTTCACCGGGCAGGCCAAGAATCAAATGCACGCATTGCGGAATGTCGTGGGCATGCGTCTGTCTTATAGCCCACTTCGACGCTGCGGAATCATGGCAGCGGTTAACCAGTTTTAAAGTGCCGTCGCAGAATGTTTCCACACCATATTCGAGCATCACAAAGCATCGGCGCTGAAGATGCTTCAAATACAGTAGCAATTCCTCGTTCACACAGTCGGGGCGTGTGGCAATCACAATTCCCTCCACATCAGCCACATTTAAAGCCTCCTCATAAAGTTCCGCCAATCGGTCGATGGAAGCATACGTGCCGGTATGCGACTGGAAATAAGCAAGGTATTTCATATTGGCATATTTGCCTGAAAAGAAACGCTTTCCACGCATCAGCTGCTCCGTTACGCTCAATGATGAGTGGCAATATGATGTGTTGAACGACTGGTTGTTGCAATAAATACAGCCACCCGTCCCCTTCTGTCCATCACGATTTGGGCAAGTGAAACCTGCATCAATGGGCAACTTCTGCACTCTCATCGTGAAATGCTCTTTCAGGAAATCAGAGTAAGGGTGGTATCGCTTCATAGGATTCAGATTCGAGAGGTGCGATTGAGCAGATAATTGTCGAGCAGCACCATAGCAGTCATCGCCTCCACAATTGGCACAGCTCTTGGCACCACACACGGGTCATGACGGCCTTTGGCGTGAAGCACCGCCGAATTGCCATCCAAGTCCACCGTGGGCACATCTTGCAAAAGGGTGGCCACAGGCTTAAAAGCCACACGAAAGTATATGTCCTCGCCGTTGCTGATACCGCCCTGAATACCACCTGAATAGTTGGTATTAGTCCTTATCTTGCCACCGTCATTCACAAAGTGGTCTATCACCTCGCTCCCGCGATGGTTTACAAAATCAAATCCCAAGCCAAACGCTATGCCTTTAGCGGCATTTATCGAAAGCATTGCCATTGACAGCTGCGCATCCAACCGAGAAAACACGGGCTCGCCCAATCCTGTGGGCACACCTTTTGCCACGCAAGTCACGATGCCGCCCAGCGTGTCGCCCTTGTTCTTTGCTGCCATGATAGCAGCTATCATTTGCTCCGCTTTCTGAGGGTCGGGACACCGAACCGCATTATTGTCGATACTCGACAAATCAAGCTGCTGATAGGGCTTTTCAAGCGATATTGAACCTACAGCAGAAGTGTAGGCAACCACTTCTATCCCCAATTGCTTCAATGCCTGCATGGCAAAAGCGCCAGCCACAACACGCGCAGCCGTTTCCCTTGCCGACGACCTTCCGCCGCCACGATAGTCACGAATGCCATACTTGGTTTGATAGGTGAAATCGGCATGTGAAGGACGGTAGCATCTGGAAATTTCATCGTAGTCAGCTGAGTGCTGATTGGTATTTCTAATTATAAACCCGATAGGAGTGCCCAGACTCACGCCCTCAAACACTCCAGAAAGCACCTCCACCTCATCAGCCTCCTTCCGCGAAGTAGTAACGGCCGACTGACCAGGCCTACGACGCGACACTTGCCGCTGAATATCGTCAAAATCAATTTTCACACCGGCAGGAAAGCCGTCGATCACTCCACCAATGGCTGGTCCGTGCGACTCGCCAAATGTGGTGACCGTGAATATGTTGCCAAATGTATTACGCATTCTTTATTATGAATTGTGGTTTGCTGTCAGGTCGCACACAGTGGCGCCCACATAATTAACAAGATCTGTCGGATTGATTTTCAGCTGCAAACCACGCACGCCAGCACTCACATATATATAGTCATACAATGTGCAGGTTTCATGAAAAAAAGTGGGAAATGGCTTTTTCATGCCAATTGGTGAGCAACCACCCCTAATATAGCCAGTGGTGGGAAGCAGTTCTTTCATGTGGATAAGGTCGGCCTTCTTATTGCCTGATATTTTAGCGGCCTTTTTCAAGTCCACTTCAGCTTCGCCTGGAACCACACAAACGAAATGCCCTGTTTTATCACCTCTTAGGACAAGCGTTTTAAACACCTGCTCTATGTTTTCGCCAAGTTGATCCGCTATATGGCCTGCACTGAGATCATTCTCATCCACCACATAGGGAACAAGCTCGTATGCAATCTTTGCCTTGTCGAGAAGTCTTGCAACGTTGGTTTTAGCAATCTTTTTCATTATTTAATGCTTTAGTTCTGCAAAATTACTCGTTTTCTCCCTAAATTTGCAACAAATAATCAACAATTATAATGACACATCGCCTCATACTCTTTTTCATCTTTGCGGCTTTTATGGAAAGCGCAATAGCGCAGACTGCAGGTTTCCCCGACAGAAAATCAGCGCTTCACGCTCTTGAGCAGGCAGAACGCACCATTGGCAATCCATTGAGTGCGGAGCATGACGAAGTGGCTTATTTAAATACGCTGAAATCGGTTTGTAGCAGCGCCGTGTTGTCGGAATCCGACAAATTACGACCAAAAGTGCTTCTTGCCGATGCACTGAAAAACCAAATTGGCTCAAAAGCCTCCGACATAGAATATGTGACACCCAGCAGCGACGCCCCACAGCACATCTACGGCAGTCATGCCCCTCTCACACTTATCTATTTCAACGACCCCGACTGTGAGGCATGCGAAATAGTGAAATCACGGCTCGATACCTGCACTGTGCTAAAAGGTATGGTAGAAGACAGAAAACTGCAAATCATAGGCATCTACACCCAGAACAATGAAGGGTTGTGGCGAGCCGCCAAATTTCCCTCATATATCATCAATGGCTGGGACAAAAACCAACAAATTGAAAATTCAGAAACCTACACACTGCCCACGCTTCCTTTATTCTACTTGCTCGATGCCGACAAAAAAGTGTTGCTAAAGGCGGAAGCGAGTCTGAATAAAGTGATAGGCTACTTGCTGACCGAGAGCATCAAGTAGCGCTTATCGTCAGCACCCACCTTATACAGCGCAGAAGCCCTGCAGCCAATCACCCAAAGGATCTCTCCATCGGCCTCCATGAGCCACACCTCATTTTTCTCTCTTTCGCTCAATTTCATATCGGTGAACAAGTCGCTCAGCAGCTTGCTGCCATTCATGCCAAACGGGCGAAATCGGTCACCTGTTCTCCAATGGCGAATGACGATATTTTTCACATTCTGCACATCAAGATTAAGAGCTATTACGCACCGTCCATCACAATTTTGCAAACTATTTTTCACCTTCTCCACAATTTTAATGTCAATTTTAATCGGACATGAAAGTTCACTGTTGTTCAAGTTAATATCATACGATGTTTCAAGCGTTGGTTGATGAACATACACTTCAAGCATAGTACGCTGCACACTTAAAGTATAACTTGAAGAATAGAAGTGTTTGCCTACTTCGACTTTCTCACCAATAGTCCGCATAACATCACTGCATTGGCTATAATTGAATCCGTAGGGCCGCAGCACCTCAAACAGCAAGGTAATAACATTCTTAAACCGCAGCAATTTACTGATGTCAATAGAAAGCATACCTCCTTTAAAATTGCAAACATCATTCTTCGCCTGCTTCACAAGTTCGGAGTATAGCGCATTACAAGAGTTCACATGGCTGATCGTTTTGCCAAACTGGGTGTCGGCATCTGGAAAATAGCGTTCAATCTGAGGCAGAATGATGTTTCTAAATTTATTTCGTTTCACATCATTCACCTTATTAGTGGAATCCGTCACATAGGCTTGCCGCAAGCTATCAAGATAATTCATCACATCTGCCCTTTTCACACACAGCAAAGGACGCACCACCGCCCCGTTTTTCACCGGTATGCCCGACAAGCCTTTAATACCTGTCCCTCTCAGCGCATTGAGGAAGAACGTTTCCACATTGTCGTTCAGGTGATGTGCCACCGCAAGCCTCTCGCACCCTTGTTCTTTCAGCAAATCATCAAACCAGGCATAGCGCAACTCACGGCATGCCATTTCAAGCGACACACCTTTCTCGTTGATGTAGGTCGTCACGTCAAAACTTCTCACGTATAGCGGCACGCCCAATCCTGCACAAAGCTCACGGACGAAACGCTCGTCGCGGTCCGACTCATCACCTCGAAGATGAAAATTACAGTGGGCGGCCTTGCATCTGTATCCTAATGCCATCAGCACTCTCAGCAGTGCCACGGAGTCAGCGCCACCGCTGAGCGCCACAAGCACAGGCTGCTCACGGCTAATCAGACGGTGAAGTGTGATATAGTCTTCAACACGTTGCTCAAATTGAATAGAAGTATGTGGTGTAAGCATAGCAAATGCAAAGGTATTCATTTTTAGCAAGGTGAGGGGGATTAGCCATTCAAAAGTTTTTAGGATTAAGGGATTTTTTGTAATTTTGCGTTGAAAACTACAATAATAAATATGTTACTCGATAAAATTGAAGCTTTAAAAGAGCAAATCAACACACTTCAAGCCGCCAACGAGGAAGCGCTTGAAGCATTGAGAATTAAATATCTTAGCAAAAAAGGCGAGGTCACATCGCTTTTCAACGAATTCCGCAATGTGCCAGCAGAGCAGAAGAAGGAATTTGGACAAAAACTGAACGAGCTCAAAAACCTTGCCACCGACAAGCTGAACGAGCTTCGCGAGAGCTTCAAAAAGCAAGCTAAAGAAGCCCACAAAATCGACATCACACGTCCGGCAATGCCAGAAACGCTTGGCACTCGTCACCCAATATCACTTGTGCGTAAAGAGATTATCGACATTTTCTCACGTCTTGGCTTCACATTGGCCGACGGTCCGGAAGTGGAAGACGACTGGCACGTGTTCAGCGCGCTTAACTTTGCCGCCGACCACCCTGCCCGCGACATGCAGGACACATTCTTCATCAATGCTGATGAGAAAGACGTGAAGCGCAACATCATCTTGCGTAGCCACACCAGTTCGGTGCAGGTGCGCACCATGGAAAAGAAGCAGCCGCCCATTCGCATCATCTGCCCTGGCCGTGTTTACCGCAATGAGGCCATCACCTCACGCGCGCACTGCTTCTTCCATCAGATTGAGGGTCTATACATCGACAAGAACGTAACATTTGCCGACCTGAAGCAAGTGCTGCTCAACTTCGCTCAAGAGCTTTTCGGCCCCGATACAAAAATCCGTCTCCGCCCAAGTTACTTCCCATTCACTGAGCCAAGCGCAGAAATGGACGTGTCGTGCATGCTATGCGGTGGCGAAGGCTGCGGCTTCTGCAAGCACACAGGCTGGGTAGAGATTCTCGGCTGCGGTATGGTTGACCCCAACGTGCTTGAGGCAAGCGGTATCGACAGCTCTGTGTATAGCGGTTATGCTTTCGGACTGGGCATTGAGCGCATCACCAACCTGAAATACATGGTGAAAGACTTGCGTATGTTTAGCGAAAATGATGTCCGCTTCCTCGATGAGTTTGAGGCTGCACATTAATTTTTTCAGAGCACATACTTCATTTTATGATATAGCCGACTTCCGCTTATACCACATATAAGCGGAAGTTCTTGTTTTAAATCACAAAATCACATTCGGTATGACAATTAAAGAACGATACGATTCTTGCCTTGCTTATTGGAGAGAGCAAAACCCCAACCCCGGCACGGAACTCACCTACGCCAATAATTTTGAACTGCTTGTGGCGGTGATGCTTTCGGCACAATGCACCGACAAGCGCATCAATATGGTCACTCCTGCACTGTTTGCCGCCTATCCCACTGCTGAAGCTATGGCAAAGGCTTCGTTTGCCGACATTTTCAAATATGTGAAAAGTGTGTCGTATCCCAACAGTAAGGCACAGCACCTGCTCGACATGGCAAAGATGCTAACAGAGAAATATGGAGGGATAGTTCCCGACAGCATGACTGAGCTTACGAGCCTTCCTGGCGTGGGCAGAAAAACCGCCAACGTGATGCTTGGTCAGGCTTTCGGAAAAGCTGCAATAGCTGTGGATACGCATGTGTTTCGTGTGGCGAACAGAATTGGACTCAGCAATGGCAAAACGCCTCTTGAGGTGGAAAAGTCGCTCTTAAAGCATATTCCAGAGAAAGACCAGTGGAAAGCGCACCACTGGATTCTACTCCATGGGCGATACGTTTGTAAGGCACAAAAGCCCGACTGCCTAAATTGCGGCATCAAATCATTCTGCAAAACATACTGCCAGCGATAAAATTGCCATAACCCGGCAAAATGTAGTATAGCCTGCCAAAGAATTTTCACATTGGCAGGCTATTCTATATAGCAATCAGTGACACGGACGGAATGTCAGAAGCGATACGAAGCTCCTATCTGTATATTTCCGTTCTTGTCGTCAATATATTTGTAGGTGTTGATGAAATCCATATTATAGCGCACATGAAACATCACATAGTCGGTAAGATAATAAGTGGCACCGGCTCCGAGTCCCACATCCACAGTGTGGCTCACTTTGTCAAGGTCGATATTGCCGTCCACGCCATCAATCTTTACTTTGTTATACACATTAAAGCCAACCTGCGGTCCTGCCTCTACACTGAAATATGGCGACAGGCGATACTTCAGCATAATGGGTATATTGATATAGTTTGCGGTCACCACCAAGTCTTTGTTTAGTGCAGCTGCCATTCCCTGCAACTGAAATTTCTGGCCCAGCACAGTAGCCACAGCCTCGCTCACCTTAAATTTTCCACCTTGTGAGCTGAACACCAATTCAGGAGCGATGCTCCACTTGCTCAGTTCTGGCTTATTCGACCTGTACTCCACAAACACGCCCACCTGGCCACCATTGCGGAATCCATGCGGAAGTGAGCCACACCAGAAATGTGGAAGGTTCATGGCAAATTTCACACCACCCGTAATGGTGCCGTCAAACGCCTTAAACTGAAGTTTTCCTTGGGCCATTGCTCCAATGGAAAGAAGCATCGACATGGCCACAACAAGTATTTGTCTTTTCATCACTTTCAATTATTTTCCGCAAATGTAATAAAAACTCGCCTATCAAAAAAAGAATGGTGGCTATATTGACCACCATTCATGAATTTATAAACTGTTTTTTAGCTGAAATACGCTAATCCGTGGTTCAGAACTTATAGCCAAGGCCCACGAATATGTTGCCGTTTTTAATATCTGCATCACCGTCAAACACCTTTGTGAATCCCATCGTGTAACGAGCCTGAACAAACAGATTATCGGTCACGCTGTAAGTGGCACCAAGTCCTAAGCCAAAGTCCACCGTGTTGGTCTTGTCCTTCAGATCGGCTGTCTTGCTTCCCGATACACCTGCAATTGAGCCGCTACCCGTGGTTTTGCTGTAAACGTTGAAACCCACTTGCGGACCAAAATCGATAGCGAACGAAGGCACCACGTAATACTTGAGCATCACTGGCACATTGATATAATTGGTGTTGAAAGTGAGGTCGCCTTCCGATTTGATGCCCAGCACACTCTTCTCGCTGGTCATCTTGCCACCTTGCGACGCGAAAAGCACTTCGGGAGCCACCGCAAACTTATTGTTGAATTTATATTCCAAAACCAGACCTGCCTCATAACTTGGTTTCATTCCGTGATTCACATCTTCACCCCAATAGTTAGTGGCAGAGAAACCAGCCTTAACGCCAAAACTCAGTTGTGCAAATGATGCTGAAGCACCCATAATGGTAGCAATTGCTAACAAAACGATTTTTTTCATTTTTCTTTTTTTGATATTAAAAAATTAATAAATATGTAGTTTTCCTGCATTTATTCAAATGCGATTCTTTGACATACGTATAGAATAAAAGTTTAAGTCTATTGTTGGATAATAAGAATAACAGAACATTTTTTCGGAACTTTATGCAAGCAATAATTCTCACAACACAAAATCAAGGGCTAAACAATGGAAGAATCACAAAAAAACACTAATTTTGTATAAGCAATAACACAGATAGGAAGATGAACATAGACCAGCACCATATAGAGAACGAAATGTCGCGGCCTATTCTCCACCTCATCGGAGAAGTGGCCGACTCGCTGCATCGCGAATGTTATGTGGTGGGGGGATTTGTGCGCGATATCATTCTGAAAAAGCCTTCCGACGATCTTGATTTTGTGACTGTGGGCAGTGGCATAGAGGTGGCAAAAGCCGTAGCTAAAAAAATTGGCAAAGGCAAGGCCACGTTAGCTGTGTTTAAAACCTACGGCACGGCGCAAGTGAAAACGAAAGGTATGGAACTTGAGTTCGTGGGAGCGAGAAAAGAGTCGTATCGCCACGATAGCCGCAATCCTATTGTGGAAGACGGCACACTTCAAGACGACCAGCGCCGACGCGACTTCACAATCAACGCCATGGCCATCAGTGTGAACGCACATAATTATGGTCAACTGCTCGATCCTTTCGACGGAGTGGGCGACATAGAGCGCCGCCTCATTCGCACCCCCCTCGACCCCGATATCACTTTCTGCGACGACCCTCTGCGCATGATGCGCGCTGTGCGCTTTGCCACCCGTCTCGGTTTCGACATCTACCCCGAAACGATGGAAGCCATCAAGAAGAACGCTGGGCGCATTAAAATCATCACCCGTGAGCGCATTGCCGAAGAACTGATGAAGATTATGCGCACCAATAACCCTTCACGGGGATTCATGCTGCTGAGCGAATGTGAACTGCTACCCTACATTTTCCCCGAACTTGCAGCACTAAAGGGCGTGGAAACGATGAACGGCAGAGCGCACAAGGACAATTTCCTACACACGCTGAAGGTGCTCGACAATGTGGCAACTGAAAGCCACAACGAATGGCTCAGGTGGGCTGCCCTTCTGCACGACATTGGCAAGCCGGCCTGCAAAAGATGGGACGACCAGGTGGGCTGGACTTTCCACAACCACAACTTCATAGGTGCGAAGATGATTCCACGAATCTTCAGCAAGATGCGCCTTCCGCTTAACGAGCACATGAAATATGTGCAAAAATTAGTGGAGCTGCACATGCGCCCCATTGCGCTGGTGGAAGACATTGTAACCGACTCGGCCGTGCGCCGTCTGCTCTTCGACGCGGGCGATGATATCGACGACCTGATGATTCTTTGCAATGCCGACATCACTTCAAAAAACGAGGCAAAGGTGAAGCGCTTCAAAGACAACTACCAACTGGTGAAGCAAAAGCTCATCGACATTGAGGAGAAAGACCGGCTGCGTAATTTTCAGCCGCCTATCGATGGCAAAGAGATTATGGAAATTTTCGGACTTGCGCCATCACCGCCCGTTGGTGCCATCAAGGATGCCATCAAAGACGCCATTCTTGACGGGGAAATCAAAAACGACCGAGAAGAAGCCTACCACTTTATGCTCAGAAAGGCAAAGGATTTAGGTTACATACCTGTAAAAAACCAGCCCGACCTTGCCTCTTGAAATGAAATTGAAAATTAATTAACGCTAATAGATATATAACAGAATAAGACAGTGCCGATTAACGTTGAAGATATGGCTGGAACTTTCGAGTATTTCCTCGAAATTGCCGCAACGCTTTTTTACGCCATAAGTGGCGTTCGACTTGCTGCCGTCAAAAAATTTGACTGGTTTGGAGCCTACACCATTGGCTTTATCACTGCCATTGGAGGTGGCACGATGCGCGATGTGTTTCTGAAATGCAATCCATTCTGGATGCTTGATCCTTGGTACTGCATTGCCACATTCGCCGGATTCATACTCGTGGTGGCTCTGAAAAAGAAATTAGTGAAGGTGGAGGGCACATTCTATATCTTTGATGCCATTGGATTGGGCTTGTTTGTAGATGTGGGCATCTACAAAACGCTTATCCTCGGTTTCCCTATGTGGGTGGCCATTATCATGGGCACCATCACTGGCGCAATGGGCGGTGTGATGCGTGATGTGTTCATCAACGAGGAGCCACTGGTGTTCCGTAAAGAAATTTATGCCACTGCCTGCATTGGCGGCGGCATCATATATTGGTTGGTGGGACTGATTGGCGGTGACAGCATCACACAGCTGCTTACTTGCGCCATATTCATCATCGTGCTGCGCTTTTTCGCAGTAAAGCACAACCTATCCTTCCCTATTCTACGCGACGACGACTAACTCTATATATCCTCAACACAGGTTTGCAATATGAAAGTCACTAAAGCAGAAAGTAAGAAAACGGCTATACAGCTAATGAAATATGGCGTGATTGGCATCAGCAACACGCTCATCACCGCCGTAGCATTCTACGTGCTCAACTCACTTTTGAGCGTGGCATACGTTCCCGCCAATGCCGCAGGATATGTGCTTGGCGTGCTCAATAGTTTTATCTGGAACCGCAACTGGGTGTTTAAAACAAAGCAGAACCTCAAGCGAGAGGCTCTGCTGTTTGTGGTTGGATTTTTCGTTTGCTATGCGCTTCAAATGGCAGTGAGTGCCATTCTGCTTGAAGGATTCGACCTGAAGAACTATAAGCTCGACTGGATTCCAAACGCCGGACAGAACTTGGTGATGCTGGCATCGATGGTGGTTTATACATTGGCCAACTATATCTATAACCGCACCATCACCTTCAAGGTGAAAAACCACGAACTTTAGCCCCCCACTCACCTCAACAGAAGTAGCGCCCACACAACGTCCAATCATTTTATTGACACAGAGAGGGATTTTGCACAGTGAGGGGCGGTATGGACTTCTGTAGGAGAATAATATAACGCAAATTCTAATTTAGTATGCTAAATCTATCATTTCCTCTGGAGCATTAGTGATGCACTCCAAGTGATCTTTACGCACGATGTAGGTGTTTTCCACTCCCACTGCGCCCACTCCAGGAATCACAAATTTTGGCTCTATCGCCACCACTTGCCCTTCTTCAAGCACATCTCTGCTGCGTGGAGCCAGCACTGGGGCTTCGTTGATTTCAATGCCTAAGCCATGGCCCACAAATCCCGCTTTTTGATGGTGGCCCATGAAGTAGTCGGTCAAATCACAGTCTTCCACCATTCTCACAGCCTCCTCGTAGAGTGTGCGAGCAGGTGTACCAGCTCCAAAACCAGCAAGGCGGCGATTGACAGAAATTGACAATTCATGCGCTTTCATTGCCAATGGGGAAACCTCACCAACACGATAGCACCGCGTCATATCTGTCATATATCCATTAAAATTGCCACAAGCATCCACCATCACAGTTTTTCCCATGGTGATGGGTTCGCCACTTGCGCCCACAGGAAGCGATGCATCAGCTCCAGCACCGCCCATCGCAAAATCGTAGGGCGTGGGAGAGTCGGCATTGTCGCCCACTAATATATTTCCCATAAACAGCTCCATGGAGCCACCTTGCACTCTGAAAATACCCAGGCAACCCTCTTCACGGAGTAAGCGTTCTATCTCTATCTGGAGCTGAACGTCGGTCATGCCCATGTGAAACACTGAAGGTATGCGCTGATATGCCAACGCATGGTGCACACCATCCGCTTTCAGCAGCGTCTGTTCAAATTCCGATTTTACGCTTCGTAAGGCTCGAAACATTCCGCTCGCGTCAACGATTTTGGAATCAGGGAAAACCTTCGACAGACGGCCGTATTCAGCCACAGTGGTCACATCGTTTTTCAATGCCAACGTGGCAGGCTCACACTCCACAAGTGATGGAATCATTTCCGGCTTGCGGATATAATGCACATGCTCACATTCCTCAAAACCTTTTGGGCGGCGCACAAAGTAGTAAACTTTCCCATCTGCAGTGATATAGGTGTAGCCAGCAAACACGCGTCCACTGGTGTAATAGAGGCTCACATTGTCGGAAAGAAGCACAGCATCAGCGCCTATCGTTTTCAAAGATGCGGAAATCTTCGCAACGCGTGCACTGATTTCTGCTTCCCAACCTTGAGGTATAAAAGATTTGTTATTCATTACAATTTTCAGAAATAATTTGATTCACAAATGTTTGAAATGAAGAAAACTCGAAATCAGCATCGTCACATACACCAAATCCGTAAGTCATATACACAAACGGAACGCCAGCCGCATGAGCCTGGTTGCAGTCCGACTGCGTGTCGCCCACATACACAGCACGCTGTATGCCGTGACGGTGCATCAGCAGCTGAATGTTTACACTTTTTGGCTTTGGGTTCATGCCCCACGACAAATAGTCGGTGAAAAAAGGAGTAGTGGCTGTATAATTCATAAAATTGACCAATCCCTTCTTGCTGCAATTGCTCTGGAGCATGAGCGTGAAGTGCTTACTCAGTAATTGAAGGCCATCATACACGCCGCTGTACAACTTGCCGCCAAGCGTAGGCATCAACTCGTCTTCTATTTCTTCAAGGCGAGCCAAGAATTTATCGCGGTCAAGATTGTCAGGAGTAGTGATAATTCCCTTCTTGAAAATTTCATCAATGGAATACCCCATATAGCGCAGAAGATGATCAGCAGAAACATGTCCATTCAGTCCGAATTCATCCATACACACGTTCCAGATATGCGCGTAGGAATCGAGCGCATTCCAAAGCGTGCCATCCATATCAAATATGACGGCTTCTATGTGCTTAAAATTTGACACCGATTTCATTGACAAAAAAATAGTTGATATTATTGGTGGGGGACTATGGTCACACCCAAATCATACACGCCTTTCAATATTTTACACCCTTTCATTGCCGGCCATGCCACAATTCGCTGCACATCGTCGGGCCTTACATCGGCCACCACCAACTGACTTCGCTGATAGTAGTCGCCAAAACCTCCTCCCTTAAAATTACCATATTCATCGGAAATGGCAAAATTCAGGTTTTTTCGATCCACATTCCCGTTTGAAGATATAAAATCAAGCACCAGATTAAGATTACCGTAAGGGTAAGCAGCAGAATGGCGCACAGAGAATATGATATCATACGTGATGGAAGAGTCGGCATATTGTGTGGCAAACACCACTGGGGTATTTTCCTTCCACCCCTCATCGGGCAATTCGTAAAAGCGCGAATAAGAAGTATGCTTGGGCGAACAAGCGCCTAAGCATACTAATATGGTGAGGAGCATGGCTATGCCCCTTAATCTACTTCTCCTCGTTATTATTTGCAGATGACGGTGCATGATTGTCTTTACGGTTATTTTCACCGCCTTGACGGCGATTCTTTCCTCCGCCTTGACGACGAGGCTGACGCTGACGGCCAGCGCCTTGCTGACGCTGCTCACTGCGTGACGGCTGTTGCTCTGCATTTTGAGCATTACCGTCTTGAGCTGCTTGCTGAGGCTGCCTACGTTTACCCCGCTGCTGTCGTGGCTCTCGGCTTCCCTCCTTGCGCTCCTGCTGCTTTTCGCCTTCAGCACGCTTTTCTCGTGAATCCTTGTCCTTGCCACCAGCTTTGCCACTCTTTCCTTTTCTTCTCTTCTTTTTATCGAAGCGGCTGATACTGTCCTGACCAAGCAAGTCGCCAAACGCCTTCACCTCCGGCTTTCTGCCATCGGTGCTCTCAAGTTTGTCGGGTTTCTCGCCCTGCTTGTTCATTTCCATCACCTCAAACACCCGGTCGGCACTAATCGTCACCAGATTGGCAGGAATGCGCTTATCGGTAGAATAGGTGATTTGCTTCTTGAAAATATCGGTCTTGAAGTGATAGTAAGTGTTATCTTTGGTTTCGAGTGGCACATCACGCGAGGGCAACTGCTTAGAAGCCTCCACATAGTCGTCAACCTCAAAATTAATACAGCATTTCAGCTTGGCACACTGGCCAGCCAACTTTTGTGGATTCAGCGAAATATCCTGATAGCGTGCCGCGCTCGTGGCCACCGACACAAATTGCGACATCCATGTGGCACAACACAGCGGACGGCCACAAGGACCAATGCCTCCAATGCGGCCAGCTTCCTGACGGGCACCAATTTGCTTCATTTCCACACGTATCTTAAACACGTCGGCCAGCACCTTAATCAACTGGCGGAAGTCCACTCGCTCATCGGCAATGTAATAGAATATGGCCTTGTTGCCATCACCTTGATACTCCACATCGCCTATTTTCATCTTGAGCTTCAAGTCGGCGGCTATTTGACGTGAACGAATCATGGTGTCCACTTCCTTAGCTTTCGCCATCTCAAAACGTTCAAGATCCGATGCTTTTGCCTTGCGGAACACACGCAGAATCTCAACGTTGGGTTTGAGGTTGGCCTTCTTCATCTGAAGTTTCACCAATCGGCCCGTCATCGACACACGGCCAATGTCGTGCCCAGGGTTGGCCTCCACTGCCACCATATCACCCACATGAATGTCAAGGTGGGCACTATTGCGGTAAAAACCCTTGCGTGTGTTTTTAAACTGCACCTCCACAATGTCGAAGTCATTGCCAGGTATATCAGCAAGCCAGTTGGTGCAATCCAAATTGCTCCGCTTGCCGCAGCCACATTCACACTTTCCGCAAGTGAGGCACTCCTGTCCGCTGAGTTCTTTCTTCTTCTCCTTATCGTTACTCATCATGAGGCACGATTATTTAGCGTAGCTCACTGCGCGGGTTTCACGAATCACAGTAATACGAACCTGACCTGGATAGGTGAGCTCGTCTTGAATCTTCTTTGCGATTTCAGAACTGAGCTTTTCTGTCTCGGCATCAGAAATCTTGTCGGCACCCACAATCACACGCAACTCACGTCCGGCCTGGATAGCATAAGTCTTCACTACGCCTGGATATGAGAGAGCCAGACGCTCAAGGTCGTTCAGACGCTTAATGTAGGCCTCCACCACCTCACGGCGAGCACCAGGACGAGCGCCGGAGATAGCGTCGCACACTTGCACAATAGGAGCATACATACTCTGAGCCTCAGCCTCATCATGGTGGGCTGCAATGGCATTGCAAATGTCGGGTTTCTCTTTATATTTTTCGGCCAGTTTGCTGCCCAGCAGAGCGTGTGGCAGTTCTGGTTCGTCATCGGGCACTTTGCCTATATCATGAAGCAGACCGGCGCGACGTGCCTTCTTTGGGTTCAAACCAAGTTCACTTGCCATGATAGCGCAGAGGTTGGCTGTTTCGCGAGAGTGCTGAAGCAGGTTCTGTCCGTAGCTTGAGCGATATTTCATCTTGCCAATCAAGCGAATCATTTCGGGGTGCAAGCCATGAATACCCAAGTCGATAGAGGTGCGCTTACCAGTTTCGATAATCTCTTCTTCCACTTGCTTGCGCACTTTTGCCACCACTTCCTCGATACGGGCTGGGTGAATACGGCCATCTGCCACAAGCTGGTGGAGAGCCAAACGGGCAATTTCACGGCGCACGGGATCAAAACCAGAAAGCACGATAGCCTCAGGGGTGTCGTCCACGATAATCTCAACGCCGGTGGCTGCTTCGAGCGCGCGGATATTGCGACCCTCTCGGCCGATGATGCGTCCCTTAATGTCGTCGTTGTCGATATGGAACACCGTCACAGCATTTTCAATGGCAGTTTCGGTGGCCACACGTTGGATAGTCTCCACAATAATACGCTTTGCCTCTTTATTTGCGGTGAGTTTGGCGTCGTCCATAATATCGTTGATGTAAGATGCGGCAGCAGTCTTGGCCTCATCTTTCAGCGATTCCACAAGTTTCTCCTTGGCTTCGTCAGCCGACAGGCCGCTCACGCGCTCAAGCGTTTCGCGCACGCTCATTTCCATACGGTCGAGTTCCTTCTTTCTGTCGTCAAGCACCTCGCTTCTGTTGTCGAGCGTAGCTTTCATCTTTTCGTTTTCAGCCTGCTGCCGGTCAGTTTCTGCTTTACGGCGCTGGAGGTCGGTGTGCTGCTGCTTCACCTGTATCTCGTGCTGCTTCAGTTTTGCTTCCTCGGCCTGCACTTTAGAAAGTCGCTGGTTAGCCTGCTTTTCGGCGTTGCTCTTGATGGAAAGGCCTTCTTCCTTACCCTTAATCACTTCATTGTTCTTCAAAACCTCAGCTTCAAGCCTTGCCTTTTCGAGAATAGTGTTGGCTTGCGACTTTGCGTTTTTTCGAGTTACGGCAAGTGTGGCTCCAATGCCCACCACGAGCGCCACAATCACCAATAC
>JBNMJK010000045.1:0-21736 GCA_050873765.1 Sodaliphilus sp.
ATCGACAACAATGTGAAAGCACGGCGTTCTGTGGTTGTGGGTATTTACAGCACAGAATTTGACGCATTCGACAAATCATACATCATTGGCAACATCAAACTTCTACAAAGTGTGAACGGTTGGGACGGTTTCACTGGAAGCTATGTGGGGGTGAACCTTAAAAGTACCGACCACCTAAACACCGATGCGCAGCAACTTTACGCCGCCCTGGCACTTTCAATGATTGAGCATAACTACTCCAGCCTATACAGCGTGAGCACCATCACCCAAAACAACATGTCGTATTTTACCTGGCTCAATATGCTCGACATGAATGTAATCATTATTTTAGCATTAATGATTATTGTTTCATCTTTCACTTTAATTTCTGCCTTGTTAATGATTATACTGGAGCGAATTAAGATGGTCGGTATTCTTAAATCATTAGGGTGCAGCAATGGAATGATTCGCAAAATTTTCATCTACCTCACAGGCAAACTCATCTTGCGGTCGATTATCATTGGCAATGCGTTAGGATTAGGACTGGCACTGATTCAAAAATATCTACATATCATTAAACTGGACCCAGAGGCTTATTACATGTCGTACGTGCCTATTGAGATAAACGCCACTACCCTACTCCTGCTCAATCTTGGCATTTTAATTGTTTCATATATTGCACTAATTGGCCCGAGCCACATTGTGTCCACAATTAAGCCAACCACCACCATGAAGTTCGACTAATCCGCCCTACGCCACAACAGGTGCAACAGATAACAAATATCCCCCTAAAGCAATCAGATGTAGCTTTGGGGGGGATATTTATTTATGCGCGCTCTATTAAAGAGACGTTGTTTATTCTTACTGCTAATCGAGCTTCAAGACTGCCAAGAAGGCCTTTTGTGGCACTTGCACTGTGCCTATCTGCTTCATTCGCTTCTTACCGGCTTTTTGTTTTTCAAGCAATTTCCGCTTACGGCTTACATCACCGCCATAGCACTTAGCTGTAACGTCTTTACGAACTTGCTTCACCGTTTCGCGTGCCACAATTTTTGCTCCAATAGCCGCCTGTATGGCAATGTCGTACTGCTGGCGGGGAATCAGTTCTTTTAACTTTTCACACATTCTACGCCCCAGCGACACGGCATTATCGACATGCGTGAGTGAGCTTAACGCATCCACGGGTTGCCCATTGAGCAGAATATCCAGCTTCACCAACTTTGACTCTTTATAAGAGCTGATATAGTAATCAAACGACGCATAGCCCTTCGATATACTCTTCAACTTATCATAGAAATCAATAACAATTTCACCTAATGGAATGTCGAACGACAGTTCAAGGCGGTTGCCTGAAATATATTCTTGCTTTGTGAGCACACCGCGTTTTGAAAGGCACAGTGTGATAATAGGCCCCATATATTCCGAAAGCGTAATTATTGACGCATGGATATACGGCTCCTCTATCTTCTCAATGAGTGTGGGGTCGGGCAAGCCCGCCGGGTTATGCACCTCCGTTTCCACGCCCTTCTTGTCATATACCTTATACGAAACATTGGGCACCGTGGTAATCACCTCCATGTTGAACTCTCTGCTCAGGCGCTCCTGCACAATTTCCATATGAAGAAGTCCTAAGAATCCGCATCGGAAGCCAAAACCTAAAGCCACCGACGACTCTGGAGAGAACGTGAGAGCAGCATCATTCAGCTGAAGTTTTTCCAACGAGGTTCTTAAGTTCTCAAAATCTTCGGGGTCTATGGGGTAAACACCGGCAAACACCATGGGCTTAACCTCCTGGAAGCCAGCAATAGCCTCTTTACACGGGCGTGCCGTATGGGTAATGGTGTCACCAACTCGCACCTCTGCCGAGTTCTTAATGCCGCTGATAATATATCCCACATTTCCCGCACTGACTTGATCTTTCGGCTCGAGGCTCAGTTTCAGAATGCCCAACTCGTCAACGTCATATTCACGGCCTGTGTTCACAAATTTCACAAGGTCGCCTTTACGAATAGTGCCATTCATCACCTTAAAGTACACAATAATGCCGCGGAATGGATTAAACACCGAATCGAAAATCAGAGCCTGCAATGGCGCTTCGGGATCGCCTTTTGGCGCCGGAATGCGATCGACAATGGCTTTCAGAATTTCAGGAATGCCCTCCCCTGTTTTTGCACTTGCACGAATAATGTCGGAAGGGTCGCAGCCTATAAGATCCACAATCTCATCTTCCACCTCATCGGGATGGGCGCTGTCCATATCTATCTTGTTGATTACCGGTATAATTTCCAAATCATGGTCCAATGCCAAGTAGAGGTTAGAGATTGTTTGTGCCTGCACGCCTTGAGTGGCATCAACAATTAGCAGACAGCCTTCACAGGCAGCAATAGAGCGCGACACCTCATAGGAAAAATCCACGTGTCCTGGGGTATCGATAAGATTAAGAGTGTATTGCACACCGTCTTGCACATAGTCCATCTGTATGGCGTGGCTCTTGATAGTGATGCCACGCTCACGCTCAAGATCCATATCATCAAGCACCTGATTTTGCATCTCCTTGCCCCCTACGGTCTTTGTATATTCCAACAGTCGGTCGGCTAAGGTGCTCTTTCCATGGTCGATATGCGCTATAATGCTGAAATTTCTTATTTTCTCCATTTAGTAATTTTATTTTAAATACAAATTTACAAAAAAAATCACACCCTCTCAAAGGGTGAAATAAATAAAATTTCGTAATTTTACGCAAAACAAATAGCAATGGCACAACATAATACACTTGGTGCTGCGGGCGAGCAGTACGCCTATGAGTTTCTCATCAAAGAGGGGTTTATTGTGAGGGAACGGAACTGGAAAATGAACCATCTCGAAGTCGATATCATTGCCGAGAAGAATGGCAAGTTTCATTTTGTGGAAGTGAAAACCCGCTCCCATAGGTCGGGCTACAATCCTCAAAAAGCCATTAACCTCCAAAAGCAAAGCAATATAATCAACGCCTCACGGGCATATTGCAAAATGTATCACAGAATGGACGTGGGCATACAGTATGATGTGATCATCATCTATGGCACGCCTGGCAGCTTCACCATGGAATATATGCCGGGGTATTTCAGAATGCCAACTCGCACTTACAGATAAAGCCTAAAAATAAGGAACGGCCTAAAAATAAAAGCCATTCCCTATTTTGGTTTTATAACTCCGTGCCGCCATAAACCTGGAGGTTGTTATATTACTTGTGTAATTCATCAAGAATTTTCTGTACTTCGTCTTGGAACGACTTCTCCACCGACAGCCTTTGTTCTATTTGCTTACAAGCATGGAGCACTGTGGCGTGGTTTCGGTTGAGGCGCAAACCTATATTGGTTGACGACAGCTGTGTTTCCTTCTTGGCAAAATACATCAGCAGCTGGCGTGCGTCAGAAATTTCACGCTTACGCGAATGACCATACAGAAGCGCAGAGTCGATATGGCAATGCTTGGCCACTGTCTCTGCTATCATCTCGAATGAAACTTGGCGTTTGTTCATCTTCACGGCATTTGCTACCACAGCCTTAGCCAAATCCACCGAAATCTCCTGATTCAGCATCATAGCATGGGCCAGCAGCGACACCACCACACCCTCAAGCTCACGAATGCTGTCGGTCACATTGTTTGCAATAAATTCCAGCACATCTTTAGAAATCGACAAGCCATCTTGTGAGGCCTTCAATTCCAGCACATCTTTACGAAGCTCATAGTCGGGTTTGGAAAGCTCCACCGTCATGCCCCATTTAAAACGCGATATCAATCGAGGTATCATGCCATCCATCTCACTGGGGCGGCAATCACTCGACATGATAAGCTGCTTATCACGGCCATGCAAAGAATTGAATATGTGATAGAAAGTGTTTTGTGTGGCCTGCTTGCCTGCAAGTTCCTGAATATCATCAATGATAAGCACATCTATGCTCTGATAGAAATTAATGAAATCGGGCACCTTATTGCTTCTGACTGCTATTGAATATTGGTTCTCGAAAATTCGAGAAGTGATATACAGCACTCGCAAGCGTGGATTGTTTTCCTTCATCTTAATGCCAATGGCTTGGATTAAGTGAGTTTTCCCCACGCCCGTTGGGCCAAACACGAAAAGAGGATTAAACGTCTTGCAGTTGGGGTCTGTTGCAATGGCCATGCCAATGCTCACAGCCAACTTATTGCTCATGCTTCCACAATAGTTTTCAAAAGTGTAGCGCGGATTCAGCTGAGGATCAATATCATTTGGAGCTTCTTGCTGGTGATAGTTGGGCGACATTCGCTTTCTCAGCAAACCGCTGGCCTGATCATCGGCCATCGTCACCCTTTCTTTGGCCACCTCCACACTATAATAAAGCCTTTTGAACTCCGTGCCATACACTTTACGCAATGTAGATGACAACAAAGAGCTATAGCCTTCTTCTATTTTCTCTATAAAGAACTGTGAAGGCACACGAAGCGTCAAGTCTCCATTTTTAAAATCCAAGACACCAATAGGAGCAAACCAAGCATTGTATTGCTCGGCTGGCAAATTGTCTTTAAAGCACTGAAGGCACTTATTCCACTTTTCTATATATTGGTTATCTCGATTCATTCTAAAAAAAGGGCGTTTTACAACCCTACAAAATTATAATGTTTTTCTCACAAAAAAAGTTGTTGTAAAATTTGGTTTTTTAACAAAAGCAAGTATTACTTGATACACAACCACTTACGTAAGTTTTCCTGTATTTTCGCGCACCTAATCGCAAAATCTTATATATAAAGCTAATATTCAGTAAATTAGATAAAGAATTTCACATATTCCAATACGCACATTACTATATGCTCCTCTCTCACAAGGCTGCACAAATAGAATAGTCGCATTAAAAAACGGAAGTAGCGTTATTCGGAATCATTCCGCGCAACACCGCTTGCGTCACGGTTACTTTTTAGAACACCTTAATAGTGACATATTTTTTAGGATGCTTCTTTACATCTTGAAGCAGCGAGTCGAGGCTCGCCACAGTGTTCGTAGCATTCTGATAGAGTTTCTTATCGTTGAGCAGCATGCCCAAAGAGGAGTTCTGGTTATTGAGTTGAGCTGTCAAACGCTGCACATTAGCCAGCGTGGCATTGATGCGATTCAGTGTAGTGTCTAAAGGAAGGCGTTTCAAATTGCCAGAAAACGTATTCAGATTGCCAGTTGTTGTCTTCAAGTCGGTAGTTAGGGTGTTAGCGTTAACCATCACCTCGTTGGCATTGTTTACCACGACAGGAATAGAATTGTTCAGGCTCGCCATTAATGTAGAAAGCTCTGCGGCACTTGTTGCAAGCTCGCGTGTGATGGCATCACAACGTGTAACCGATGCGTTAATTGCCGGATTTGACAGTATCTGATTCACACTGCCCACTATCGAGTCCACTTTAGGGAGAATCGATGCCACCACTGGCATCATATCAGTCCCCACTTTATCCATCAATCCGGCCTGCATAGCCACTGGTATGGTAGAGCCTACCTCCATATAGGTTTTGCTGGCGCCAAGATTCAATTTAAGCGATGCCGATCCAAGAAGCTCATTAGTGAATGTGATGGTTGAGCCATCAGGTATTTTCAAATTCTTATCAAAGCTCAACTCCACAGAAATTTTATTGGTCTCATAGTCGTACGTAATCTCACGCACTTGCCCCACCTTGAAGCCATTCACTGTCACTGGCGATGCTACGGTAAGGCCATTCACCTTCTCAAATTTCGCATAATAGAAATTAGCGGGCTTCAGCAGGTTTATCCCCTTTAAATATTCAATGCCCCAATACAGAAGGCAAATGCTCACCACCACAGTGAGGCCAATCAAAACATTTTTTTTAGAAGTTGGTTTCATATCTTTGTATGATTATTGTGCATGTCAATATTTCCATGTGGTTTTTCTTCCACTATGAAGTGCAAAGTTAGCAATAAAATGGCAAACTCCGCTATCCCATAACCCGACAAAAGTAGTTTTTTAGTGAAATAAATCGGCCAAAAAAGAAATGATGATTAATAATTTTATGTAAATTTGTAAAAATATTAACCATTAACCCGTGTTTTAAAGATGGAATCATTTCAAAATGACAAAAAATTGTATGGTTTGATTGGCTACCCATTGGGACATTCCTTTTCTATGGAATATTTCAATGAAAAATTTGAGGCAGAGAACATCAATGCCGAATACATGAATTTTGAAATTGACGACATCGGGAAAATCATGGAAGTGTTGGCTGAGCATCCCAACCTTTGTGGGCTTAACGTGACCATTCCATATAAGGAGCAAGTTATCCCCTATCTCACCTCTATCGACGATGGGGCAAGAGCCATTGGCGCGGTCAATGTCATCAAAATCACCAGAACCCAAAAAGATAACGACGTGATGCTCCGTGGCTATAATTCCGACGCTATCGGCTTTTTAAAGTCGGTAGAGCCATATGTGAACGAAGATCGCAGAAAAGCCATGGTACTGGGGACCGGAGGTGCGTCTAAGGCCGTGACCTACGCCCTCAATAAATTAGGCGTGGAAGTGATGCATGTGTCACGCAGAAAGTCGGCCGCTACCTGCACCTACGATGAAATCACCAAGGCTATGGTAAACGACCACAAAATCATCGTAAATGCCACTCCACTTGGAATGTTTCCACACACCGACAAGTGTCCAGATTTCCCTTATCGCTTTTTGAGCAAAAGCCACTTTTGCTACGACTTAACCTATAATCCAGAGGTCACTTTATTTATGCAAAAGTCGAAAGCGGCAGGAACAGAAGTGAAAAACGGGCTTGAGATGCTTCTTCTGCAAGCATTTGCAGCCTACGATATTTGGACAAAATAGCCGTCCCAACCGCACCTTTTAAACATGGGAAGCTCTCCCCTATCAAAATTCCCTATATCCCGCATTGTCGTTCCTTTTTGTGGGGGAATCCTTTTGGGAAACTGCACCTCGTCCACCTCGGTGATAGTGCCTGTAGCGATTGCCATCTCTGGGTGCTTGCTGTCCATATTCATAAGTGTGCTTTCACGCAGTCCTGAAGCAAGAAACAAAATCCGGCCTTACACTATCGTTCCCATCGCAGTCATCTCCATGGCTTTGGGGTGGACCTCGCACATCGTCCATCAGCCTGCCACTATCAACCTATCGCAAGTGAATGGAACGGTGGCCTACGGACAGATAGTGAATATGGAGTTCAAGGTGCAGTCGATGCGTATCACCGTGAATATGCTCAGCAATCATTCTCAAGGAAGTAAATTGCTACTCACCACCCACGGCTGCAATTATAATTTAAAAGAAGGCGACAATATTGCTTTCATGGCCAATTTCCAAGTCATCAGCAACCCTAACCTTGAAGAAGATGTGGATTATGCAAAAATTCTCAAAAGAAAAGGTATCATATACCAGCAGCACATCGATTCTAAAGGCATTATTAGCTATGGGCACCACGAAACCATAACGTCTATAATGGCAAGCGCCAGAAACTCCATCAAACAGTCGATCTATCAAAGCACGCTATCTACCGAGAGCAAACACTACATCATAGCACTACTGCTGGGCGACAAGAAACTTATCGACCAGCAGACCAGAACTGAATATTCCTATGCAGGCATAGCCCATGTGTTGGCTCTGAGCGGACTTCACATAGGCATTATCATGATGCTTTCTTGGATTCTATTTTGGCCATTAGATTACTACGGACAGAAGAAGCTACGCTTTATCCTGTCGGTGGCCTTATTGGCACTCTACGACCTGCTAACCGGGCTTTCCCCGTCGGCTATTCGCGCCACTGTGATGATTACATTCACATTTGCCACATTCATCTTTGGCAGAAAATCTTCAGCTATCAACGCCCTCATGGCATCAGCGTTGCTTATACTCACATTCTCTCCCGAATCTATATTTGATGTGGGATTTCAGCTCAGTTTTATCACCGTATTTTTTATCCTCATTTTTTCACCTCGTGGGCCAATTGTTGCAAAGAAGAAAAAATGGCTCAATTATCTTGTGTCATTGATAGCCACATCAGCAATTGCCATGTGCTCCACAATTGCACTAACGGCGTATTACTTCCACTCCATATCTTGGGTCGGTGTGATTTCAAACTTGCTGATTCTTCCAATATTTCCTCTGATTATGGGCATTTCAGCCATTGTCATTCTTCTGGCATGTGTCCATGTAAACGTAGAAGCCCTTAACCGCATAGCTGATGCACTATTGGGCCTTGTGAATAACGTGGCCCATTATATATCACAACTCCCCTACGCCTTCACTAAAGACGTGTATGTGAGCGAAGCAGACGTGGTCTGCTATACCGTCTTCATCATTCTGGTCTTTCTATTCATCAGAAAAAGAAAGTGGATTTATTTAAATTGCGGTATCGCTTGCTGCGCTATTGGCATCGTGTGCCACACACTCGCGATGGCTTCTTTCAAAAGATCGGGGTGCGTGCTATTCAACTCCTACGACAGCACGCCCATATTTTTCTATGAAAATAGGCACTCCTACTGCTGGACGCCCGACGACAGTCCAATCGTTTTCAACAAAGAAAAATTTCACCTCTTGCACACAGGGTTCTTTGCCGCGCACAGAATTGAAGACATCACTTTAGTTAATGATTCATCTAAAATTCCTGGCACCGCATTCCGGCAGCCCTACGCTCTCATTTATGGTAAAACGATACTTGTGGCAGGAAGGCAGAATTGGCGCACGCTACCAAACAGCAAGAAAGCCACCATCGACTACTGCATCATCACACGCCATTTCAATGGCAAAGTAACCGACTTGGCCCGCCACTATAATATTCGCCTTATGGTCATCTCAGGAAATGTGTATGAGCCAAATGTGGCCAGCATCATTAGCAGTTGCAAAAAATTAGGAATAAAAGTGGCAAACCTGAGGGAAAAATCACTTGTGGTGCAGTAGGCCGCACATTATTTCACCACACGAGCCGCCGCATAAAAATGGTCGATGAAATAGTCTTCTGTAATATCACTTATTTTCACGCCATTAGAGGCCGAAGCGTGTGCAAATTTATTTTCCTTCAAATATATTCCCACATGCGAAATTTTATTGGCATTCTTTGATGTGCAGTAAAATAGCAGGTCGCCCTCTTGCAAATCATCTACATCTATCAAACGGCAGTTTTTCTGAAAAATCATGGCTGAATTTCTCTCGATTTGTTTCCGGTACACAGCCTTATAGATTTGCACCACAAAACCAGAGCAGTCCACACCATTTTTAGTGTTACCGCCATATTTATAGGGTGTGCCGAGCCAGCCCTTTATCTCTTTGTACAGCATTTTATTATCAGCCGAGGAAAGCTGGATATCAAGAGTTCGCCATTCTTCGGGCACTCGCACATTATAACTTTTTTTTGTGGGATAATTAGCAACTTTTTTTTGCGTGTGGCATGCGCATAGACTCACAGCCATCACCAGTAGCAATGGCCAATATTTCATACCATATTTTTTCATTAATCCGCCCATAGCACATATCAAAAAAATGCTAAAGAAAGTTCATGGCTCTGTCTGTTAGAAGCCACACATCTTTCTTTAGCATCTGTATAATATTTTAGGTAATTCGCTTACTTTTCGCTGTCTGAAGTGGCTTCATCTGATTTAGCCTCTTCTTTTTTATCTACGAAAGATGTGTAACCTGCTTTCACCAAAATATTGAACCATGAAATCAGCTTCTTAATATCGGTCTTGTAAACACGGTCCACATCATATTCTGGAAGAATCGACGACATAAACTCGGCCAGTTTTTCATCAGTCTTATAGTCGGCAGCATTCACGCCTTCTGGATATTTTTCGTATGCGGATTCAAGCACTTCTGCAAGAGGCTTGTCGTCGCCGGTTGTATAAATGGCCACATCGCCAAGTGAAATAATTTTATCACGTGAATGGGCAGGAAAACGCTTCTTATCAACCAGACTTTCTACTATGACAAGATTTTTCCCATACGAGATCAACTTATACAATCCTGGCTTGCCAGAAATACTTAAAATTGTTTTCAACATAGATATTACGTTTTAACTTTTTTACAAATTAATAGAATGATTACTATTGCAAAGTTAATGAAAATAATCAAATAACTTCACTTTTCGTCACAAATATGAAATGCGCTAAAGCTACTTTAACAGTTGAAGGTTTTCCATTATTTGTGGAGTCACTGCATTCACGCCATCATTGAGAATCAGCATATCCTTATCACTGATCACACACTCTTGCGCTTGTGCAGCAATGCGTTTCTTCACTTGCGCTTCAGTCACGCCGTTGCGCGCCATCACCCTGCTGATGCGCACTTTTTCAGGCGCCTCAACTCGCCATATTTTATCCACAATCAAATTCACGCCACTGGAGTAAGGTATGGCGGTTTCCACAAACACCAAGCCACCTTCCTTCTCTGCCCAATGCAATATATCCGTCTTGACGGCGGGATGCACCAGAGAATTTAAGATTGTAAGTTTTGAAGCATCAGAGAACACTATCGACGATAGATACGCTGCATCAATTTTCCCGTCTTTATACAAATTCTCGCCAAAAGCTTCGGTAAGTTCCTGCCGCAATTGCACAGAATCTTGCATCAGCCTTTTTGCATTCTTATCACAGTCATACACCGGATAACCCAGCAAACGCAATATCTGTGAAACCACCGATTTGCCACTTCCAATACCGCCTGTTATCGCTACAATCATATCTCTTCTATGCACATGAATTCTTTTATGCATCATTTGGCGTACCACATCACCGAGTCTTTCAGTATCTTGTAAATTTTCCTGTGAGGATACTCTTCTGCCTTACGAATGGCCACCTTGCCCGACTTTTTTGCAGGGTCGATATCTTCAGCAAAAACAGCCACCTTTGGCGCTTTGTCGTTATAAAAGCTTTCTGGCACATAGTATAAGATATCCACGGTGGCTGGCTGATATTGAATTTTGATGCCTTTCACTTCTTTAGGCTCCACACTAATAGTGGCACGCTTCAAATAATTTCTTTCCAAATCCAAGCGAAGCCGCACATTTGTGGTCTGGCATCTCACGCCAGGCATAGGCTGCACACCAACAGTCATCACAGTGTCGGACAAGTCTTTCACCACAAACGGCTTCAGCGACACCGAATCAATCTTGTCGAGCAGTGATTGCTTGGCAAAAACCACAACGGAGTCAGGATAGCAAACGGGCCAATTGACCAGCGACAGCATCACAGGATTATAACGCAGGCTTATACTGCTGCCAAACGCGACTGGCACCTTTTTCCCTTTATGGGTGACCACTGTCAGCACCAACGGGAATCCCGACTGCGCTTTAGAGAGGTTGCTCGGCCTGTAGAGCGAGTTCAAATTCATCGACGCATAAATGTCGTCGATTGTAATCACTAATTCAGAACTTGATTTTTGGTATTTCGATTGAAAGTTGATGGTGGCATCGGGCGTGAAAAGCCTATAGTAGATATGTGAGAACACCTTGCCCTCCATCGGCACGGTCACCTGTGCTGGAATAGAGTCGATGACAGTGGCCTCATTAGGTTTACCCACTATCACCAAATTCACCACCACATCGCCCGTATAGGATTTAGCGAAGGTCCATGCAAGGAAAGAGAACAAAAAAAAGAACCCATACAGCATCACCACATTATAGGTTGCTGCATTTGAATGAATACTCTTCAATATTTTTTTTACAATCCTCATTACAGAAAATGGAATTGGCCGGTTTTTTGACATTGGCGCATAATGCCGTCAGAAAACCGGCCAACTGATACGTTGAGATTAGCCTTTCTTTACCTCCGACTCTGTTTGCACAGCATCTTGAACAGTGGGGTAAACCATAGTGGCATCAATGGTGATTTTCACGCCTTCCGACACTTCCAAAAGCACCGTTCCATTTTGTTTGATTTCACGCACACGGCCGTGAATACCACCGGCAGTCACCACTTTATCACCGCTCTTCAAGCCTTCACGGAATTTTTTCATCTCTTTTTGCTTCTTGCTCTGTGGGCGAATCATAAAGAAATAGAAGATGGCAATAAGAACCACAATCATAAAAATACCGCCGAAACCACCACCCTGAGCAGAGGCTGCATCGAGTAAGATATAATTCAATGTCATATACAAAATAAATTTAAAAAATTAATATTATGCTATTTCACAATCACTTTGTCGGCACGCAGTTTATTCACCACAGCATTCAGAATTCCATTTACAAATTGTCCGCTTCGAGGTGTGCTGTAGTCCTTGGCCAGTTCAATATACTCGTTAAGCGACACATTCACCGGCACACTGGGGAAATTGCGGATCTCGGCGAGTGCAGCACACATCACCACACGGTCCATTAGCGCAATTCTGTCCACGTCCCATTTTTCTGTCTTAATAAACTGGTCGATGTAGGCGTTGTTCTCGTCCATTTCATCAATGGTGATAGAAAAGAGCTGCTCGCCAAACTTACTGTCCTCCTCGTCTTTGAACTGTGGCAGGATAGGCGAAGCCTCACCATCTTCAACACGGCGAATGGTCTTCAGCACAAACTGCCCTATAATCTGCAAATCGTCGTCGGTGTAATACACGCTCATCGACTGCAAATGCTCAAGAAGGTCGTCGTCTGGCAGAATCACCTTCTTCATCAGCTGATACCACACCTCTCCATCACGCACAAGCGTGGTGGAAGGCATCTGCATATACTCTTGATACGCTTCCGAACGTAGAATTTTATCAAGCATCAAGCGCACAAACAGTTCATCGTCGCGCCAATTTATTTTCTTGTCGGCCACAAAATCAGTAAGTGTCTGGTCGGCACGAAGTTTTTTCACAAATTCATTGTCCACGAAACGCGTGTTGGGATGAAGATCTTCTTCTGTGGGTAGAAATTTGTGCTTGGCTTCATCAAGGCGCAAATCCTGAACGTCTGTAAGTTCTATCATCAGCCTCAGCAACGCGTTGTAGAGTTCATACGATTTGTCAAGACTTTTTTGCAGCTCCTTTTTTGCCGCATCAAGGCTCATCGTGTTGTTTGACACCATATATGCGTACAGCATCTGCACGACTTTCGCTCTTATTAAGACTCTATTTATCATCGATTAATTATTATATTTTTTGCAAAGTTACCTTAAAATAGGTTTGTATTCAAATAAAAGAACTAAGAATTCACATTCTGGCCATCGTCAAGACGCTGCCTTACCACTTCGTAAATCATGATTCCCCCTGCCACCGACACATTCAGTGAATTAATTTGACCAAATTCTGGAATGGCTACAAGCGTGTCGCAAAGTTTGAGCATATCGGCAGATATGCCATGGCCTTCCGAGCCAAGAATAATAGCCACAGGGCCTGTAAAATCGGCCTTAGTGTAGTTCAAATCCGTTTTTTCAGAAGCGCCTATCACCTTAAAACCACTGTCGCGTAAATATTTCACAGCGTTCACAAGGTTGCGTTCTCGGCACACGGGAAGATAGTTCAGCGCACCTGCAGAAGTCTTTACCGCATCAGCATTCACACTCACGCTGTCGCGCTCAGGTATAACGATACTATTCACCCCAGCACATTCACAAGTGCGGGCTATGGCACCAAAATTACGCACATCTGTCACTCCGTCAAGAATCACTACAAATGGATTGATACCCTCATCATAAAGGGCGGGGACGATATCGTCGATATGATAATAATCGACAGCGGCCATAAAGGCTACCACACCTTGGTGGTTCTTGCGTGTAACCCTATTGATTCGCTCTACTGGCACACGCTGAACCGGCACACCATACTCACGGATCACACCCATAAGTTCATGAGCGAGATCGCCTCCAAGGTCTTTCTTCATGAGCACCTTGTCCACTTGTTTGCCCGATTCAATCGCCTCAATCACGGCACGAATGCCAAACACCACTTGGGATTTATCTATCATATTTTCTGTTTCTTTATTCCTATTAATGATTTAGCGTTATCTATGGCGGCTTGATTTATATTCTTGCCGCTCAACATTCTGGCAATTTCCAGCACATGCTGCTCATCATCGAGTTTTTTCACTTGCGTTGTGGTTGACACATCATCATCGGTCTTATACACAAATAAATGATGGTCGGCATGGGCAGCCACTTGTGGAAGATGAGTGATGGCAAGCACCTGAATGCGCTTGCTGATTTCGTCCATAAGTTCGCCTATCTTGTTGGCCACATCACCCGACACGCCAGTGTCCACTTCATCAAAAATGATAGTGGGTAAATTCATCGAGCGTGCTATTATAGCCTTTATACACAGCATTAAGCGTGAAATTTCTCCGCCCGAAGCGGTGTCTTTTACAGGAAGTAATGTCTGATTTTTGTTGAAAGCGAACAAAAATTCCACAGCATCAGCGCCTCTTGCAGTGAAATCAGTGGGTGTAAACTTCACGTCGAATGCTAAATTCTTCATGCCCAAAGCGTGTGCAAGTGGTAGCAGGTCTTCCACAAAATGCTGGGCCGCCTGCTTTCTCGACACCGTCAACTCCGCAGCCAATTCTGACACTTTCTTTTCTTGCTCCTTTAGCCGAGCCTCAATTTCTGCAATCTGATTACCGCTGTTGTCAATCAACCGCAGCTCGCTTTCATACTTATGCTGAATTTCAAGCAGCTCACCTACTGAATCCACATTGTGCTTACGCTCAAGCTCATAAATGGAGTTCAACCGTTCGTCCACCGCTTGGAGCTGGCGTGGGTCATCCACCAGTTGGCTATCCACATACGATAGTGATTGAGCAATGTCTTTCAACTCCACCAGCACCGACTGAGTGCGCTCGCTCATTCCCTCTATTTCAGAAAGATTGCGTTCGGTTTGTTGAATCCGCTGTGCCATTGAGCCAAGCTGGTCAAGTATGGAATTTTCATCGCCATTCAATGCTGCGCATATCTGCCAAAGGTTCTGCTTGATGTCGGAAATATTGCTCAACTTTTTCTGTAAGCTCTCCAATTCCTCATCTTCATTTTCAGTAAGTTGCAGTTCGTGAAACTGATTCAATTGAAAACGAATATAATCTTCTTCAGCCTTACGCTTTTCGTATTCATTCCGCGTGTCGTGAAGTTGCTTCTTTAATTCGGTATAGCATATATATTCAACTTCATATTTCTGTGCGGCCTCCCTGTTTTTAGCGATGCCGTCTAAAACCGACAACTGGAACGACGGTTTTGACAGAAGCATATTACTGTGCTGCGAATGAATATCAATTAAGCGCGTGGTCAGTTCCTTGAGCACAGAAACGTTTACAGGTGTATCATTCACAAATGCTCGTGAGCGGCCAGAGGCGTTAATCTCTCGGCGAACAATGCACTCATCCTTCCAATAATCAATTTCATGCGCTGAAAAATAGCACTCCAAGGAATATGACGTCACGTCGAACGAGGCTTCCACCACCACCTTCTTCTCTTGGTTTCTAACCGAGCGTGCATCTGCACGCTCACCAAGAATTAGCGATAAGGCGCCCATAATAATCGACTTACCCGCACCAGTTTCACCGGTGATAATCGTCAATCCATCGGCAAAGCTGATTTCCAGTTCGTCAATGAGAGCGTAGTTTGATATATAGAGTCGTGTAAGCATTGAGTTGTGGCTTAGTTGTTTTGTTCCTCCTTCTTGATTTTATTAAGTCGCTCTTGTTCGGTGGGCCATAATGGATAAAGTGTTTCATACACGGCAGCCTTCTCTGTCATATTTGCTTTAGAATACACATTTACCAGTTCGTCGAGTTTAGCGTCTTTAAACATCGACAAGCACACCGACATTGGGGCCACATCGTAGATTTTCTTCAACAGGTCGAGCGATTGAGTGATCACTTGCCTACCTTTTTCAGGGCTCACCACCATTTGGTCAAGCCCAAGGCGATGATAGTTGTAAAGCACCTCACGAATGGCGGAAGTAGTTTTGTCGGTGTAGGCGCTGAGCACCGCACTCCTGTTTTTAGTGTCTTCAAACGCCTTCCAGCCACTCTCACCACTGCTTTGAGCCATTCTCACCACGTTTGCCGCCTTCTCATAATATGGGTCGCCACCTCTGAGCGAGAAAGTGTCGAAGTCCATTCCTATAATCATAAAGGCATAGAAATTAAGAATAGCGGTAAGATTGCTTTGCATATCCTGCTCTGAATACACGAGCGGTTGGTTTTGCTCGTAAGTGAAATCAATCTTTGTGTCCTTGAAATTGATGACAGTAGTCGTATAAGAGCTATTATACACGGGGCGCTGCGACTGTATCTGCAAGTCGCCCGTTATTTTTCCCGTGGCATCATCGTAGCTGCTCACAGTCAAAAACAGTTTGCATTGAATCTTTTCATTGGTGCCAAACTGGGCGTCGGTCCATTTTGTGGTGTTCATATATTCCGAAATGGCTTGCTGGAGGGTTGTGAAGATGTCTTTGTTGGCATTCTGCACTTTGCTGGTATTGATTTCCACCTCACAATTCAGTTCTTGAGCATAAGTGCAAAAGCTCACGCTCAAGAAAGCCACCAGTAATAGGAATATTCGAATCATGTTCATCACAATTTTCAACTGCTAATTATATAGTTCTTACTTACCGCCTCTTACTCTAAAATAAATCTTCGTCAGCACGTTTTTAGTGTCCTGTGGAAAGTCTCCATTCATCATCCAGCCGTAGTACCCGGTGTCCTTTAAAAGCACATCAGCCACTGGCCTCCCCTTATATTTGCCGAAATTAAACACTTCCACCCCATTGTCGTCATACACAAAGCGGCCAGAAAGATCCACATTCTTATTCTGGGTTGAGAAGGAAGAAAGGAAATCCACATCGTTTTGCAAGTTGGGATATTTGTCTAACTGGGCTTTGAGCACCTCGTATGTGGCGCGGGTGTCGCCGTCGGCAGAATGAGCGTTTTCGAGATCCTTTCCACAATAAAACTTGTATGCAGCCACAAGATTACGCTGCTCCATTTTGTGGAAAATGGTCTGAACGTCCACGAACTTTCGTTTTGTGAAATCAAAATTAACTCCTGCTTTCAAGAATTCCTCCTGAAGCATCGGTATGTCGAACCGGTTGCTGTTGAAGCCTGCCACATCGCTGCCTTCAAACACTGCCGCCAACCCTCGAGCCACCTGCTTGAAAGTTGGGCAGTCTTTCACATCGTCATCAGTGATGTGGTGCACAGCCGTTGATTGCTCAGGAATGTGCTTCTCTGGATTCACACGAAGCGTTTTTGACTCCTCTGTGCCATTCGGAAACACTTTGATATATGAAATTTCAATAATTTTGTCGGAAGTGATATTCAGCCCCGTGGTCTCGAGGTCGAAAAACACAATCGGCCTTTTCAGATTCAATTTCATCGTAGTCTGTAGTCTTCTCTATATCTGATTTTCCAGTTCTGAAAAAAATTAAAGCATCATTGGCATCAGCAGCACCAAAAGTTCCTCATTCTCTTTTTGGTCCACTGGCAAGAAAAGGCCTGCTCTGCTTGGATCCATAAGCTGAAGCGATATGTTTTCAGCGTCGATGTTGTTAAGCACATCAATAATGTTCTCATCATTGAAGCCGATGGCCATGTCCACGCCATTGTATTCACACAGAATCCGCTCCTCTGCCGAAGTGGAATAGTCAACGTCTTGGGTCGACATCTTTATCTCATCGGGCTGCATTTCCAATTTCACCAAACCGCTTGAGCTGGTGAACACCGACACGCGGCGTAATGCGTTTAACAATTGCAAGCGGTCAATCGACACGCTGTATTGATTTGCCGTAGGAATCACCGAATTATAGTTTGGATAACGACCATTCACAAACCGGCATGTAAGTGTATATTCAGGTGTTTCAAATGTAGCGCTCTTGCTGTCAACGGTCACATTCACATCGCCATCGTTCTTTTCAAGAATACTGCTCAAAATTGCGGCTGGCTTGGTTGGAAGAATGAACGAGAGTTCAAGGCCAGTGTGCAGATTCAGCTTGCGATAGCGCACGAGCTTATGCGTATCTGATGCCACAAACACGATTTCATCAGGCTTGATGTCCCAGAAGATACCCATCATCACCGGGCGCATATCATCTACGCCAACTGCGAAAATGGTCTGCTGAATACCTTCCACCACATCCTTGCAAGGGAGAGTGAAATGCTGCGGTTCCTCTTCGCTTGGAGCCTTGGTGGGGAACTCGTTTCCGTTCACACCAATGAAGTTAAACTTACCGTGAAGATATGTGATGTTGATTTCAAGGTTTTCATCGTTCACATCGAAAGTGAGGGCCAAGTCAGGCAGCTGCTTGAGCAGGTCCAACAGTTTTTTCACATTAGCGGCAAACTTGCCTGAGCCTTCCGGATCTTGCACTTGCACATTGGTTGTGAGCGTGGTTTCTTGGTCGCTGCCCGTAATCACAAGCTTGTCGCCTTCGAGGTTAAACAGGAAGTTGTCGAGGATCGACAGTTTGTTTTTCGAGTTCACAACTTTACTCACTGCTGAAAGGTGAGAAAGCAAAAGCTTACTTTGAATGTTGAATTTCATATATGCTATATTTAGAAATTATTTGTTATCGTTTTGAGCTAAAAAGCCTATATAGTTATTAACTTACAAATATAGTAATAATTGTCGGAAATTCAATAAAAAACGCCACCCAAAATCATTGGGCAGCGCCTTTAATGCGTATTTTTGAAGCAATCCTTACATCACACCACGCTCTCTGAGCTTCTTTTGCCAGTTCCAAGCACTAAGCATGGTGTCTTCAATTGGCACTTGTGCCTTCCACCCAAGCACCTCGTTGGCCTTCTTGGGATCTGCCCAAATTTTCACGATGTCACCAGCTCGGCGGCCCACAATCTTATGAGGCACCTTCACGCCAGTGGCGCGTTCAAAGGCACTGAGAAGCTGAAGCACCGACAAGCCTTCACCTGTTCCGATATTGAACACTTCGAGTTTCTCTTCACTCTTATCCTCCAACATTCGCTCCAATGCCACCACGTGAGCTTTGGCCAAGTCCACCACGTTGATAAAGTCGCGAATACACGATCCGTCAGGAGTGTCGTAGTCATCACCAAAGATGCTCAATTCCTTGCGTATGCCCATAGCTGTCTGGGTGAGATATGGAACAAGGTTTTGTGGCACACCATTAGGCAATTCGCCTATTTCTGCTGATGGGTGGGCGCCAATCGGATTGAAATAGCGAAGCAGAATGGCCATAATAGGAGCACCGCTCTTCACCACATCGGCAATAATGTCCTCGCCCATTTGCTTGGTTGCGCCATAAGGCGATGTGGCTTTCTTGATGGGGGCGTCTTCGGTGATAGGATTGGAATCTGGCTCACCATACACCGTGCAAGAAGAGGAGAACACAAAGCCCTTCACACCATAAACGGGCATCAAATCAAGCAGGTTGATAAGGATATTCAAGTTGTTGCGGTAATAAAGGATCGGTTTCACAATCGACTCTCCCACTGCCTTACTTGCTGCGAAATCGATTATTCCGTCAATGCCTGGGTTTGCCTTGAAAAGGCTGTGCAGCGTTTCGATATTAGTGCAGTCACCTTCCACAAACACGGGACGGATTCCTGTGATTTTCTCTATGCCATCAAGCACACCGATGTTGCTATTCGACAGATTGTCGATGATCACTACTTCATATCCGGCCTGCTGAAGTTCTACTGTGGTATGGGAACCAATAAATCCTAAGCCACCTGTAACAAGAATTTTTCCTTTCATTTCGATTATTGATTAATTGATTTTAATATTTCATTCACTATCCTTGAGCAAGCCTTGCCGTCGCCGTATGGGTTGGTGGCCTTGCTCATCTGGTTGTAGGCCCCTTTGGAGTCGAGCAACATTCTCATACTCGACACTATCTTGTCATAATCCGTTCCCACCAATCGCACAGTGCCTGCCTCAATGGCTTCCGGACGCTCTGTGGTGTCTCTCATCACAAGCACAGGCTTGCCAAGACCTGGGGCTTCTTCTTGAATACCGCCACTGTCGGTAAGTACCACAGTAGCCTTTTCCATCAAGTACACAAAGCAGAGATACTCCAATGGCTCAATGAAGAACAGGTTGTCAGTGGTGTGAAATCTATCGCCAAACACTTCTTTAATTGGCCTTCTCACGTTGGGGTTAAGATGCATCGGATACACGAAGTCCACATTAGGATAACTCTCGCTCAGCGTTTTTATTGCATTGCAGATGTTGGTAAATCCTTCTCCAAAGTTTTCTCTTCGATGTCCCGTTATTAGCACAAGCCTACGGTCACCATCAGCAAGCCTGTTCACATCATACCCTTTCATCTTGAGCTGCTCTACAAGCGACGACGATAGCGACGCATCGTTTTTTATGCTATCCACCACCATGTGCAAGGCATCAATAACGGTGTTGCCTGTGACTGTGATTTTCTGCTCGTCCACTCCTTCGTTGAGCAAATTCTGCCGGCTTAAAGATGTGGGAGAGAAATTATAGGTGGCAATACGACCCGTCATTTGCCTATTCATCTCCTCTGGCCATGGGCTGTAGATGTTGTTCGTGCGTAAACCAGCCTCCACATGGCCTACTGGTATCTGCTGATAAAATGCCGCCAATGCCGCCACCATGCTTGTGGTGGTGTCGCCATGCACAAGCACCACATCGGGCTTGGCTTCTTTCAGCACATCACGCATTCCTAACACCACACGTGAGGTGATGTCGTACAAATCCTGGCCAGATTTCATGATATTCAAATCGTAGTCAGGAATCACCTTGAAAATGTCAAGCACCTGGTCAAGCATTTCGCGGTGCTGCCCAGTCACACATACAAGGGTGTCGATATCATCAGGATGCTTTTGAAATTCCTTGACCAGTGGTGCCATCTTTATAGCTTCTGGCCGAGTTCCAAAAACGAGCATTACTTTTTTCTTCATAAGCATAAAAAACAGCAATTTCTATAAGCATAAGGTATCGCTTATAGAAATTGCAAATTTAATATTTATTTGTCACTTTTACAAACTGCTACTTTTTGGTGATTTTAAAAATCGTGCCCTCAATCAGCGAACTGTACACATCACCATTAGCATCAACCTCAAAGCCGTTTACCTCGCTTGTGCCCATCGGATAGGAAACAACAAGCTGGTGAGTGGCGGCATCTACTATCGACAATTGGCCGTGCCTGCTTCCGGCATACACAAATCCGTCGTGTTCAAGCACGATACAGGGCGCATGTTCGTAGCCTATACCTAAGTCGGTTTTCCACAGCAGCTTATAGCTATCGCCCTCGGTGCTCATAGCCACAAGTTCGCCGTCCATGGTCTTGGCATAAGCCACCTTGCCATCTTCACTTCTGCCCAGGCTCTCGCGCACCTTATTCTCATTTTTCACACGCCATATTTGGTTTCCGCTTTTGCGGTCAAGGGCTGTAGCCACGCGGTCGGGCGCCACAATCACCACCTTATCGGAGGTTACCACGGGCACCACATTGCCAGGACTAAAGAGATTCACGCTCTTGCCATTGTTCCATTTCCATTGCAGCTTGCCATTTTTTTTGTTGAGCGAGCGCAAATAAGTGTCCCATGCGCCAAATATCACATCATTCCCAGCCACCACTGGAGCTGCTTGGCAGTAATTGTTGATGTCGTCGTATCGCCAAATAAGTTTATGCCTTGCCACATTCCACGCCTGGAATGTTTTGTAGCCACCTTGGTAAAGAACACCGTTTTCTATCACACCGTCGGCCACATAGGGTCCGTCGGCATTGAAGGCATAGATTTCCTTCCCAGTGTTCTTGTCGAGCCATATCAAGTCCTCCTGCTTAATATGACCGTCGCCCATCTTCATAAATGGGCCACAGTTCATACC
>JBNMJK010000046.1:0-20553 GCA_050873765.1 Sodaliphilus sp.
CGGGTGTGGCGTTTTCTTGCCTGACCGACTTCAACGCCGATGTAACCAGCATGGCAAGCCTATTTTTGAACGACAAATTTTTAGGGGCAGTCCGCTTGAACACAATACCTCGGCCTCCAGATATGTCCACTTTGCGAGGCGTTCCATCTGTGAGATACACGCAATTCATAGGCACTTGTGTCGAAAGTCCCAAAACATTTAAAGCATAATCGCCTGTGGGCACGATGCGGGCATGGGCGCGTTTGGCGATGGCGTTAGCAATTTGGTCGTAGGATGGCACAATCACTCCAAGCCCAAGTTTCTCATCAATTTGTGGATAGTAATAAATGCCTTTAGCCACACGCATTATCTTGCCTTTTTTAACATAGCGGAGCAGTGTTTGTCGGATATTTTCAGCTGAAGCCATACCCACAAAATCATCGGCAAAGAAAATCCTACCTTTGTCAAAGGTATCTATCATGTTCTCTATTTTTTTAGCTTTGCTATCCATTCTTCTTTAAAAAATTGTCACAAAAATAGCAAATATTTGTGACACTTATAACCTATACACTCAGGTATGATGTATTTTTAAGGATTTTTGTCACAAAAACATACAGCATTTGTGATAGAATATAATCGAACAGAGAGGTTTGGCCTTAGGGGCTGGGATATAGGAAGCGCGGGCGCTACACTCGAAAAATCAGGAGTGCGGCGCCCGCGCATCATTTACCGACAGATGCCGGTATTTACTATTCTCTTACACGGTAAGGATTTCCTTTTCCTTGGCGGCAAAAAGTTCGTCCACCTTCTTCAGATATTTGTCGTGGAGCTTCTGCACCTTTGCTTCAGCATCTTTCTCCACATCTTCAGCCATACCGTCTTTCACAGCCTTTTTCAGTCCTTCGATGGCCTCGCGGCGTGCGTTGCGAATGCTCACCTTAGCTCTTTCGCTTTCAGCCTTCGACTCCTTCACAAGCTGCTTACGGCGCTCCTCGGTGAGCGGTGGAATGTTGAGGCGGATCACCTCGCCATTGTTTTCGGGAGTGATGCCCACATTAGCGTCCATAATGGCCTTTTCAATCATGCGGAACATACTCTTATCCCATGGAGTGATCACGATAGAGCGAGCATCGGGCACGCTGATATTAGCCACAGCGTTGAGAGCCATCTTGCTGCCATAGGCATCCACCTTCACGCCGTCGAGAATTTTCACATTGGCCTTTCCTGCGCGGATATGAGCCAGAGCCTCTTCCAAAAAGAGAGCAGCCTCGCCCATCTTCTTGTCGGCTGGGTCGAGATAAAATTTCACGTCGTTCATAATCTGTTGTCTTTATATTAGTTGTTTTAAAATTGTCGCACTTTGAGTTATGTTCACGAAAATAGTTATTTTTTGCCGTTTGCGCAAAAAATTATGGCATAATCGCAAACATTTCCGCCCGAAGCGGGCACCTATACACATTTTCAAGGTGGCGCACACGCTTGCGTGTCACTGAAAAGTGAGCACGGTGGCCTTATCGGCAGTGATGCGCTCAGCCGCCTGGCGCACCTGCTCGGCAGTGACGGCCTTGATATGCTCCACCGCCTCGTCAACGCTCGCCACACGCCCCCAATAGAGCACACTTTTTCCTGCGCCTAACGCTATCGACTCCACATTCTGCGACCCCACTAGCAGCTGACCGCAATACTGGCGCTTGGCGGCGTCGAGCCGGCTCGCCGAAAGAGGCTGCTGCGCCAGTTGGTCGATGGTCTTGCCAATGATGTCGAGGCTCTTCTTCACCTTGTTCTGCTCACAGCCGAAGTATATTTCAAGCAGACCGCAGTCGGTGAAACTGGCAATCGACGACTCCACCGTATATACCAGACCACGGCGCTCGCGCATCAGCACATTCAGCAGCGAGTTCATGCCTGGCCCAGCCAAAAGGTTGTTGAGCAGAGCCAACGCAAACCGTCCCTCGTGATACATGCCCGGCACCCGTGCCCCCACTATGGTGTGACTCTGGTGCGAGCCGATGTCCACCACCTTATGCTCTGGCGCAAGAATGGCGGGCGTGAGGCGCTGTGGGCGATGAAGCGTGTGGTGCATGGCGCCGAACAGTTTTTCTGCTTCACGCAGCACCCGGTCGGCACCGGTAGGCCCCATATAGAAGAACGCCATATTCTCCGGCACATACTGCCGCTTCAGGTAGCGGAGGCAGTCGGAGCCGTCCATGGCGCTAATCTGGTCCTCCGTGCCGAGAATATTGTGCCCCATTCCGCTGTCGGCGCCAAAAATCAGATCCTCAAAGTCGTCGAACACAGCCTCGCTTGGTGTGTCGCGGTAGCTCGCCACCTCCTCCAGCACCACATCTTTCTCGCGCTCTATCTCCTGCTGCGGAAACACTGAGTTCATCACCAAGTCGGCAAGCAGTTCCATGGCGCGCCCATGGTAAGGCTCCGGAAACACGCTGTAAAGCACCGTGCCCTCTTTGGTGGTGTAGGCGTTGAGCTCACCGCCCACCGTCTCCATTCGGTTAAGAATGTGCCAGGCGCGCCGGTGCGTGGTGCCCTTGAAAATTGTATGCTCCACAAAGTGGGCAAGTCCGAAGCGAGAGGCATAGTCGTCGCGGCTGCCAGCGTTCACCACCAGTCCGCACCAGCCCACACGCTGCGCGGCGGGCACATGCACCAGCCGCAAGCCATTGGGCAAGGTGTGTGTAGTAATCTCTTTTATGTCAAGTTCTGTAGTTGCCATTAGTTGCGGGTGTCAAGATGAATAATATTCTGCACAAGCATCAGTTCACGAATGTCGGCCCGGCGAATTTCCATATCGTCGTAGTTCGGGTTCTCGCTGCGCAAAATCACGAGAGAGGGGTCGGGATGACGGCGCATATACTTCACCAGGCGGTAGTCGTCGAGCAGCACCACATAAATCTGCCCCCAGAAGATGTATTGCGTGCCCGTGAGCTCGCGCACGGCTATGAGGTCGCCGCTTCGAATCACAGGGCTCATCGAGTCGCCGCTCACACGCACAATGCGGCAGTTCTCGTTGATGATGTCGGGAAGATTGATGTGCCCCACCACCAAATCGTCGGAAAACATACGCGCGCGAGGCATTGTGCCCGCCGTCACATCGATGTCGTACACTGGCGTGCCCATCTTCACCGCGTCCATCTCGCTCACCGGCACGGTGGTGACAGGAAGCTGCGTGTGCTTGGCAAAAGGAATGTCGGTGCCATTTTCAAGCCATTCCTTCGACACGCCCAGGTTCACCACGATGCGGTTCACCAGCGAGTCGCTCACAGGAAGTCGGCCGTTCATATACTTCGACAGGTTGGAGGTGTCCACGCCTATTTTTTTCGCAAAATCGGTCTGCTTGTAGTTGAGTTCCTTGATCAGGTACTTGATACGGGAAATAATGTCGGAATCTGCCATAAATGATGTGTGTTTTAATTACAAAGGCAAAATTACCACAAAATTGGCATTTTACCAACTGCTATATTCTGTTTTTCAATGAAAAAAGTTTTTTTATTCAAAAACACGGATATTTACTGAAAAACTATTATTTTTGTAACACAAACGCTTTAATTCGTTAATCATTTCAACTATTACAACTTATTCTTAAAAAGATCTCTTACCATCAATGGATGAACTGAACAATTTTTTCGTCACATTAAGTGGACTCCTGTGGGGATGGCCTACCATTATCCTGCTGCTGGGCACACACATCTACCTCACCATACGGCTCCATTTCCCACAACGCCATATTCTTAAAGCGATAAAACTTTCAGTCACCCCCGACGAAGGCTCATCGGGCGATGTGTCGCAGTTTGGCTCGCTCGCCACTGCCCTGGCGGCAACCATTGGCACGGGCAACATTGTGGGTGTGGCCACAGCCGTGGCTCTGGGCGGTCCGGGCGCGGTGCTGTGGTGCTGGCTCACGGGCGTGTTTGGCATGGCCACAAAATATGGCGAATGTCTGCTTGCCGTGAAATACCGCGAGCGCACCGCCGACGGCCAGATGGCAGGAGGACCGATGTATGCCATAGAGAAGGGGCTGGGCTGGAAATGGCTGGCGGTGCTGTTTGCCATCTTCACCATCATCGCCTCCTTCGGCATCGGCAACACGGTGCAGGCCAATGCCATCGCTTCCTTGGCTGAAAAAACCTACCATATCTCTCCTTTCATTTCCGGTCTCATCGTGGCTGCGCTCACCGGCATAGTGGTGGTGGGCGGTGTAAAAAGCATTGCAAGGGTGTGTGAATGGGTGGTGCCGATAATGGCGCTACTGTATATTGCAGGGTGCGTGTATGTGCTGTGCGTGAACTCAGCCTTTGTGCTGCCCGCCATCACCAAAATCTGCACTGCCGCATTCTCGCCACAGGCCATGGGTGGCGGCTTCGTGGGATCGTCGATTCTCATTGCCGCACGGTTTGGTATAGCACGCGGCCTGTTCAGCAACGAGTCGGGCCTTGGCTCTGCCGCCATCGCTTCAGCCGCCGCACAGACCAAGAATCCGGTTCGGCAGGCGCTGGTGGCTTCCACTGGCACTTTCTGGGACACCGTGGTGATTTGCGCCGTCACAGGCATTGTGATTGTGAGCTGCATCATCGCCGACCCCTCTATCCAATACGCCAACGGTGCGGAGCTGGCAAATGTGGCGTTTGGCGACATTCCCATGATAGGCAAGCCGCTGCTGAGCTTCGGTATGTTCACCTTCGCTTTCACCACCATTTTAGGCTGGAGCTACTATGGCGAGCGCGCTATGGAATATCTGCACAGCGGCATCATCAAGCACATCTACCGCTGGGGATTTGTGGTGTGCATATTTGTGGGCAGCGTGATCAATCTTGAACTCGTGTGGAACGTGAGCGACTGCATGAACGCGCTCATGGCCGTGCCCAACCTGGTGGCTGTGCTGCTGCTCAGTGGCGTGATTGTGCGCGAAACGCGCAAATACCTGTGGAGCGGGCGGCTCAACGACGAGATGCAGCCCGACGAATCGCATCAAGCGCGTCGCCACACCTAAAAATAATCGTACCGCTTACTTTTCCTTACTTTTCGCCGTAAAGAAGGTCGCCAGCGTCGCCAAGCCCTGGCACGATATAGCTGTGCGCATTGAGCACATGGTCGATGTCGGCAGCCCAGATTGTGGCTTCCACACCTTCCGGAAGAGTGTTTTTCACATGCTCAATAGCCTGGTCGGTGGCAATGACCACTGCTATATGAATGTGCTTAGGGGTGCCTTTCTGCAAAAAGCCCTTAATGGCCACCTCCATCGAAAGACCGGTGGCAAGCATCGGGTCGGCCACCACAAGCACCTTGCCCTCAATGCTGGGGCTTGCCAGATACTCAGTGCGCACCACAAAGTCGTCGCCCCCGTCGATGTATTCACGATAAGCGGAGATGAATGCGTTCTCGGCATTGTCGAAATAGCTGAGCATACCCTCGTGCAAGGGAAGACCCGCACGGAAAATGGACCCAAGCACCACCTTGTCGGCAAGGGTGCGCGTGTGTGCCACCGCAAGCGGTGTGACGGTGTCGCAGTCGGCAAACTGCAGGCGCTTTGAAATTTCATAAGCCATGATTTGACCAATGCGCTTCACATTGGTGCGGAAACGAAGACGGTCGGTTTGAATATCCTTGTCACGAAGTTCGAGCATATAGCGGCTCACAAGCGAGTCGTGCTCGCACAGGTTCACTACTTCCATATTTAATATTAAGTTGTTGTTATTTTCGGTTTTATGGTTCTGCCTGCAAAATTACTACAAATTCACGAAATCCCAAAACCATATATTTCTGTCTGGATAAAGTAGGGACGCGGCATGCCGCGTCCGCCCACATATTTCCTCATATCCAGACCATTAACATTGGTCACACTATTTTCTCATTTGCCGGTGATGATGGATTTGATGTCGTTCAGTTTGTTGAGGGCTTCCATAGGTGTGAGGTTGTTGATGTCGAGCCCGAGAATCTGGTCGCGGATTTGGCTAAGCACTGGGTCGTCGAGCTGGAAGAACGACATCTGGTAGCCGCTGCGCTGCTTGCCCACATCGCCAAGGTCTTTGGTCACCGCCGGCTCATTGCGGTTGTTGGCCTCCAGTTGCGCCAGCACTTCTTCGGCGCGCTCCACAATGCTGCGAGGCATACCGGCGAGCTTGGCCACGTGAATACCGAAACTGTGCTCACTGCCGCCCTTCTCCAGTTTGCGCACAAACACCACCTTGCCGTCGATTTCCTTCACACTCACGTTGTAGTTACGAATACGCTTAAACGACTTCTCCATCTCGTTCAACTCGTGGTAGTGGGTGGCGAATAGCGTTTTGGCGTGTGCGCGTCCTTCGTGTATGTATTCCACGATGCTCCATGCTATGGATATGCCATCGTAGGTGGAGGTGCCTCGGCCCAGCTCATCGAAAAGTACAAGGCTGCGCTCGCTCAGGTTGTTGAGAATGGAGGCCGCCTCGGTCATCTCCACCATGAACGTGGACTCTCCGAGCGAAATATTGTCGCTCGCGCCCACACGGGTGAATATCTTATCAACCAGCCCAATGTGAGCCGACTCGGCCGGCACATAGCAGCCTATCTGCGCCATCAGGGTGATGAGCGCCGTCTGGCGCAGCAGTGCCGACTTACCCGCCATGTTCGGACCCGTGATAATCATAATTTGCAGGTCGTCGTTGCCCAGGTGAATATCGTTGGGCACATAGCACTCTCCCGGTGGCAACTGCTTTTCTATCACGGGGTGGCGGCCCTGCTTGATGTCGATATCGAGTCCCTCGTCAATCACGGGGCGGTTATACTTATTCTCGATGGCCACACGCGTGAAGGCGCAAAGGCAGTCGAGCTGGGCTATCAGCTGGGAGTCGGTCTGAATGGCGGATATATACTCAGTCACCGCCGTCACAAGTTCGCCAAAGAGGCGGCTCTCTATCATCAGAATCTTCTCCTCCGCGCCCAGAATCTTCTCCTCATAGTCCTTCAGTTCCTGGGTGATATAGCGCTCAGCATTCACCAGCGTCTGTTTGCGCACCCACTCTGCAGGCACCTTGTCTTTGTGGGTGTTGCGCACCTCTATGTAGTAGCCAAACACATTGTTGTAGGCAATTTTAAGGCTTGGAATACCCGTGCGTTCACTCTCCTGCTTCTGCAGCCGCATCAAGTAGTCTTTGCTCGAGAGGGATATTTCACGCAGTTCATCAAGCTGAGAATCCACCCCAGCCTTGATTACATTGCCACGGTTCACTTGGTTTGGCGCATCAGGGTTCACTTCCTGCTCGATACGGTCGCGGATGAGTTGGCAGGGGTTGATGCGGTCGCCAAAACTGCGCAGCACCTCCAGGTCCGACCGCTCGCATAGCCGCTTGATAGGCTCCAGCGCCTGTAGGGCGCATTTGAGCTGCACCAGTTCGCGAGGCGTGATGCGCCCCACCGCCACCTTTGAGGTGAGGCGTTCAAGGTCGCCCATCAATTCAAGTTGCTGCTTCACCAGCTCACGGCCCTCCACGTCCTTGAAGAAATACTCCACCACGTCGAGTCGGCGATTGATGGCCTTCACATCTTTCAAGGGGAAAAGAATCCATCTGTGCAGCATTCGGGCACCCATAGGCGAGAGGGTGCGGTCGAGCACCCACAGCAAGCTCTTGCCTTCTTCGGCCATTGGCGCCACCAGCTCAAGATTGCGTACCGTGAACTTGTCGAGGCGCACAAACCGGTCGGCCTCGATGCGGGCCAATGTGGTGATATGCTTGATTTGGGTGTGCTGCGTGAGGTCGAGATAATGGAGAATGGCGCCTGCCGCCTTCACGCCCTCTTTCATGCCTTCCACGCCAAAGCCCTTCAGATTCTGTGTCTGGAAATGACGCAGCAGGCGGTCGGTAGTGCTTTCCTCGCTCATCATCCAGTCGTCGAGTTCAAAAGTGAGAATACGGGTGTTGAACAAGTCGGCAAACTTATCGCGGCAGCTCCGCTCTATCAGCACCTCCTTGGGGGCGAAATTGCCAAGGAGCTTATCCACATACTCCACAGAGCCTTCCGCCGCCAAGAATTCACCGGTGGAAATATCGAGAAACGACACGCCTATCGCCTTTTTCCCGAAGCACACCGCTGCCAAAAAGTTGTTCTCCTTCCGGTCGAGGATAGTGCCAGCCGTCACCACACCGGGGGTCACCAGCTCGGTGATGCCGCGCTTCACCAGCTTCTTGGTGAGTTTAGGGTCTTCAAGTTGGTCGCAGATAGCCACACGCTTGCCTGCGCGCACCAGCTTGGGCAGGTAGGTGTCGAGTGCATGGTGAGGGAAGCCCGCCATTGGAATGCCCGACCCTGCGCCTGTGCTGCGACGAGTGAGGGTGATGCCCAAAATTTCGCTGGCTGTGGTGGCATCGTCGCCGTATGTTTCATAGAAGTCGCCTACGCGATAAAGCAGCACCGCATCGGGGTGCTTGGCCTTCATCTCGTAGAAGTGCTTCATCATCGGAGTCAATTCTTTGCTCTTTGCCATAATTCACAAAGATACAAAAATTTGGCTAAAAATCGAAATCTAAAACCGATGCCGCCCTCCACAAAGAATGCTCAAAAGGCTCCATAACTGCAAAAATCTAAATTTCGACATAATCATACTCTTTTGAAAGAGTAGTATTCGTATCACATAAGCGCAAAAGCTATTCAACAACCTTCCATTCTCCGCCATTGCGTGAGCCTCCGATGCGAATTATCTTACCTCTTTGCTTCAACTTCTTAATATGGTAAGCGACACCATCTTCAGTTATGCCACATATAGATGCAATCTCTTTTGCAGTAACCTTAGGATTTTTACTTATTATTTTGAAAATAGTTTCCGTAGTATCGGCAGGAGTTTCCGTAGCAATTGTAGAAGTTTCCGTAGAAGTTTCCGTAGTATCAGCAGGAGTTTCCGTAGTGACATTTGCACTGTTCCCCAGTTTAAGATATGTTTCTATTCTATCAGGGTTACTCTTTTCCTCCACAGTAGGTGTACTCCAACCATTATCCTTCCATCCTTTTACTATCACATCTGCACCTGTTCCACCTTTCTCGCCAATTCCCAAGAATACAAACATCTTTTGAATGACAGGATTTCTGCACACGCTATGTCCACCTTCATAGTATTCTTCCATGCTCACAAGCATTGTACCAGGATTCGACAACACAATATGGTCGAGGTATCTGTCTATGACAATATTGCCTCTCACTGTATATGCGGCATGAATCAGACTATTGGCAAAAGCTTCTCGCAAAGCCACATGAGCCGTGGTTGTATTATTCCTCATCTGATTATTGTCAAGACTGAATGGCACAGGCAAGGCTTGCTGCAATAAAGGCAAGACACGAGTGAAAAACTGGTAAAGATTGGCTTCCCACGTTCCATCGGGATATATACGATTTGTCCAACGTATCTGAGGATCATCACTCAAATGCTCACGATAGTCTGGAAAAAACTCTTGGCAACACTCTGGGTCTGTAATGCTGTTGGTCTTGCCAAACATAAGCAATCCAGCCACCGTAAACCCTTCCGTTGACGTAGCTCTGTCCTTGCGATAGGCACCTATGTTTTCCAAAAACTGCTTATCGTCAATTTCTGTCCAAGGATGATTTTCATGTTTGATATCGTATGCACGGCGATACTGGTGAAGAGTAGGTATATCAATGTCGTCGATGGAATAACCTCGTAGAATTCGAGAGTCAGCAGAAGCCTTCATATTGTTGGCATCCGAATACATCTGCTTTATCTCATCATCAGTACAGAGATAATCGCCCTCATCCCTACGCTTATAGGTATGTCCAAATGGAGTAAGTGTAAGATGAATTGGACGCAGGTCGTATTGAGCACGAGGTATCCTGAAGGCAAGTAGGTATTGCCCTCCGTCAGTCTTTATTTCTTCTATATCGCTCTCTACCAATAATGGGATGTTCACACACGACTTGTTGTGTGCATCATCCCAAAACTGCTTTCTGTACTTTGCGACAAGCTCTTCTGATAGACCATCAGGGGTAAATTTATGATCTTTTTCCTTCACTCCCAGCACAATCGTGCCGCCATTGGTGTTGGCCAAGGCAGAGAATGAACGCCAAAATTCAGTTTTAGGAAAACCGCCAGCAGCTGACTTGTATTCCACTTCGGAATTCTCCTTCAATTGGAGCTTTAAACGTATTTGGTCTGCTATATTCATTTCAACTTGATTTTATTGCATTAGGGGGCGGTGGGATTGTGGGTGAGGTAGGACTGGAGGATTTGGCGCGAGGTGGCACGGTCGTGGGTGAGCTGGGCACGCAGCTGGTCGATACTGCCGAGCTTAAATTCAAGGCGCAGGAATTTGATGAACTGAAGGGTGATGGGAGCGCCGTAGATGTCGCCGTCGAAGTCGAAGATGTTCACCTCCACCGAGAGCTGTGGCCCATTTTCAAGCGTGGGGCGCACGCCCACGTTCACCATGCCCTGGTGCCATGTGCCAGCCACTTTCACCATCACCGCATACGCGCCATTGTGCGGCAGGATAAGGCCGCGCGGAATCTCACCCACATTAGCCGTGGGGAAACCGATGCCGCTGCCATTGTGGAAGCCGTGCACCACCTTACCTGAGAGGGCGTAAGGCCGGCTTAAGCAGTGCATGGCGTCGTCCACCTTGCCCGATGCAATGAGGCGGCGAATAATGGAAGAGCTAACGGGGGCATATTCGCCCAAATATTCCGGAGCCTTGATCACCTCGATGCCGAGGTCGTGGCCATGGCGCTCATAGTCGGCAAAGGTCTCGGTCTTGTCGTGGCCAAAGCGGTGGTCGTAGCCCACCACAAGGGCAGCCACGCCGTAACGGTCGCGCAAGAGCTGAAGAAACTGCCGCGAGGTGTTGAGCGACAGCTCTCGCGTGAAATTCATCAGCACCGTAACGTCGATGCCATGCCGGCCTATTTCCGCCACTTTATCCTCCACCGTCATCAGCATCTTTATATCGCTCTGTGGGTGAAGCACCGCCTGCGGATGCTGCGCAAAGGTGATGACTGCCGAGCGCAGATGCCGCTCAGCGGCAATGCGCCTCACCTCGCCAATGAGCGTGAGGTGGCCACGGTGCACGCCGTCAAACATGCCGATGGTGGCCACGGTGCTGTGCTGCGGAAGTCGGTCGGTGTCGTGTAGAATCTGCATCACGCTAATTTCATTCGTTTGAGTATGTCGATAAATTCCTCACCCTCGTGCACGAGAGCCACATGGAAACCCTTGGCTGCCGCTGCGTCGATATTGCGCTGGCCATCGTCAAGGAAAAGCGTCTGCTCGGGCTGAATGTTCATGGTGGTGATGGCGTAGTCGAAGATTTCGGGTGCTGGCTTGTTGTGTTTGGCCTTATACGACACGGTGATGCCGTCGAAATAAGCGTGAATGTCGCGCCCCTCTTTTTGGAAAAGGCGGGCAATCACCCCTTCAAACATGATGGGATTGGTGTTCGACAGCACATAAGTGCCATATTTCTGGCGCAACATTCGCAACGCCTCCAGGCGATGTGTGGGTATGTCGATGATAAAATTGCAGATAGCCTGCTCAATTTGCGCATCGGTCACGCCGGCTGGCATGGTCTTGCGCATCGCCTCGCAAAACTCAGCCGGGCTCAGCGCTCCAGCCTCTAATTGCAGAAATGCGCCACTCTGCCTGTAGAGGCCTATCATCTCATCGGCGTTGGTCATGCCCAATGCGGTAAGCGAATCTACACACCGCTGGCGCTCAATGTCGATAATCACGCCGCCGAGGTCGAAAAGCAGATTCTTGATTTTCTTGTCCATCTTATCCCTTAAAAACCATAAAAAGTGCGCACCCTGCCACTGTGTGTGGGTGAGGGTGGGCACTGTATATCATATACTGTAATTAGTCGTGAAGCTGCTTGTTGAGCACGCGCATGGTGTCGTTGCACAACTTGATAAACACTTCGCGGTTACGCAGAAGCGAGCTGGCCTTAATTTGTTTGTTGCCGCTCTTGAAGATGAATCCGGTGTCGGTAGAGCCGATAGCGCGCATCATCGTTTTGGCGCCGCTCTCCAGATTGCCGGTGTGGTTGCTGATAAACTGGAAACGGCTGAAAAAGCGGTTCATGCTCAATTTGCTCAGGTTCACCAGGCCAGAGTCCACGCTATTGACCATCACATGGTGGCTGCGGAACACGGTGGATAGGTAGATGGAGAACAGCGAGAGCGCCATCTTGCTCTGGGCATAGGCGGTGATGGGCATAAAATTGCTCACGGCTGGAAATTCGTAAGGAATCGACACGGGCGTGTGGGAGAGCGATGTGCTGAATATGATGCGGCCTCCCTCCACCATCAGCGGACGGATCAGCAGCGACAGCAGCGCCGTGCTGAGGAAGTTCACCTGCACTAATTTTTCGTAGCCGTCGGGCGACATTTCGCTCTTGCGGCTAATGTAGCTGGCATTGTTCACGAGCACAGCCACAGGGCGGTCAAGCGCCTTGATTTGCTGTACAAAACTCCGCACGCTGGCAAATGAGCCAAGGTCGAGGTGCATGCTGGTGATATCGTTGTTGCGAGTGCGTATTGTCAGTTCTCTTGCCTTTGCTTCGCTCTTCTCTGTGTCGTAGCAAGCCATCACTATGGCGTGGCCGGCTTCTGCCAATTGCTGAGCCACCACGCTGCCCATAGCGTCGGTGGCGCCAGTGACGATGTAGAGCGGTTTGGTTGTAGGATTGTCCATATTTTCTCTTTAATTATTGTTCATAAATAAGGTTGGCCACCGTCTGCCCCACGGCCTTGAGCGTGGCGGGGGAAATTTTGTCGATGGTGTCGGCAGTGGTGTGCCAGTAGGGATAGAAGCCGCCACTGTCGGGGCGCATGTCTATGATGTCGATGCAGGGTATGCCGCCTCTGATGATGAACACATGGTCGTCGGTGGCAGCGCCATACTGCATACTCTTAAAGAGGTTGCTGTAGCCACTGTTGGCGGCTATGCCCCACACTTTCTCCACCAGTTCTGGCGAACTCTGGAGCGAGAATCCCTCTTGGTAGAACTGCGCATCGGGGGCGCCCACCATATCCACCAGCACGCCATACATAGGCTTGTAGCCTTTCACATGGGGGTGAGCCACCCAGTATTGGGCACCTAAAGCCCAACTCTCCTCATCGTTCTCGCTGCCCCAGTCTTCGGCATCGACCAGCAGGATATCCACGCCCACGTTTGGCTTCTTGGCTTGCATCACGCGCGCCAGTTCGAGAAGTACGCCCACACCGCTGGCGCCGTCGTTGGCGCCCATCACGGGGCTTTTATGCTTCGCCTCGTCGGGGTCGGCGTCGGCCCAAGGGCGGGTGTCCCAGTGCGCCAGCAGCAGCACGCGCTGCTTGGCGTCGGGGTTGATGATGCCTATATAGTTGGTGGCTTTCAGCGATTTACCGTCGAATGTGGTGAGATTGGCCTTCTGAGCCACCACCTTGTCGCAAAAGCGGCGAAGTTGGGCCTCAATCCACGCTCCGCATTGGGTGTGCCCCATCGTTTCGGGCACACGCGGTCCAAATTCACATTGGCGTTTCACAAAGGAGAATGCGCTGTCGGCATTAAAATCCACAGCGAAAGCGGCCTCAGTGGCTGCCGATGTGTCGGCACTTGAATCGGCCGTGCTGCCAGATGCCTTGCCAGAGCCGCACGAGGTGGCCACACACAGCGCAGCTATCATACTCAATATCTGATGCATTTTCATCATGTAGTTTTTTTCCAAAAAAGGGACACTACCCCATTTCAAACCACAAAGGTAGCTAAAAAACTTCAGTACCATCTAAAAATTGCACACTTAAATCACTTTTGAGCAAAATTATCGCAGAATGAGTCTGGCTATGCGCGAGGCGCCACGATGCCCACGCACAATGTGGCGGTAAAGCAGGGGCACGGCAAAGCGTGCCAGCAAGTGGCCGTGGGCCAGACGATGATAAGCCGGCGTATAAAGCTCGGTGGCGGCTTCTGTATAGCCTTCACGCTCATAATGCGCCGCCAGCACCACGCGCCGCCAGTCGATAAGGCGCAGCAGCCGGCGCTTGTCGGGGTTCGTCCACTGGCTCACCCAGTGCTGTGCCTCATCGAGCACGTGTTCCCATTTGCCTTGTCGGTCGGCGAAGTTGGTGCCTGTGATAGAGGCGGCGCCACTGTCGTAGATATCCACGAGGGGCTTATCGATGAAGGCGATTTTAGGCTCGTGCAGCAGCAGCCTCACGCCAAGTTCCCAGTCGTTCCACTGCAGAATCTGGCTGTTCCACCCGTCAGTAGCCGCAAAGAAGGAGGTGCGCACGGCATAACGCTGCGTGGCGAGAATGCTGTGCAATATGTGGTTGGCAAAGGGATCGGTGGTCAAGAACGGCAGGATATGGCTTTCGCCATGAAGGCCATGCCAGCGCGCTTTCACCGCCACGATGTCGGGAGGCGAAGCGGCTGCCTCCAGCCGAGAGATCGCACCATCGTATTCCTCCACAAGGGTAGGCGCCATGGTGTCGTCGCTGTCGAAAAAAAGGGTCCATTCGCCACGCACAAGGCTGAATCCCTTGGTGCGGGCTGCCGGTGCGCTGTGCATCTGCTCTTGTGTCACCACCACCTCAAAGTCGGCCTGCGAGTGCTGCGCCTGAAAATCCTTCAGCACGCGCAGGGTGTCATCGGTGCTGAAATTATCCACCAGCACCACCTGGAGCGGACGGTGTGTCTGCGCCAGCACAGACTGGAGCGTGGCGTTCACCTTTTGTGCGCGGTTATATACGGGTATGACTATACTAAACAGCATTTTTCTCTACAATTAGCAGCACAAAGATAACACTAAATTCAAGATTTTCTGAAAAAATCAATTATCTTTGACGCTGTATATGACACTTCAACTTCTCATCTGCACCTTTGGTGATGGAATATTGCGTATTCCCGACCTATTGCTGCCGCCTATCCACGGGGTCAGCTACTTAGTGTCGTGGCAGCACGACCACGGCTACACGCCCTGTGCACTGCCTGCCGAGGTGGTTTCACGGCCTGATGTGGAGGTGGTGACTTTGCCTGGACGTGGGCTGAGCCGAAACCGTAACAACTGCCTGCGGCATGCCTCTGCCGACCTCTGCCTCATCTGCGACGACGACTGCCGCTACACGCCGGAGGGGCTGCAAGCCATTATCAGCACTTTTGAGCGTCACCCTGAAGTGGACTTGGCCACATTTATCGCCAAAAACAGCGCAGATGCCAAGTTCTATCCGCAGCGCAGTTTCAATCTCAATGAAAAAGTGCGTAATTACTATGTGATGTCGATTGAGATGGCGTTTCGCCGCACATCGGTGGCGGGCAAGGTGGCTTTCAACGAGCACTTCGGACTGGGCGCCGACCTGTTTGGCGCTGGCGAGGAGGCTATTTTCATCAGTAGCGCAATGAGCCACGGCCTTCACTGCCAGTATTTTCCCGTGCAGGTGGTAGAGCATATCGGGCCCACCACCTCCACCTCACGCCGTGCCGACGACAAGGTGCTGCGCGCCGATGGCGCCATTCTCTACCACAGTTTCCGCCGCACCATGTGGCTGCGGCTGCCACTGATGGCCTGGCGCAAGCATCGGGCCGGCGTGCCATTCATCCATGCCTTCACCTGCATCTGGCAGGGCATAAAGGAAATGCGCCAACTCACGGCGGCGGGCTTGGTTTAGCTTGAGCACGGCACTTGCGTAAGGCGGAAAAACCGATGGCGAATCATCCACACCCTGATGGCCCACAGCACGAAAAAACCGTTCGACACCACGTCGTACACCGTGCCCCAAGGCGCAGGGAGCGTGAAGAAGAAACTCGCCAGCCACAGCAGCAGGTCGATGTCGAAAAGCAGGTTCCACACTCGCTCTCGGCTGCTGAACTCCACCACCATGTGCTCATCATCGTCGGGCACCACCACCTTTTTCTCGCCCTGCACACAGGGCTGCCATTTACCAAGGGGCACACAAAACCGCACCCCTAAGCTGTACACGCCTTTGGGAAGCTCAATCCTCACCTCCTTGCCGCGCATCAAGCCTATGGGCCGTCCGCCTATAAGCACCCAGAATGGAATGGGCATTGGTATCACGCCACTTTGGCGATGCCGAAGCGTAATCACTGCCATGGCTCTACTTGGCCACCTCTTTCACAAGATAGATTTGTGTGGGGAAGTGGTCGCTGTAGCCATTGAGAAACACGCCGCCTGAATAGGTGCGCAGCGGATAACCCTGGCGGTCGCCGTCGGTGGTGCGTAAAAATTCCTTATTGAGCACGTCGGCACGCACGAAGGTGAGCTGTGGCTTATCCTTGCCGCTGTAATGCTTCACAAAGTAGCCGTTCATCACTATCTGGTCGAACAGATTCCACGAGCCGCGATAGGCCAGCGTGCCAATACCTTTGGCCAACTTCTCCCAGAAGGGGTTGTAGAGGTCGCTCATGGTGTGCACGTCCTTGATGTTGGGCATGGCTTTCAGCACCTCGGCGCAACTCTTGTTCATCGGGTCGTCGTTCAAGTCGCCCATAAATATGATGCCCTGGTTGGGATCTACGGCAAGCAGCGAGTCGATGGTGCGGCGAGCCATTGCGGCTGCGGCCTCACGCAGATAGCTGCTGCGCTCCTCGCCACCGAGGCGCGAAGGCCAGTGGTTCACCAGCACACTCACTTTTTCACCAGCGAGCATACCCGTCACGCACAACTGGTCGCGAGTGCGGAAAGTGGGGTTGTTTGGCACGGTGAGGCGCTGGTTGGTCACGTTCAGCACCTTGAAGTAGCGTGGGTTGTAAAGCAAGCCCACATCAATGCCACGGCGGTCAGGGCTGTCGTGGTGCACAATCTGCAAGTGCCAAGGCTTAATCTCGGGCTGTTTCACCAGGTCTTGGAGCACAGTGATGTTCTCCACCTCCGACACACCCACAATCACAGGGCCGCCAGGTGTAGATTTGGTGGCCATCTGGCTGATGGCGTATGCCAAGTTGTGCTGCTTAGCCCAGTATTTCTGGTGGTTCCATTGGCGTGCGCCGCCAGGCGAGAACTCCACATCGTAGTTGCCATTGTTGTTAATGGTGTCGAACAAGTTTTCAAGGTTGTAGAAAGCGATGCCATACATGCTGAACCGCTTGCCTTGTGTTGAGTCTTGCGCGCTGGTGCGGAACACAGAAATCAGGCACACCAGTGCCAGAGCGAAGCACATTATCTTTTTCATTGCTGTCAAAAAATATATACGTTTACGATTTATAATTAGTTGGTCTATTTTTAGTTGAATTTCCAAAAATAGTGCAAATTTCCCAATTCCACAAATAAAAAGCAGCGGCAGCGGCAGAAAATTGACGACGCGCGACCGATGCAGTGCTATGGGCGCGAGTGGGAGGCACGCATCACGGCATCGTAGTCCACATGGTCGTAGAGAATACGCTTCCGTGGGGTGAAGCGTGGCGAGGTCACGTCGCGCTCAGGGCGGTAATACTCGGTGTTCACCCGGCCAAGGCGCAGCAGTGTCTGCCCCACGTTGTCGGTCATGAACGGGCGGTGCACGGCAGCCTGGATTTCACCCACTATTTCGGGGTGGAGCTGTTTGTAGCGGTCGGAGCACCAGATCACAAACGGCACCTCATTCTGATGGCGGAGCATATTGGCCGACGGGGAGTACGACACTTGGCGGCCACGCTGGTCGCGGTAGTCGTATATTTCCTCGCCATGGTCGCTCATATACACCACCACGGCGTTTTTGTGGCGGTAGAGGTCGAAGATGCGTCCCATCACCGCATCGTTGTAGAGTGTGGCGTTGTCGTAGGAGGCTATCGACCATTTCTTCTTGGAGTCGAGCCAAGGCTCGGTGCGCTTGATGTCGGTAGAGCGGTATTTGTCATACGCGCTGCCCTTGGGATAGCGGCGAGTGAACGACACATGCTGCCCCATCAGGTGAAACACCACCAAGTTGAGCCGCTTTGTGGGCTTCACGGTTTTCTGGAAGTCGTCCACAAGCTGCATATCGTAGGTGAAGGTGGAGTCGTTGGTGGCGGTGTACGAAAGGCGCTCTATTTCGGGATTGTAGATAAAGGCATTCACCGTGATGGTGTAGAGGCGCTTGGTCATGTAGGTGCGCTGCATGTCCCACATCCACACATCGTAGCCGGCGCGCTTGAATATGGTGGTGAAATTGGGGTGGTCGAACCAATTTTCACCATCGCCCACGCTGTTGATGCTGAAGGTGTTTTTCTCCACCACGGAGGTCACGTTCTCCTGCGCCACCACGTCGGTAAACACGAAAAGGTTGCCGCGGTCGCGCTCCCGCTCCATGCAGGGTGTGGTGAGGGTGCCATAGCCGTAAAGGCTTGCGTGGTGCTTATTGTAGCTCTCGCCGAGCACATACACCACCGTGAGCGAGTCGGCCGCGTCCTCCTCCACCTTGGGCGAGGTGTGATACACCTTCTCTGCTTGCCGCAAGGCATAGTCCACATCGTTGTCGAACGCCCGTAGCGAATTGATGGCGTGCAGGCTCTGCGACCATGGGTCGAGCGAGTCGTAGGGAAAATAGTGACGCCAGGTGTAGATTTGCGCTGAATTGCGGCAGCACAGCAGCCATGCGTGGCACACCACCATCAGCGCGAGGCCCACCACGGTGCACACGCCTGCAAGCCAAGTGAAGAGGCGGGTGTTCAACTTCCTGCGCAGGAAGCCGGCTATGGCGTGGCGCTTCCATTCGCACACGCCTATCACCACTGCCATCACAAAGTCGAGCAGGTAGCTCAACTGGCTGGCGCTGGTGAGCATATAGGTGTCGATGAATTCTGAACTTTCCTTGGGGTTGGTCTCCACCAGCACGGTGAGTGTCTGCTGCGAGATGCACATGTCGAAGTTGAGCGCCAAAAACAGCGTGATGCCCATCAGTGCCCAGAACAGAGCGTAGAGCAACGCCTTCACCGCCACTTTTGCCCAGCGCCGTTTAGCGGCGTAAACCAGGCAGGTGGCCACATACACCACAGCAAACTCGATACCGAGCCCCTGAGCGAACTGAAGCGTCTGCTCCAGGCGGTCGTCGAGAATGTAGCACATCCAGTGGATAGGCTGCTCTATGCACATCAAAAACACTAATATGAAAAACACTGGCTCCGCCTTCACAGGCCGAGTCAACTTCTTCATCCACGAGTAAATACGTTCAAAAAAACTATGCATCATCTTCCGCAATAACAAAAATGCCCACAAAATTACAAAAAAGATGCAAGACATCGAAATCACACTCACCCACAGCCAACTTCCAACCACAAAAATTTTGATAAAAAAGAAATTTGGCCCATTCGGAATTTATTGTAAATTTGCAGTAAATTTCAGATTGAACCTAATAACCCTCTCAAATATGGAACATTACATCAATCGCAAAATGTATCTTCAGAAGCTCATCAATAGGCGTAACAATGGCGAAGTGAAAGTTATCACAGGCTCCAGACGGTGCGGGAAATCGTGGCTATTGAGCAAAATATACACAGATTGGCTCATTCAACAAGGAGTTGACAAAGAAAATATTATCCTTATCACTTTCGACACCGATGACCTTGATGAAACGAGGGATCTTACAGACAAAGACAACCTAAAAGCATATCTTCGCGAAAAAATCACCAGCGACAGCGAACAATACTATGTGTTTCTTGATGAGATTCAAGAAGTGAATGGTTTTGAGAAAATTGTGAATGGACTGAACAAGAAGGACAATGTGGATGTGTACGTGACTGGTTCAAATTCAAGATTTCTTTCAAGCGACATCAACACCCTTTTTCGAGGCAGAGGCGATGAAGTGCGGGTCTACCCATTGTCATTCAAGGAGTTTTGTAGTAACCGCAACGAGCCAATTGCCACTCTTTGGAAAGAATACTACACATTTGGCGGTATGCCTGGACTCTTGCGACACAAAACCCCTGAGCAGAAAACCACCTACCTCCAACGACTTTGGACCAAAACATATATCGCCGATGTGGTGGAACGACAAAATATCAAAAACCAACAAGCACTTGAAGCACTGGTCGATACGCTCTGTTCCTCTATTGGATCGCTAAACAACCCCCACAAGATAGCGAACACTATCGCAACTCTGCAAAAGGTGAAAATCAGTTCCGAAACCATAAACACGTACCTTGGCTACCTTGAAGACGCTTACCTTTTCACAGGCGCAAAGCGATACAACATCAAGGGAAGAAGATATTTTGAATCAATACAAAAATACTACGCTGTGGACGTGGGGCTGAGAAATGCACGACTCAATTATCGCCAGCAAGAAATCACGCATATTATGGAAAATATAATTTTCAACGAATTATGTATCAGAGGATTTAGTGTCGATATTGGCGTGGTTGAAAAGCGCGAAATGGTGAATGGCAAGTCGAAATACAAGCAATATGAGGTGGACTTCATTGCCACTAACGGCTCTGAAAAATACTACATACAATCGGCTTACGCACTTCACGATGATAAAAAACGTGAACAAGAGCTCGCTTCGCTCAAGCGCATCGACGACTCATTCAAGAAAATCATCGTTGTAGGCGACGACATCGCTGCTTATACCGACGACAACGGCTTCACTTTTATCGGTCTGTTTGAATTTCTCACCTCCGATAAGGTGATGTAACAG
>JBNMJK010000047.1:0-19771 GCA_050873765.1 Sodaliphilus sp.
AAATAAAATTTCTTATTGTTATTACAAATAAAAATATTACATTTGTGCGTGTGTTTTTCATGGTATTAGATTTAAAGTGTGTGGAGGCTGTCGGGAGACATCTTCCACTTTTTGTTTGTTACTTTTTCTTTGGGCTATAGAATTTAGCTTTATAGGGACAGCGAATTTTCCCCTTTACAATATTCGATAGCTTGTTGCGAATCAGCTGCTTTCTGATTGGAGAAACCCAGTCGATAAACAGGTGGCCGTGAAGATGGTCACATTCATGCTGCACCACGCGCGCCAGGTAGCCTTCGATGTCCTGCTCATGCTGCTTCCAGTTTTCGTCGGTCCATTTCAAGTGTATTTTGCTGTGGCGAGTCACATTTTCGTTGATGCCAGGCACACTGAGGCATCCCTCTTCGCGTGTGACCTTTTTGCTTGTCTCATCCACGGTCACTTCAGGATTGATAAGCACCATCTTCACTCCCTTCAGTTCGGGAAAATCGTCTTTCAATACGTCCACATCAATATATACGATTTTTTTTGACACGCCCACTTGAGGAGCGGCAATGCCAATACCATTACTTGCGTACATGGTTTCCTTCATGTTCTCAATCAGTTCGTTGAGACCCTCAAGGTCGTTAGTGACAGGCTCAGCTTCTTTCCGGAGCACAGGCTGTCCGTAGATATATACAGGTAGAGTCATATATTTTAAAGTTAAATTAAATTGCTTTGTAAATAATCGGTGAGAATAATGGTAGCGGCAATGGCGTCAACTTTAGCCTTGTCGCGCCTGTCGCTCTTCTTCATGCCCCCGCTAATCATAGCCTTGTGGGCAATAGTGGAAGTGAATCGCTCATCATACATCACGATAGGCATCTGCGGCATTTCCTTTTTTAGCCGGTTAACAAATGGCGTGATGTAGCGCATACTCTCCGATGGGGCACCGTTGAGCTGTTTTGGAAGCCCAATCACCACCGTGTCCACCGTTTCCTTTTTCGTGTAGTCCTTCAGAAAGTCCATCAGCGTGTGCGTGGGGATAGTGCCCAGTGCGTTGGCGATGATCTTCAAAGGGTCGGTCACCGCCACGCCCGTGCGCTTACGCCCATAATCGATAGCCAAAATTCTGCCCATCTCTTCTTTAGTGTTAGCCTAATTAGGGAGGGCGATTTAGTCGTTCATTGTGAGCAGAAGCTCCTCGTTGCTTGAAGTGCGGAGCATACGGTCCTTAATAAACTCCATAGCCTCGATAGAGGTGCGGTCGCTCAAGAAGCGGCGCAAAATCCACATACGGTTGATGGTGTCTTGGTTGAAGAGCAAGTCGTCGCGGCGAGTGCTTGAAGCCATGATATCGACAGCTGGGAAGATACGCTTGTTGCTGAGTTTGCGGTCGAGCTGGAGCTCCATGTTGCCGGTGCCTTTAAACTCTTCAAAAATCACATCGTCCATCTTCGAGCCAGTGTCGGTAAGAGCTGTGGCAATAATGGTGAGGCTGCCGCCGTTTTCGATGTTACGCGCAGCGCCGAAGAAGCGTTTAGGACGCTGGAGCGCATTGGCATCAACACCGCCAGAAAGGATTTTGCCCGATGCAGGGGCGCAAGTGTTGTAGGCGCGTGCCAAGCGAGTGATGGAATCGAGCAGAATCACCACATCGTGTCCACATTCCACAAGGCGTTTGGCCTTGGCAAGCACGAGTTCGGCAATTTTCACATGTCGGTCGGCAGGTTCATCGAAAGTGGAGGCGATAACTTCTGCATTCACGCTGCGTGCCATATCGGTCACTTCCTCAGGGCGCTCATCGATCAGCAGGATAATCATATAGGTTTCGGGGTGATTCTCTGCAATGGCATTTGCAATGTCTTTCAGCAGAATGGTCTTGCCCGTTTTAGGCTGTGCCACAATTAAGCCACGCTGCCCTTTTCCGATAGGTGCGAACATATCCACAATGCGAGTGGAAATATTAGGGTGCTTAGCGCTGACGAGGTTGAATTTCTCTTCAGGGAAAAGCGGCACCAGATGCTCGAAAGGCACTCGGTCGCGCACAAATTCGGGAGAGCGTCCGTTAATGGCCTTCACCTCGCAGAGCGGGAAGTATTTTTCGCCTTCTTTTGGTGGACGAATAGTGCCGTACACCACATCGCCATTTTTCAGGCCATTGTTGCGAATCTGTGACTGCGACACATATATATCATCGGGCGATGTGAGATAGTTGTAGTCGGAAGAACGAAGGAAACCATAACCGTCGGGCATGATTTCAAGCAGGCCTTCGCCCTCAAGAATGCCGTCGAAATTATAGGGCGTGTCGCTGTATGGGTTGTCAGCCGTCATTTGTGGCTGTTGCTGTTTTTTATTTTTTTTGCCCTTTTTCCCATTGGCGGCAGGTTGCTGCTTTTCGGCTTTAGGCTCTTGAATGACGATAGGCGCTTTGGCCGCTTCTTCAGCAGCGCGGCGTCGGTTTTCTTCGGCTTGGCGTGCAGCCTCCTCTTTTTCTTCCTGAGAGCGAGGCTTAAAGGTTTGCGAAGCGCTGAAGAATTCGCCTAATCCCACATTCTTGCTGCCTCCGAACATGTCTTGGAAATCGGATTGTGATGCTTGTGGAGCATCGCCTTCTGCTGTAGCGGAAGTTTCAGCCGCAATTTGTTCATCTTTTTGGTCTATTGATGAATTGTCGGCCTTGTCGTTGTCTGGAAGATTATGCTGGGGGGCAACTTCATTCTTTGGCTCAGATTGTGGAGCTGTGTTAAGGTTGGCCTCTTCTTGAATGGCTTCAGATGTCGGCGCAGCCACTTTTTCGATGCGCTGGCGGCGAGGCTTTCTTTCCTTCTTCTCCTGCTTGTCTTGAGCAGCGCTTTTAGGATCGGCAGCCTCCGCTGTGGCTTTTTCTGCCGAGGCTTCGGCAGTAGTTTTAGCCTTCTTCACTGCTGTGCCTTTCTGCTTTGTGGCAGTGGCAGTTTTCTTTTCCTTGGTGCTCTTTTCTGCGGCAGTTTTCTTTGTGTCTTTTTCAGAGTCAGCCTTCTTTTTGGTGGCTTTTTTCTTTGTGTCGGTTTTCGCGGAAGCCGCCTTGTCGCCGTTGGCGTCGTCGGAGGTCTTGTCCTGTTTTTGCTTCACAGAGGCCTTCTTTGCGCTTGCTGAAGAGCTTTTGCGCTTTTTGGGCGTGGCAGGTTTTGATGCGTCAGTGTTTGTGCTTGCAATGCTGGCCTGCTGGTCAAGAATGTCGAAAACAAGATTTTCAGAGTCCACCTTTTTGATACCAAGACTTTTAGCGTAGGCTTGGATTTCCTCTAAAGGCATCGCTTCCAATTCGTTGATATTATACATATAGTTGCTTGTTAGAATCTATGTGCGTGAATAGACGGAATCACGGCTTCATAAGATGAAGAACCGGCAGAATGTCGGCAAGTGTGAAAAATGAGCACATAGAAAATGTGGTTCTTTATTACCAGAAATTAATAATAATAATTGTAGTGGAAAACTAATTCTGAGTGTATGGCGCAACTTCTTTGAAAAGTATTATGACACTGCATTGCAGCTGACGCCAATGGGCAGAATAGATGATTTTTTGATTTGTGTTGCAAAATTAATAATAAAAACTGATTTACCAAATTATTGTTTTTAAAAATTTTGTTAGTGATTTGCTGATTATTTCTGAAAAACGAATTGATTTTGCAATTTGCTGATTTTGGTGGCATAAAAGTTTTTGTAATTCCAAAAGAATTAGTAATTTTGCAAGCCATTACAATTTTACGGCGTTTACCACCGCCAAAAAATTATGTAAAATTAAAAAAGAAAAGATATAAAATGAAAAAAGGTATTCATCCAGACAATTACCGCGAAGTGGTTTTCAAGGATATGTCAAACGAAGAGACATTCATCACTCGCTCAACTGTAAACTCTAAGGAGACTATTGAAATTGATGGCGTAACTTACCCATTGGTAAAGCTTGAAATCACCAGCTCTTCACACCCATTCTTCACTGGCAAGCAGAAGCTCGTTGATACTGCCGGCCGTGTGGATAAGTTCATGAGCCGTTACGGCAATCGTAAGAAAAAATAATGCCTTTGCATTAAATATGGCATCAAGAGGCTGCGACTTCATAAAGACTGTCGCAGCTTCTTTTCGTTTTTCTCATTCACAATAATGTTTAGTGACATTACACGTTATTTTTAATTAAATAGCTAATCCAATACTTGATTGATGAAAAAACTTTTAGCAGTAATCAACCCTAAATCGGGCACAGGCAACCAGTCGCAAATTCCCGAACTCTTAGACCAGGTGATCGACAAGCAGCTCTTCTCCACCACTATTCGCGAAGTGGAAGCCGAGGGCGACGCTTATCGCTTTGGTCGCGAGGCGGTGGAAAATGGCTACTATGGACTTGTGGCCATCGGTGGCGACGGTACGGTGAATGGGGCTGCTTCGGCTGTGATTAACACTGATGTGGCACTGGCTGTGGTGCCATGTGGCTCGGGTAATGGGTTGGGCCGGCATCTCAACATTCCTATGAATGTGAAGAAAGCACTTGCGCTGATCAACGACGACAGGGTGGAGCAGTTTGACTACTGCACGGTGAACGACAGACCGTTTATGTGCACTTGCGGCATGGGGTTTGACGCTCAAGTGGCATTCGATTTTGCCCATGCTGGCACAAGAGGATTTACCACTTATTTGAAAAAAACGCTTTCGGTATATGCCAATTACAAGTGCGATGACTATGTGATAGAGCTAAACGGAGAGCGCATTGAGGAAAAAGCTTTTGTGATAGCGCTCTGCAATGCCGCACAATATGGTAATAACTCCTTCATCGCTCCCCATGCAAGCATGCAAGACGGCATGGTGGATATGACGGTGATCTCTCCGTTTAAATTCTACGATGCGCCCCTGGTGGGAATGAGTCTTTTTTTCAAGAATATCGACAAAAACAGGCATGTGGCAGTGTATCGCGCGAGCGAAATACGGATTACGCGTAAGCGCCCGGGCCCTATGCACATAGATGGCGACCCGGTGGAAATGCCCAGCGAGCTGCTGATCAAGTGCCACCGAAATGGCATCAAGATATTCAGCCCCGGCCTTGGAGAAAATAATGTTCCAGATTAGGATACTATAAAAATAGGCGATGCTCAGATTGAGTGTCGCTTTTTTCGTGCTAAATGCTGACTTGCCAAGAATGTGGAAAACTTTAAGGGAAGTATAAAAATGTCTAAATTTTTATGGTTTGCGAAATTTGTAATCAAATATATTTGTGCAAGTTGTAAAAAAACCGTAAATTCGTAACGAAACCAATTATGTAATTATTAACTAAAAATATCCCATAATACCGCATATCATGAGTTATCTTAAATTTGATAAGAACTTGATGATTAATCTTGAGCAGTCGCTCTCACGGGAGATGCTGCGCACGAATCAATTGGGAGCCTATCACTGCACCACCATAGTGGGCGCCAATACGAGAAAGCAGCATGGCCTTCTTGTGATGCCTATACCAGAGATTGACGATAACAACCACGTGCTGCTGTCGTCGCTCGACGAGACGGTTATCCAGCATGGCGCGCCGTTTAACTTGGGTCTGCACAGATATTCGGGTGGAGTGTATAGCCCCAATGGTCATAAATATATCAGAGAATATGATTGTGAGCGTGTGCCCACTCACACATTCCGTGTGGGTGGCGTGATTTTGAAACGCGAGAAAATATTCATCACCGACGAGAACCGAATCCTCATTCGCTACACTTTGGTAGATGCCCATTCAAAGACCACCTTGCAGTTTCGCCCGTTTCTGGCTTTCCGCAACGCCAACGACCTGTGTGTGGAAAATCAGGTGGCGAGCCGCGACTACAAAGAGGTGCAAAATGGCATTTCCACCTGCATGTATGAAGGATACCCCACGCTGTATATGCAGGTGAGCCACAAGCCCAAGTTTGTATTCGATCCGCATTGGTACAAAGGCATAGAATACTTAAAGGATTTGGAGCGTGGCATTCCTTATACAGAAGACCTGTATGTGCCGGGCTACTTTGAAGTGGACGTGAAGAAAGGGGAGTCGATTATATTTTCAGCCGGAGTGAGTGAAGTGAACACTCGCCAGCTGAATAAGATGTATGAGGACGAAATAAAGACCCGCACGCCTCGCACGAGTTTCTATAATTGCTTAAAAAACAGCGCTAAGCAATTCTGTGTTAAAAATGCCGACGGTCGCTATATGCTTGCCGGTTATCCGTGGTTTAAGGCTCGTGCGCGCGATGAGTTTATCGCTTTGCCAGGCTGCACACTTTCCACACACCATCGTCAAGACTTTGAGGAGATTATGGACACTGCCTCTGTGGCATTCAAAAAGTGGATGAGCACAGGTGAGCCCGACAAGCATCTGCAAGGTATCAACCTCCCAGATGTGCCGCTTTGGGCTATATGGGCCATTCAGCGTTACTCTCACGACACGGATTTAGCCACTGCTCGCCAAAGGTATGGCGAATTGGTGGCATCACTTGTGGATTTTATCATAGACGGCAAGCACCCCAACCTTACGGTGGACGACAACGGGCTGGTGCGCACTGATGGCACAGTGAAACCGATGTCGTGGATGGACTCCACACGCCCCGATGGCTCTCCGTTAATTCCGCGCACAGGTTATCTGGTGGAAATCAATGCTTTGTGGTATAACGCCTTGATGTTCTTGCAGCAGATGTATGCCGACGATATGCAAATGTCGGCAAAAATAGAGCGCTGGGCAAGGGTGAGCGAAGCTTATGCTGCATCGTTTGTGCCAACCTTCTTGAACGACTACGGCTACCTCTACGACTATGTGAACGGCTCATACACCGACTTGAGTGTGCGCCCCAATATGGTAGTGGCTGTGGGTGTGGACCATTCTCCGCTCAACCGCCGACAACGCAAACTTATTCTCGACTTCATTACACGCGAATTGCTCACCCCTAAGGGGCTTCGCACATTAAGCCCTAAGAGCTATGGCTATAATCCATGGTACGTGGGCAATCCCCAGCAGCGCGAGCAGGCCTATTATTCTGGCTCGGCACGCCCTTGGCTGATGGGCTTCTACTGCCATGCCTACGTGAAAGTGTTTGGCATAGGAGGCCTTTCGTTTGTTAACCGCATGATGATCGGGTTTGAGGACGAAATGTCGCAGGGCGGCATTGGCACTCTCTCAGAGCTGTATGATGGTAATCCACCGTTCACAGGACGTGGCGCCATCAGTTTTGCCGCTAATGTGGGTGAGATACTTCGAGTGCTGCGCTTGTTGAAAAATCTTGATGTTTAACCGTAAAAAATGATAAACCTTACGATATGAAAGCTTTAATGTTTGGTTGGGAGTTCCCCCCTCACATTCTCGGAGGTCTCGGAACCGCAAGTTACGGTCTAACAAAGGGTATGCACGATTGCGGTGACATGGACATCACCTTCGTGATACCGAAGCCGTGGGGCGACGAGGACAAGAGCTTTGCCCGGATTATTGGCGCCAACACCACACCTATCGCATGGCGTGATGTGAGCAGTGAGTATGTTCAAAGCCGCATAGGCAATGTGATGGATCCCCAAACGTATTTTGATTTGCGAAATCACATTTACAGTGATTTCAACTATATGAACACCAACGATTTGGGTTGCATAGAATTTTCTGGGCGTTACCCCGACAACCTGATAGAGGAAATCAACAATTACTCGATTGTGGCAGGTGTAATAGCCCGCACCATTCCTTGTGACGTGATACATTCTCACGACTGGCTCACCTATCCTGCCGGAATACATGCCAAGCAGGTGACAGGTAAGCCACTGGTGATACATGTGCACGCCACAGATTTCGACCGCAGCCGTGGCAATGTGAATCCCACGGTGTTCAATATTGAGAAAGACGGCATGAACAATGCCGACCATATTATCACGGTGAGCAACCTCACACGGCGCACGGTGATTGAAAAGTATGGAATATCTCCCGACAAGGTGACCACGGTGCATAATGCTGTGGAGCCGCTGAGTCCGGAGCTGCTCAATGTGAAGATTCCGCCAAAGCATGATAAGGTGGTCACCTTCCTCGGGCGCATCACCATGCAGAAAGGGCCTGAATATTTTGTGGAGGCTGCCGCACAGGTGCTGAGCAAGGTGCATGGCGTGCAGTTTGTGATGGCTGGCGGGGGCGACATGATGGAAAAGATGATAACCCTGGCAGCGAGCCGCGACATCAGCGACCGGTTTCACTTCACGGGCTTCTTGCGAGGCAAGCATGTGTATGAGATGCTTAAAGCCAGCGACGTGTATATCATGCCATCGGTGAGCGAGCCTTTTGGCATATCACCGCTTGAGGCCATGCAGATGGGCGTGCCTTCCATCATATCAAAGCAGAGCGGGTGTGCCGAGATTCTTAATAATGTGATAAAAGTGGATTATTGGGACACCAACGCCATAGCCGATGCCATCTATTCTATCATCAAGTATCCAGCCCTTTATCACGAGCTGCGTGAAAAGGGCCTTGCTGAGGTGAAGCAGATAGTGTGGGAAAAGGCTGGCGCGAAAGTAATCGACATTTACAAGCGGCTCATCAACAGGTAACCAATGAAATAAACATTCTCAACTTTTAATATAAATACAAAGCAATGAAAGCAATTTGTTTTTATTTCCAGATACATCAGCCATTCCGCCTAAAGAACTACAGGTTTTTCGACATAGGCAACGACCATTACTATTACGACGACTTTGCCAACGATGACATTATCACGCGCATTGCACAACGCTCCTACTTGCCTGCTAACGCAATGCTGCTGGAAATGATTAAGCAGTGTGGCAAGAAGTTTAAGGTTGCGTTTTCTATCAGTGGCACAGCCCTTGAGCAGCTTGAAGTGTATGTTCCAGAGTTTATAGAGTCGATGAAGGAACTTGCCGACACTGGCTGTGTGGAATTTTTGAGCGAAACTTACGCCCATTCCCTTTCTTCGCTTGAAGACACTGATGAATTTGTAGCGCAGGTGAAGGATCACGACAAAAAGATTTTCCAGCTTTTTGGACAGCACCCAAAGGTGTTTCGCAACACAGAGCTTATCTACGACGACGACATCTCTGCTGTGGTGCAGTCGATGGGGTTCAAGGGCGTGGTCACCGAAGGAGCAAAGCATATTTTGGGCTGGAAATCGCCTAACTATGTGTATTCGTCGCCGGTGGCGCCAAAATTGAAGTTGCTGCTTAAAAACTCGAAATTGAGCGACGACATATCCTTCCGCTTTAGCAATCCGAATTGGGACTCATATCCTCTGACGGCCGACAAATATATCGACTGGATTGCTGCACTTCCAGAAGAAGAGCAATTGGTAAACCTCTTTATGAATTATGAAACCTTTGGTGAAATGCAGCCTCGCGAAAGCGGCATATTTGAGTTTATGAAGGCTTTACCTCGCTTCGCTGCAGAGAAGGGCATAGAATTTGTCACTCCAGGCGAGGTGGTGGCTAAGATGAAGTCGGTAGGGGAGATGCCTGTGATGCACCCCATCTCTTGGGCAGACGAGGCCCGCGACACGAGCGCATGGCTCGGCAACACACTTCAGCAGGAGGCTGTGAAAAAGCTCTATTCCATTGGTGAACGTGTGCGGCTGTGCCAGGATCGCCGTATCAAGCAGGATTGGTATTATCTTCAGGCCAGCGACCACTTCTTCTATATGAGCACCAAGCACAGCGCTGATGGCTCAGTGCACTCGCATTATAGCCCTTACGACTCGCCATACACCGCTTTCACTAACTATATGAATGTGCTGAGCGACTTTATGATTCGTGTGCAGGAGCAGTATCCAGAGTCGATCGACAACGAGGAACTGAACGCCCTGTTGCTCACCATTCGAAATCAGTCGAATGAAATTGCGCAGCTTAACCGCGAAGTGGAAATGCTGCGTAACAACATCGTGAAGAGCACAGCAGGTGATTTTCCTGTTGACGAGCCCAAAGAGGAAAAGAAAAAGGCACCTAAAAAGCCGGCAAAAAAGTCAGCAAAGAAAACCACCGCTAAAAAGTGATTTTTTCCTGACAAATCTCAAGTTCATCTTTTAACTATACGAGGCTGAACAGTGGATTGCCATCTACAGTTCAGCCTCAATTTTCGGATGGTTATACTGCATCACAATGACAGACATCACCACGAAGCGGTCGGCCGCATACTACATCGGCAACAAGAACCCCGAGCGAGTGATTGACGAGTATTGCGACAGACTGCTTGCAGGGAGAGGATAAAAAGCACAATAAGGACTGCAACGAATAGCCTAAAATTATAATTTCTTTTGAAAATATTGTTTTTCTAAAATTTTATTTTAAACTTTGTATTTATAAAAAAAGATTTAATATGGAAACTATATTTGACCACAACGTAACAAAGGAAGAATTGAAAATGCTATTTTGGTCAGACAAAATCACATTAGAAACCTTTGAAAAAGCAGGAATAACAGAGCGAGGCCATAATGAAGCATTATACAGCCTTTATCTAATCCGTGGGGACAAGAAAATGGCTAAAAAATTTCTTGACCGTATTCCAGATGATATAAAAAAGGTGTATGAGACAATGAACCACGATTTTGCATCATAGTTTTAATTCAACAAAATGTTTAATAGCCAGATTTCCATATCATTATCCCTCATACCCAATTGCTTCAACTTTTTTCTAACAATCCTCTCTCCACTTTCTGTCCCGTTTGTGATATTTACAAGCTCACCTATTTGTACTACACCCTTTTTTGAAAATAAAGGTCTTAGTTTATCACATAGCCGATTATACCCATAACCATTATACTTGATGGCGTCCTTGTTTATTGCATTAACGCCATAAGCCTCTAATATTTTGTCGTATTTTTCCCTTGCAAAAAGTTGAGTACATGCTTCAAGTACACGTTCATCAACAGAACCACTTTTTCCTGACTTCGTCACTCAAAAAAACGTGTATTTTATAATTGTCTGATAAATAGTATTTTGTATCTTCGTGTCACCTGAATTTGGGTGACACGAAAGGTATTTTAACTATGTTTGTCAGAAAAAAGAAATATCCGTCAGGCAACATCGGTGTGATTGTTGCGGAGAAGGTTGGCGGCAAGATGAGGGAACTTGCAACGATAGGCGTGGCTCGCAGTGTGGAGGAGGTCAACGGTCTTGTCAGCAGGGCGAGAGAGTGGATTTCCAGGGAGACGGCACGCCGCCAACCACGGCTGGATCTCTTCGGGGAGGAGCATGAGGCGTGTGACCGTGAGCGTGCGCCGGGGGCTGTCTAACGTTAGCAATATCCTTCTCAACGGCTGCGACCTGCTCCTGGACCGCACGTTCGACCGAATCGGGTTCAACAGAATCGACGACGAGGTGTTCCGCAAGCTGGTGAAGGCGCGCCTCGCCTGCCCCGCGAGCAAGGCCGCCACGGTGGAGTACCTCAAGAACAACTTTGACGATGACGTGGACCTCTCAAAGATTTACCGCTACCTCGACAAGCTGAGCGGACATCAGCACGAGGTGGTGCAGGACATCAGCGTCCGCCACACGGCGAGGCTGTTCGGGGGCAGCATCGGGGTGCTGTTCTACGACGTCACCACGCTCTACTTCGAGGCGGACTATGAGGACGAGCTGCGCCGCACCGGCTTCTCAAAGGAGGGGCGCCACAGCAACCCGCAGATCATACTCGGCCTGCTTGTCAGCCTGGGCGGCTATCCGTTGGCCTACTGCATCCACGAGGGCAACAAGTATGAGGGCCACACGATGCTGCCCACCATAAATGAGTTCGTGGGCAGGTACGGGCTCGGCGACTTCGTGGTCGTGGCGGACTCCGGACTGATGAACAGCGCCAACATTGCCGAGCTCGAGGCCCACGGCTACAAGTACATCATAGGCGCGAAGATAAAGAGCGAGAGCCGCGAGGTCAGGGACTGGATACTGGCCCAGCCCAGGCGCGACTGCCGGATGGTGGAGTACGACAAGGGCAACGGGCGCAGGCTGCTGGTGGGCTATACCGACGACCGCGCCCGCAAGGACGCCTACAACCGAGAGAAGGGAGTGCGCCGCCTGGAGAAGGCCTACAGGCACGGCACGCTCACAAAGGCGCATATCAACAAGAGGGGCTACAACAAATTCCTGGCCATGGACGGCGAGGTGAGCGTGGCCATCGACTACAGCCGCATCACCGACGACTCACGCTGGGACGGGCTCAAGGGCTATCTGACCAACACCGACATACCCGCGCAGGACGTCTACACGGCCTACCACAACCTGTGGCACGTGGAGCGCGCCTTTCGCATAGCCAAGTCGAAGATAGAGATACGCCCCATGTTCCACTTCACGCGCAAACGCATCGAGGCCCACATCTGCATCTGCTTCGTGGCCCTGAAGGTGTACAAGGAGCTAGAGCGTATGCTGAAAGTCACCGGAATACAGATGAGCGTCGACAAGGTGCTCGCCCTGGCAAAGACTGTCACCACAATACAAATCAAGTTGCCACTGAACAAGGACGTATTCATGCAGACCATGCTGATGGCAAGGCACCAGCGAATCGCCAAACTCTTTGACGACGATTTTTGGGTGACACAAAAGGAAGAGCTGTACAAAAAAAGGTAACCATCCGAAAAGAGGCGTCTTGTTTGTAAGAAAAAATCTCGCGTGTACAGTTCGTCACTCGCGAGATTTTTTATAGTAATAGGGGAGCATCTGCCTTAACTCCTCCAGGCTGGTGTCGTCATTCAAATTCTCCACGACGAAATAGAATATGGCATTGTCAACCGCCTCGGCGTCACTTTTGCTGAACAGGTATTTCTTGCGGCCGACCACTGAGGGGTATTCACTTTTTAGATAAGTATGGTAAGCCTAATCCTGTTACAATTGTGAAGCACACGACAGAAATACTTATATCAAAAGGATTAAAAACTAACAACAAACTACAACAGATAAATGGTGTATGGATTTATCCATGGGATGTATTCTGCCCTCAAAGTTTTTATACGAAAAAGATGAATATAAGTCCAAATACAGTTTCTATTCATTTTTATAGTGAAAGCTGGAACACGCCTTATAATAAATTTAAAAAAATGGTTATTCGACACATTGGTAAATCATTAACTATTTTAATAGTTCGGGTTAAACGTAAATTTCAAAAAGTATGATTCTGTCGATAATAATACCAATGTATAAAGTAGAGAAGTATATTAAAAGATGTATTCTTAGCTGCTTGAAACAAAATTTATCACAAAACGAATATGAGATAATCTGTGTGAATGATGGATCACCAGACAATAGCAGATATATTGCAGAAAGTATAGCTGAATCACATTCTAACCTTAAAGTAGTATCACGGTCTAATGGTGGCCTATCTGCCGCTCGTAATACAGGTATTTCCGTAGCAAAAGGTAAATATATATTCTTTGTTGATAGTGATGACTGGATAGAAGAAAATTGTCTAAAAAAAATATCGGATAAATTATGTTTGGAGACCCCCGATGTTCTTTGTATTAATGCAGCCAATGTGCTAAATAATAGATTGCAACGGAGAATGGATTATTCAGGATATCAATCCACTTCTGGACCAGAATCCATGTTGCTACACACTTCCTCATGCGCCCCTTTTCAAATTGTGAGGAAGGCACACCTTGATGAATATAACATTCGTTTTTATGAAGGGATTTATCACGAGGATGTGGAATACACTCCTCGCATGCGTTATTTTGCAAAGAAAGTGTGCTACATGAATGACATTATTTATTATGTCTACCAAAATCCAGAGTCTATAACTCGCACAATAAATGTAAAGAAAATCTATGATGTGATAAATGTCGTGGTTCCCCATATCCATAAGTTTGCAGAAAAGCATGTTGAAGTAAAGTATCGTAGCAAATATAACGAAATTATAGCAAGTGCGATTAATACAGTCCTAAATCGGAATTTTCCATTAACCAAAGAAGATAAGCAGAAGGTCAATAGTATTTTATCTAAAAACAGGTTTATTTACGATGACTATTCTAACACTTCATTAATAAAGTATAAAATAGAAGGGTTATTCTTTAAAATATTTCCTAAACATCCTGTTGATATATTTTATATTATGAATTTTAGATTTTGTTGACAAATGAGAGTTCTTCAAATTGCGAACGATTTTGCTGGCAGTAAAGTGCATTCTAATCTCGTAAAGCATCTTGACGATATAGGAATCAGCCAGATTGTCTATTGTCCAGTTCGTGAAAAGGGGCTGCTTGGCAATAATAAGTTTGATGGTAAAAAGATAGAGTTTGTATATAGTCACTGTATTAGACCTTGGTACAGATACACGTACCACCACAAAGTTCAGAAATTGTACAAAGATATGACAGAACGGATTGATATGCGTTCTGTCGACTTAATTCATGCGCATACGCTGTTTTCTGATGGAGCACTCGCTTACAAAGCCTACAAAGAGTTCGGTATTCCTTATGTTGTCGCTGTTCGTAATACAGATGTCAATGGTTTTCTGAAGATGCTACCCAATACATGGATAGATGGCATAAAGATACTTCTTCATGCCAAACGTATATTCTTTATAAGCCAAGGCCTAAAACGGATTTTTGAACAGCATTTCATTATCCGACCATTCCTAAATAAAATAAATAGCAAATTCGTGTTTATACCCAATGGGGTTGACAACTACTTTCATGAACATATCTATCATAATTCAGTCAAAGCGCATAAGGTGATTTACATAGGTGACTTTTCTGAAAACAAGAATGTAATAAGGCTATGTAAGGCTATAATGCTATTGCGTAAGGAGGCTGAATTGAATGATACAGAGTTAACGCTCGTCGGTGGTGGCCACGAAAGTTCCAACAGCATAAGAATACTGATATCACAGCACCCAGAATCATTCAAATATTTAGGGAAGATTTATGATAAGCCAACCTTATGTAACACTTTGCGTGAAAATAGCGTTTTTGCAATGCCCAGCATATATGAAACATTTGGTTTAGTGTATTTGGAAGCTTTGAGTCAGAATTTACCTGTTTTATATACTAAAGGACAAGGTATTGATGGCTTGTTTGATGACAGTGTGGGTGTTGCTATTAACCCAATGTCGGTTGAGGATATTACTAAAGGGTTGAGAGATATGCTTCTAAATAGAGAAAGATATTCTAATAAAAGTGTCGATTTTTCTATTTTTAAGTGGAGTCTCATTGCAAAGCGCTATATACAATATTATAAGGACTGTTTAAAATAATGTGTTTACGTGTAAATACTATTATTTCGGATATAGTACCAAATAAATAATAAAAGAATGCTGATTAAGAGAATGCCCTGTTAAGGGATGGCGCGTATATTGGTATGCGCACATCTATAACAGCCCGCCACGATATAGAGATTGGTGAAAGTGCAATCATTTGAGCAATGGCGTTGGTAAACAAATCAATTCCTGCAGGAACAACTGCCGTAGGTGTGCCCTGCAAACCAGTCATAGCTAAATAAATATCTAAAATCATTATGTTATCAGTTATAGTTCCGATTTATAATGAGGAGAAATACATTGCAAAATGTATTAACAGTATGCTGGAACAGGATTATCCAAAGGATGACTTGGAAATAATCCTCGTTGACGGCATGAGCGAAGACCGAACGCGTGAGATTGTAACAGAGTATATCGCCAAGTATTCGTTTATCAGATTAATAGATAACCCACATAGAATAGCGCCTTGTGCTATGAATTTAGGAATCAAAGTGGCGAAAGGCGATGTGATTATGAGGCTTGATGCCCATGCTATGTATGAGAAAAATTATTTTTCTGCATTGGTGGCAGCTTTACAGAAATATAGCGCCGACAATGTAGGGGCTGTATGCCATACCGATGTATTGAACAAAACACCAAAAACGCTTGCTATACGTGAGGTGCTGAGTAACAAGTTTGGTGTGGGCAACTCAACATTTCGTACTGGTATCAAAGGCGTTCAAAAGGTAGAAACTGTTCCGTTTGGTTGCTGGAAACGAGAGGTGTTTGATAAATACGGCATGTACGACGTTAGATTAGTGCGCAATCAAGACATCGAACTAAATAAGCGTATCATTCGTGGCGGAGGCAAGATTGTGATTATCCCTGACACATTCAGCACCTACTTAGCGCGTGAAACATATAAGGCGTTGGCAAAGAATAACTTTGGTAATGGCAAATGGAATATCCTTACCGTTTTCTACACTAAAGAAATGCGCTCGTTGTCAGTTCGGCACTTTGTCCCCTTAGCATTTGTCTTGTCTTTGCTCATTCCAATGTTAGTCGGTATCGTCTGGAAGCCAGCGCTATGTATAACTATATTGGCTTTAATTGTTTATTTGCTGGCATTGGGGTGTGTAAGTGCCAAACTTGCCATAAAAAAACAGCTGAATTTTTACTATCTGCTGGCCAGCTTTATTGTTCTCCATATTTCTTATGGGTGGGGATCACTTGTGGGCATTGTGAAATTACCCTTTATTAAGTAAAGGATATTCGAATAAATAAAATCAAAACAGGCTGAATCTACTTAACGTATATTTAGTTTTATATGTTTATTAAGAGGCTCTTTGACATTGTGGCGTCCCTTTTGGGACTGATTTTGATTTGGTGGGTGTTTCCCATCGTGGTGTTTTTGATTCATAGGAAGATGCCTGGCGGTCCGGCGTTTTTCTGCCAGAAGCGTGTGGGCAAGGACGGGAAGCTGTTCACTTGCCATAAGTTCCGCTCGATGACGGTGAGGCACAGTGGATCGTCGGTGAGTGTGGCGGGCGACAGCCGTATCACACCGTTTGGCGCGAAGCTGCGCCATTACAAGATTGACGAGCTGCCTGAGCTGTGGGACGTGCTGATTGGCAACATGAGCTTTGTGGGGCCGCGCCCCGATGTGCCGGGCTATGCCGACAAACTGCAAGGCGCCGACCGTGACGTGCTGAAGCTGCGGCCCGGCATCACGGGACCCGCCACGCTGAAATACAGGCTGGAAGACGAGATGATTTCTGAATATGTGGCAAAAAGGCAGGCCGAGGGCGACTCTCGCCCGATGCAGGACATTGCCACTGAATACAACGACAAGGTGATCTATCCCGACAAGGTGCGCCTGAACTGCCACTACTACCGCCATTATTCTTTCTGGAAGGATATAGAAATGATATTGGCCACGGTGCTCGGCTTTAAGGTGAAGTTTGCCGGAGAGGAAGTGTGAATAAAAAGAGTGTGCCTCGTGTGTGTGGCACACACTCCTACAGTTATATTTCATTATCCAAAATCTCCATCATTTGAGCGGCAGTAACAACTTTTGGAGTCTTTGGAAAGTGCTTTAGGTTGCCAGTGACAAGAAACGAATCTTCTTTACTTAGAGAAACTTCGTAGAATACACGGTCGTCCTCGTCTGGCATCTCTCCGTCAAATGGAATACGTTCTGTAAGTACGCCACATCTCTTCATATACTCAAGAATAATATTAATTTGTTCTTCAGTTATTTTGAATTTCGGGCGATGCAGAACCTCGTAATATTCAGACCGAATCTCTTCATTGAATACAGGAACAATCTTGTTTTGAAACATATTGGCAACAACTTTTACTGTTGCATCCAGTGGATTCTTGGTTATTATTGAAGATACAAGAATATTTGTGTCAATTACTGCATACACCATTGTTGCGTTCCTTTCTTAATCGTCTGACCTCGTTTATTTCAGCGTTGATTTCATCTAAAGTCATTTCGGGTTTACTGCTGTTTTCTGCATCTGTGCGTAACTTATTGAACACATTCAAAGCTTTTTCCCTAATGTCATTCTCAGAGTCTGCAGAAATAGAGAAAGGAATGCTTTTGGTGCGTATCACTGCCTTCACAAAAATATTGATCGCAGTGTTTGCGCTCATGCCAAACTGGGCGCAGAGTTCGTCGAATATTGCTTTTTGTTGATTGTCCAAACGGACTGTCATAGATGTCTGTGCCATAACAATAAATTTAAAAGTTAAATAGAAATGCTGTCGTTTTGATGCAAATTTACTGCATTATGGCGTAAAAAAGAATAAAATTAACAATAATTATTATGTCGGAAGAAAGAAAAACGATTTATCTATGCCTTGCCCACATGAGTGAGGCTGGTTTGGAACAGAAATATGTGAAGGAGGCGTTCGACACCAACTGGGTGGTGCCGATGGGGCCGAATGTGAATGCGTTTGAGAAAGATTTGGAGGCTTTTGTCAACAGCAAGAGCGATGGCTCCGAACAGCTCGCCCACAAGGTGGTGTGCCTCTCAGCCGGCACAGCGGCCGTGCATTTGGCGCTGATTGGCTGTGGCGTGAAGGCAGACGATGAAGTGCTGGTGCAGTCGTTCACATTCTGCGCATCTTCTCACCCCATCACTTACCTGGGTGCCAAGCCCGTTTTCGTAGGTTCGGAGGGCGAAACATGGAACATGGATCCCGCTTTGCTGGAGAAAGCCATTCTCGACCGCAAAGCGCAGACGGGGAAATATCCAAAGGCTATCGTGCCAGTGGCGCTCTACGGTATGCCATACCGCATCGATGAAATTATGGCGATAGCCAATAAATATGACATACCTGTGGTGGAAGATGCGGCCGAGGGTATGGGATCACGCTTCGGAGGTCAAGTGCTCGGCACATTCGGCAAATATGGTGTGCTGTCGTTCAACGGCAACAAAATGATCACCACCTCGGGGGGTGGCGCCTTGATTTGTCGCAATGAGGAAGAAGCCAACAATATCATGTGGTATGCAACCCAAGCCCGCGATGCCTACCCCTACTATCAGCACACAGCCATTGGCTACAACTACCGCATGAGCAATGTGTGTGCCGGTATTGGCCGCGGACAGATGACGGTGCTCAACGACCACATCGCTCATCACAAACACGTTCAGGCCCTTTATGAAAAAATGCTGAAAGACGTTCCGGGTGTGCATATCCACAAGCAGCCATCAGATCCACGCTATGATGCCAACTTCTGGCTCTGTGCCGCCACGCTCGACGCAGATGTGAAGATTCAAGGCCAGGAAAATGCCTATAAGGAAGTCGTTAAAACGGCTGTTGGCGGTGCCGCAGGCGTGATCCATGCCGTAGATTCAGCCGTAACGGATTGCCAGCCCAATGAAAACGTGGAGGCTCTGCGTGTATTCATGCTCGGCAAGAAAATAGAATGTCGGCCAGTTTGGAAGCCCATGCACAAGCAGCCAGTGTATGCCGACGCGCCTGTATATACCAATGGCGTAGAGGAATCCATCTTCAAGGTTGGCTTCTGCCTGCCGGCAGGTCCCTACGTCACTGATGACGACGTGCGCTATATCGTAGAAAGCATCAAGGAAGCAATCATAAAATAATGTGTAAAATGAAAGATTGCCAATATCGGGCGTTGAACACAAATTGGACACTAACAGAGCAATGCATTTACTATCAGTAATAAAGCGCGTGATTAAAGCAATTTGGAAATTTTGCTCCTACCTTTTTATTCCTCAAAAAGCGAAAAGAATGCCCAATGACGAATAAGCCGAGCGCGCATTGCTAAGCAAAAAGCATCAGCCCACATGGTTCTAAACCGAGTGGGCTGATCCTTTTTTTGTGCAGCTCATCCTTTTCCTGACTTCGTCATCGTGTCACCCAAAAATCGTCGTCAAAGAGTTTGGCGATTCGCTGGTGCCTTGTCATCAGCATGGTTTGTGTGTAAACGTCCTTGTTCAGCGGCAGTTTGATCTGTATTGTGGTCACAGTCTTTGCCAGTGCGAGCACCTTGTCGACGCTCATCTGTATTCCGGTGACTTTCAGCATACGCTCCAGCTCCTTGTACACCTTCAGGGCCACGAAGCAGATGCAGATGTGGGC
>JBNMJK010000048.1:0-18863 GCA_050873765.1 Sodaliphilus sp.
GATGTGGTGCTTGGAATGAAGCCTCAGAATAAAACCGACATCGATCCATTTGAAGAGATTATTGAAGCTGTGAAAACTGCAAAAGGTGTTAAGTTCGACACTGAACTTGATGTTGACGACTTGAAACAGTTGGTTAAGCTCTTCAAGAAGGCTGTGAAAGAAAATACTGGTAAAGACTTCCCTACTGATGCTTGGGAACAGCTTTGGGGTGCTATATATGCTGTGTTCGATAGTTGGAACAATGAGCGCGCTATTCTTTATCGCCAAATGAACCAAATTCCAGAAAGCTATGGCACTGCAGTCAACGTGCAGGCAATGGTTTATGGTAATATGGGTAATACCTCAGCTACTGGTGTTTGCTTCTCACGTGACGCCGGTACTGGAGAAAATCTTTTCAATGGTGAGTACCTCATCAATGCACAAGGTGAAGATGTGGTGGCAGGTGTGCGCACTCCACAACAGATTATGACAGAAGGCAGCCGCCGTTGGGCAAAACTTCAAGGAATCAGCGAAGAAGAGCGTAAAGCCAAATATCCATCACTTGAAGAAACAATGCCTGAATGTGCAGCACAACTTGTAGATATTCAAGCACGCCTCGAAGACCATTACAAAGATATGCAGGATATGGAGTTTACTATTCAGAATGGTAAACTTTGGCTGCTTCAAACTCGTAATGGCAAACGCACTGGCGCCGCTATGGTGAAGATTGCTATGGATCTTCTTCGCGAAGGTGAAATCGATGAAAAAACTGTGCTCAAACGTATGGAGCCAGGCAAACTCGATGAACTACTTCACCCTGTATTTGACAAGAGTGCTGTAGCCAATGCGCAAGTAATGGCAAAAGGTCTGCCCGCTTCTCCAGGTGCTGCCACAGGTAAAATCGTGTTCTTTGCCGACGATGCCGAAGAATGGGCTCAGCGCAATGAAAAGGTGATTATGGTGCGCATCGAAACTTCTCCAGAAGACCTTCGTGGTATGACTGTGGCTCAAGGTATTCTCACCGCTCGTGGTGGTATGACTTCACATGCTGCTGTGGTGGCTCGTGGTATGGGCAAATGCTGCGTGTCGGGTGCTGGAGAAATCAAGGTTGACTATAAGGCTAAAACTGTGAAGATGGGTGGTAAAACCTATCATGAAGGTGATTGGATTTCAATCAATGGCTCTACTGGTGAGGTGTATGATGGACTTGTTTCTACTGTAGATGCCGACATCAGTGGCGACTTCTCTGCAATTATGACTCTTGCAGAAAAGTACTCAAAGATGAAAGTTTACACCAATGCTGATAGCCCACGTGATGCGAAAGTGGCCCGTAAGTTTGGTGCTGTAGGCATCGGCCTTTGCCGCACCGAGCACATGTTCTTTGAGGGCGATCGCATCAAGGCTATGCGTGAAATGATTATTGCCGACTCTGTAGAGCGCAGAAAAGTGGCTCTTCAAAAACTTCTTCCTCTTCAGCGTAGCGACTTTGAGGGTATGTTTGAGGCAATGGATGGCTATGATGTGACTATTCGCTTGCTTGACCCACCATTGCACGAGTTTGTGCCTCATCAGCTTGAGACAATGCGTGAACTTGCCAACGACACCGCTATGTCGCTCGAAAAAATCAAGCAAATTTGTTCTTCGCTTGAAGAGTTCAACCCTATGCTCGGTCACCGTGGCTGCCGCTTGGGTAACACTTATCCAGAAATCACAGAGATGCAGACTCGCGCCATCATTGAGGCTGCACTCAATGTGAAGGCTCGTGGCATTGATGTGCATCCAAAGATTATGGTGCCACTTGTGGGCGTGAAGGAAGAAATTAAGCGTCAGGCCGACATCATCAACAACACTGCAAAGCAAGTGTTTGAGGAACGTGGTACAACCGTAGCCTATAAGGTGGGTACTATGATTGAAGTGCCTCGTGCAGCTCTTGTGGCTAATGAAATTGCAGAAATTGCCGACTTCTTCTCGTTTGGTACCAACGACCTTACACAAATGACATTTGGCTACTCTCGCGATGATGCTCCTAAGTTCCTCAATCAATACAAGCAACTTGGCATTCTCAAGAACGATCCATTTGAGATTCTTGACCAAGCCGGCGTAGGTCAGCTTGTGAGAATGGGTACAGAACGTGGTCGTGCCACCAAGCCCGAACTAAACGTAGGCATCTGTGGCGAGCATGGTGGCGAGCCCTCATCGGTTAAATTCTGTGCATCACTCAACCTCGATTATGTGTCATGCTCTCCTTACCGTGTGCCAATTGCACGTGTAGCAGCAGCTCAGGGCGCCCTCGAGCAAGAGTAATTGGACTTCTGAAATATAACATATAATTAAAGGCATGTGTCTGTGTAAACAAACGCATGCCTTTTTTATCAATCACTCTTTCAACAGAGAGAAATGTAGAATAGGTGTGAGTAAATTATTTGTTTTTCCAAGTGTATTTTGGAGGTTCGAGATAATAAACACTTTCGCCATGTTCCTGGTATTGGGAATTGTGCCCTACCACTCTTATTTCATACGGCAATTCACGTGAATAAATATCTTTTGGAAGCTGCACTTGTAAAAGGTAGCAGATGTCGTTGCCTGCGCTATTATTTTTGTCTTGCATTGTAAGGGGCTGAACAGAGTATATTTCCAACGGCTTACCGTCGGCATACACCTCAAAGCTCATATACTGTGGCTCAATCGTTACGATAGAGTTTTTCTCGGCATCGGCTTTGTCCATGAAATTCTGGTAAGCGAGTACTTTAGTGACGCTCATCGGGCGTGTGTAGATGAGCATTTCTTGTCGGCCACCATATTCTAAAAATGCAGTAGTGCCATACAATTCCAATTTGTCATATCGTATGTTCAGAATGATGTCGTTTTCGGCAATAATATTCCAGGCCCAAAATTCCAGTTTCATGTTGTTTGGGGCAACTTGCAGTTGGCGTGGATATTCATTCATTCGCATAGCGGCAATGGCTGCATAACGTCCTTTTGGTATGCTGTCGAGAATGTAATGGCCTTGTGCGTCGCTTGTCGTTTCATAGGCTATTGAGAAATCCGGGTTGTATATTAGCACAGTGCATGAGTCGATGGTGTTGCCATGATAGTCGGTGACTGTGCCTTGGATTTTCACAAAATCTGTCGCTGCATAAGCAGTGAAGGGCAAGCAAAAGATGCTAACTACGCTAAAAAATAATTTTATCATATAGAATATATAATGGAGTGTTAATTCTATGACCGAACCACGTCTTTTACACCTTTGAGGTTTTTGATTTTCTTCATTAAGTTTGACAAATGGTCAAGGCTGCTGATACCAATCACTAAATGGCCCTCAAACAGACCGCCATTGGAGTTGATGGAGATGCTTCGCAATATCGCGTTCCCCTCCTTGTTGATGAGCGAGGTGATATTAGAAACAATGCCAATATCGTCCTGTCCTACCACTTTCAGTGTTACCGCGAATTGATTGCCGAGTTTTCCCGACCATTCAGATTTAATGACACGGTAGGGGTACTTCTCCATCAGGTTTTTAACGTTGCCGCAGTCAAGGCGATGAATTTTAATGGCTCCATCACTGGCAATGAACCCCATGATTTTATCGCCATAAATTGGGTTGCAGCATTTTGAAAATTTATAGTTGATTCCTTTCACGTCATCACCGATAATTAAAATGTCGCTGTCCACATTGTCAAATGCTTGACTGCTGGATTGCAACACAAATTTGTCGGCTGTCTCGTGGGCAGATACCTGTTCTGTGGGCTTTGTGAATTCGATATATTTCTCTATCACATCGTTCACGTCGATGACGCCTTGCTCAATTTCCACATAGAAATCAGTAATCGACTTGTAGCCACTCTTTTTCACAAACTTAGAAAAAGAGGCTTCATCTACTTCAATTTTTCGGTTTTTGAAGCGTCGGTTGAGCAGTTCCCTCGCCATTTCCACCTTTTTCAGCTTCTCCTCGTTTACCGCCTGCTTGATTTTGTTGCGAGCTTTTGAGGTGACCGCTATATTCAGCCAATCTTGCCGTGGTGATTGGTTTGAAGCTGTGAGCACCTCAATTGTGTCGCCACTCTTCAACTTGTAGTTGAGCTTCTGGTTTTTTCCGTCAACTTTTGCACCAATACACTGGCAGCCCACTTTAGAGTGAATGTGAAACGCAAAGTCGAGCACTGTGGCTCCTTGAGGAAGTTTAAACAGGTCTCCTTTTGGAGTGAACACAAACACCTCCTTATCGTAAAGGTTCATGTTCATTTCCCTAATTAGCTCCATTTGACCGTTTTGGCCAGCCTCAAGCACTTCGCGCACATTGTTCATCCACTTGTCCACATCGCCCTCACTTTTAATGCCCTTGTATTTCCAGTGGGCGGCAAGACCGCGCTCGGCTATCTCGTCCATTCTTCTCGTGCGAATTTGCACTTCCACCCATTTGTCGCCCTGTCCTCTCACCGTGATGTGGAGCGACTCGTAGCCATTGGATTTCGGCATCGAAATCCAGTCCTTCAGGCGTGACACATTTGCTGTGTAGATATCCGTAACCACAGAATATGCAACCCAGCAGTCTTTTTTCTCTTGCTCCAATGGCGAATCGAGGATTATACGAATAGCAAAGAGGTCGTACATTTCGTTCAGCCCCACATGCTTCTTCCGCATCTTGTTCCAAATGCTGTTGATTGATTTTGTGCGCCCTTTTATCTCATACTTCAGTCCAGTGTCGTCAAGCCGTTTTCTAATTGGCTCAATGAAATTGGTTACGTAGCTATCGCGCTGGCGTTTCGTCTCATTCAGCATTTCTGCAATTTGGCTATACATCTTTCTATTCAGGTACTTAAGAGATAAGTCTTCAAGTTCTGATTTAATAGTGTATAAGCCAAGACGGTGTGCAAGCGGTGCATATAGGTAGCGCGCTTCTGATGATATGTCGCGCACAAATTTCTCGTCGGGGTGATGGTTGATTTTACGCATTAGTCCCAGTCGGTCCACAATCATGATGATAATCACGCGGATGTCTTCGGCAAAGGTCATCAGCAGTTTGTGAAAATTGTCATTCTCCACTGCTGCCTGCTTTTTGTAAAGATTTGCCACATTTATCAGACCATGTACAAGCTTTTCCACGTCTTCGCCAAACATATTTTGGATATCGGCTTCTGAAATAAAACCTTCTCGAGACAAATTATACACCATAGTGGCAATCGTGATATTCCTGTCGGGAGTGATAAGCTCATTCACAAGCTCGGCCGTACACAGACTTCTTTCTACAGGGTTGATTCCATATTTGTCGCGCTTGAAAAAATCAGCGTTTATGCCGGCGGTGATCACCTGCCGCACTTTATGAAAGTCGGAAACACTAAGTTCTTCACCCAGTATTTTGCGCAAGGCTTTTATGTGCCCTACAACATTAGCCTTCTCCTGTTTGCTGAAATATTTGTGCTCTGTGGTCATTTGCGTTATTTTGTTGTCTAAATTTCACCCCAAAATTAAAATAAAATGCTTAACTTTACAAGTTGAGAGGAAATTATATTTTCTTTTACACCATTTTGTTACAAACCTAAAATGTTTTAAAAATAATTATTGCTATGTTAACCCCAGCTGATTTGGAATTCGTGAAAAGAAAGGGCATATCACCCGACGTGATAGAAAGTCAATTGACTCGTTTTAAGACTGGTTTCCCTTTTCTCAAAATAGAGGCTGTTGCCACTATCGGTAATGGCATCAAGCGTTTTGACAACGATGAGATTGCAGAGTGTGTGAAGACTTGGAAGGATTTTCAAAACGCAGGAAATTCAATCGAGAAGTTTGTTCCCGCTTCTGGTGCGGCAAGTAGAATGTTTAAAAATATGTTTGCGTTTGTCAATTCCGGCAAGAGCACCCCTACCACTGACTTTGAAAAAGATTTTTTCAACAATATTTCAATGTTTGCATTTTATTCGGATTTGAATAAGGTATGCAAAACCCTTTTCCAACTCAACATTCCCGAACTTATTGCAGCAAACCGCTTTGCCGATGTGGTGAATGCAATGCTTGGCAGCGACGGACTTAACTATGGCTCATTGCCTAAGGCATTGCTAAAATTCCATAAAGCGGCAGGTGGCAATTCTCATACACCTCTTGAGGAGCATTTAGAGGAGGGCGCACAATACGCAGCCGACAAAAACCATGTGGTGAATTTGCATTTCACCGTTTCGCCAGAACACAAGATGGCATTCGAAAAGGTTTTATCTGAAAAAATTTCCCTTTATGAGCAAGTGTGGGGAGTGAAATATAACGTAACGATGTCGGAGCAGAAATCTTCAACCGATACCATTGCGGTGAATATGGACAACACACCCTACAGAAATGCTGATGGAGAGCTTCTTTTCCGCCCCGCGGGCCATGGCGCACTCATTGAAAACCTGAATGAGCAAGATGCAGATGTGGTGTTCATTAAAAATATTGACAACGTGGTGCCTTCAAAATTTCGGCATGTGACGGTGAAATACAAACGAGTGATTGCTGGCTATCTTGTCCAGATCCAACAGCGTGTGTCGTCGATGCTTCACCAACTTGATTCGGGTGCTATTACTGGTGATGACTTGAAAACGATGCTCTCTTATTTAGAAAATGAGCTATCTATTCACGCCCCACACACTGATGAAATGAATGACCAGCAACTGGCTGATTTCATTAAAGGAAAGTTGAATCGCCCAATTCGTGTGTGTGGCGTAGTGAAAAATGAAGGAGAGCCTGGTGGTGGCCCTTATTTGGCTTATAATCCTGATGGCACTTATTCTCCACAAATACTCGAGTCGGCTCAAATCGACTCGTCCAACCCTGAAGCTGTGGCTTTGATGAAAAGTGGCACTCACTTCAACCCCGTGGATTTGGTGTGCTATATTAAGGATTATAAAGGTGGTAAATTCAACCTTAAGAAATACGTTGACCCAGAGACTGGACTTATCAGCATGAAGTCGAAAGATGGCGTGGATATTAAGGCATTGGAACTTCCCGGACTTTGGAATGGATCGATGAGCGACTGGATTACTGCTTTTGTGGAAGTGCCAATTGAAACCTTCAACCCTGTTAAAACGGTAAACGACCTTTTTCGTCCAGAACATCAATGAGGGGCTTGAAAGATGCTCAATATCGGTACCGTGTACACCCATTTCGCATATTTTTCCCTTTGGAGGAGGTTTTATATGCGTGAATATTTGTGAATTAACAAAATAATGACTAAATTTGCACCGCTTTTTGCGCAAGCAAGGAGCAGTTTATTAATATTTAATCAATAATTAAGTAATATGAATCATTACGAAACCGTTTTCATTTTAACTCCCGTTTTATCTGAACCACAGATGAAGGAAGCGGTAGAGAAATTCAAAGCAGTTCTCGCTAAATATGGCGCAGAAATTGTTAATGAAGAGAATTGGGGTATGCGTAAACTCGCTTATCCAATTCAAAAGAAGACTACCGGATTTTACAACTTACTTGAGTTTGATGCAGAGCCTACTGTGGTTGCCAAGCTCGAAACAGCTTATCGTCGTGACGAACGCGTGCTTCGCTTCCTCACTTTCCACCTTGATAAGTTTGCACACGAATACGCTATTAAGCGTCGTAGCTTAAAAAAAGGTGCTAAAGAAGTAAAGGCTGAAGAAGCTCCAGCTGAAGAATCAAACAACGCTTAATGAAGGAGGTTTAAAATTATGGCACAACAATCAGAAATCCGTTATCTCACTCCACTTTCAGTGGACACTAAAAAGAAAAAATATTGCCGTTTCAAACGTAGCGGTATCAAGTACATCGACTATAAGGATCCTGAATTCTTGAAGAAATTCTTGAATGAGCAGGGTAAAATTCTTCCTCGTCGCATCACCGGTACTTCTCTGAAGTTCCAAAGAAGAGTAGCCAGAGCTGTGAAGCGTGCTCGCCACTTGGCTTTACTCCCCTATGTTACCGATTTGATGAAATAATTTAAAAAAGGAGGAAAGTTTAATATGAAGATTATTTTAAAAGAAGATATCAACAACCTTGGATACAAGGATGATGTTGTGGAAGTGAAGAGTGGATACGGTCGTAACTACCTGATTCCACAGGGTAAGGCTGTTATTGCATCAGAGTCTGCTCTTAAGGTTCTGGCAGAAAATCAGCGTCAACGCGCTCATAAGCTTGCTAAAATTAAGGCTGATGCCGAAGCTATCGCTGAGAGCTTGAAAGATGTATCTCTTACTCTTACTGCTAAGGTGAGCAACAAGGGCACTATCTATGGCTCTATCACCAATGTTCAAATTGCAGAGGCTCTTGAAAAACTTGGCCATAACATTGATCGCAAGATTATCGTTATCAAAAACCAGGTTAAGGAACTCGGTAAGTATGAAGCAGTGGTTAAGCTCCACAAAGAGGTGTCGGCAGTTATTCCTTTTGAGGTGGTAGCTGAGGAAGCTCCAGCCGAAGAAGCTGCTGCTGAATAAGATTCCTGACACTCTATCTGATATTTAAAAAGGTTTAAATAAATGGGCCGTACTTTCGAGTACGGCTCAATTTTTATGTAGCAGCTTTATAATTCAGTGTTTTTGTGGAAAAAGTTAGCTCGGACAAATATTTTAATATTTGTTCATGCTGTTTTCAGTGCACAGAAATAACAAACCATTAGTCATGTGGTTTTAGCACTAATATTTAGTTTTAGCACTAATATTTATTTAAAGAGATTTCAGAGACGCGCTGTCGAGACGGTTGAGAAATTTTTCTTTCAACAGGAGTGACGCATTATCGTTTTTTTTAATGTCGTTATAAATGGTTTTGCGTAAAGCGTTTGCTAATGCTTTGTGTGCTCTGAGCAGTTTTCCTTCATTTATTTTTGTGAGTGTGGAGTCAGCGATTCTTCTTTTATATTCCAGCTCTATGCTCTTGATTCTTTTATCTAAGTCGTAAATGCGTTTGCACTGACCCATGTAAGCATGATTTTCTATTCCTCCCCACACAATTGCATTTTCCTTGCCTATGGTGAGTGAGGTTTCGCATTGCTCAAGAATAAAAGATATGGGGGCGTTTTTGCCAATTTTGACAAATGCAACCAGCGATTCGCTGATTTGTCCAGAAAATTCCACCTTCCCATTTTTTAATTTGCCCTTGTTCAACATGCGCAGGCTGTGGTATTCAGGTTCATATACCAGAAGTTTCACACTGTCGGTGTCGGTCACGTCGGTGTGTATTTTCACTGTGTAGTCTGCTATATTTGAATCTTGGCCGCAACTTGGCAAAAGTGTGGCTAAGATGATGCCTGTTATGATGCTTTTGATTTTCACAGCGCAAAATTAGTGCTTTTTTACTGATTTTTATTAAAAAAATACATTACAATTTTTCTTTTTAAAAATAAAGAACTAATTTTGCACCACTTATCACAAAACCATTGGGGATGACATGGCTTTGACAGCATGTAGAGGTGATAGGTAAGCATGCAGAGCGATGATGGCAATGCTCTATAATCTCAGTCATTAAAAATTTTAACTGGCGAAAATAACTACGCTCTCGCTGCCTAACCGAAGCACAGTAAGTTGGCTTTATTGCTACCCAAGGAGGTAGCAACGAGACATCACCCGATTGCCCTTTTTCCGAGGCGTTTCGATATGGTGGTGCTGGAATTTCGGGAATAGCTGGATTCGAGTCTCGAGGATTTGGCGAAATTTAGAGAATAAGCTTTAGGTTGGTGGTCTTGATCCTGCCTATCGTCGAAAATCAAGTCAAGACTAAGCATGTAGAAAGCTTATTGGTTCCACGTTTGGACGAGGGTTCAATCCCCTCCATCTCCACTGCTAATAAAATAAAAAGGCTATCGGATAGTTCCGGTAGCCTTTTATTTATTAGGTGGAAAATCTTATTTCTGCTGGTAGTATTGTTCACGAAGCGCCAGCACTTTCTCATCAGTGATGTAGTCGTCGTAGTCCATCATCTTGTCGATGATTCCGTTAGGAGTGAGTTCTATTTCGCGGTTACATACTGTTTGTATGAACTCATGGTCGTGGCTCGACATCAGCACGATGCCCTTGAATGCTTGTAGTGTGTTGTTGAATGCCTGAATCGATTCCAAGTCGAGGTGGTTGGTGGGGGTGTCGAGAATGATAGTGTTGGCATTTGTCATCATCATCTTTGAAATCATGCATCTGCGTTTTTCGCCACCAGATAGTACTTTAGCCTTTTTCAGTACGTCTTCTCCGGTGAAAAGCATCTTACCCAAAAATCCTTTCAGGTAAATTTCACTGGTGTCGTCGCTGTATTGCGCGAGCCAGTCCACAAGGTTGTAGTCGTTGTTGAAGAACTTGTCGCTTTCAAGGGGCAGATAAGAGTAAGTGATTGTTTGCCCCCACTCAAATGTGCCGGAGTCGGGTTTCTTGTTGCCTGTTATGATCTCAAAAAATGCCGTCATGGCACGAGGGTCTCGGCTAAGGAACACTATTTTGTCGCCTTTTTCAACATTGAAAGTCAAGTCTTTGAAAAGGATTTCTCCGTCAACACTTGCTGTGAGTCCATTCACTTCAAGAATCTTATTTCCTGGTTCGCGTTCTGGAGTGAAAATAATGCCTGGATAACGGCGCGATGACGGCTGGATTTCTTCTATATTGAGTTTTTCCAGCATCTTTTTGCGGCTGGTGGTTTGTTTTGATTTGGCCACATTGGCACTAAAGCGGCGTATAAATTCCAAAAGCTCTTTCTTTTTCTCTTCAGCGCGCTTATTCTGCTGTTGCTGCTGGCGTAGAGCCAACTGGCTACTCTGGTACCAGAAACTGTAGTTGCCTGCATACAGCGTGATTTTATGGTAGTCGATATCCAGCGTGTGGGTAGAGATAGCGTCAAGGAAGTGACGGTCATGGCTCACCACAAGCACTGTGTTCTCACAGTTGCTCAAATAGTTCTCAAGCCAAGAAACGGTGTCAAGATCGAGGTCGTTGGTAGGCTCGTCGAGCAACAGGTTGTCGGGATTGCCGAAAAGCGCTTGTGCCAGAAGCACGCGCACTTTCGCCTTGGCTGGCATATCTTTCATCATGGTGTGGTGAAACTCCTCTTTCACACCCAATCCGCTCAGTAGGGCTGCCGCATCGCTTTCGGCGTTCCAGCCGTTCATTTCTGCAAATTTTTCCTCAAGCTCGCTGGCTCTAACGCCATCAGCATCGGTGAAATTCTCTTTTGCGTAGATTTCATCTTTTTCTTTCATTATAGCCCATAATTCAGCGTGGCCTTGAAGCACGGTGTTGATTACAGAATAATCGTCGAAAGCAAAGTGGTCCTGTGCGAGAACGCTCATTCGTTCACCTGGGCCTTGAGTGACGGTTCCGTGTGTGGGTGCCAGTTGGCCGCTGAGCATACGCATCAACGTACTTTTTCCAGCGCCATTTGCCCCGATGATACCATAGCAGTTTCCTGGGGTGAATTTCAGGTTCACATCTTGAAACAAGACTTTTTTTCCGAATTGAATTCCTAAGTTGTTTGTTATTATCATTATTTGTATTGAATTGGTTGCATTAAAAAATGGCGCTCAATTTTATGGTTTTCTTAAAATTGAGCGAGCCATTTTGAAGTTATTTCTTTTGAAAATTATTCACCGCTTGTTGTGGAAGTGGCTTCGGGCGTGGCAGCAGGCTTTTGCTCGGTATTTGTAGCACTTGGAGTTTTTTCTTGATTGACTGGAGCACTTTCTGCTGCAGCCCCATTTCCTTGCTCTTGTGCCGTACTGTTTTGCACTGTAGGAGGAACTTTCTCTGCTTTCGCTTTTTTGGCAGCCTTAGCTTCGGCTGCTTTGATGGAGTCGGTTACTGCCACGGCAGGTGTCGCTTCCGGCTTCACGATAGTGGTGTCGGCATTGTGTGGAGGGTTCACATTCACGATAGAGTCTTCGTCCACCACTGTTCCTCCGTCAGAACTCTTAAATGGATTATAGATGACCAGCCAGGCTACGATAGCACAAATAATGCATACGAGCGCAACGTAACCAATGTATTTGATTTTTACCTTTTTAAGAAAATCAAAAGAAAATGAAGTTTGCACGTTGGTGGCATTAAGCAGCACGTAGCAAGCATTGCTCAAATCTTTTGAACTTCTGATTTTGTCGTTCTTCTCCGTAAAGGATATGGCTGGGTTTGATAGCGTGCGCCTGATGCTGCTGGCATCCAGCTCTTCTTTAGAGCTTAAAAGCATAATGTCGCCAGGCTTATAGTCAGTCAGTTGGCAAACTTTGGCCTTGGAATTGTAGATGTCGAGCACCAAATTTCTGGTGTCAAACACGATTTCCTGTTCATCGGGGCGCACCTGAATGGCTCTGGTATTGCCAGTTTGAGCCACAAAGCAGCCAGCGGCATTGTAAGCCACCATCAAGAAGTCGGATTTCTTAAAACCGGCTCTGCAGTCTGCACTTAAATTGTCGATGATTTCATTGAAGTCCTCTGTGGAGAAGTGCTTGTTTAAATCATGTGACGTGACAACTTCGTTATAGATTTCACTTGCAAGCGTTTGGTTATTTGAAAGAATGTATAGCTTGTTACTATTATCGTCAGACGGCAACACCGTATAATCGCTGACAGCTTTTGAACTTAAAATATCTAAATCAAATTTCATTGCGAGAATGCATAGTAATTATAATTTGGGCAAAATTACGAAAAAAAAGTCATTGAGGGCCTATACTTAGCCATATAATTCTTGAATTTTTTGAATTATTATAAATAATGTAGATTAGTGACTTTTCGAGTTTGATAAACGGCAGTTTTTTTGTAACTTCGCATATATTTGCATAAACAACAACTAATTCATTTAATCATAATATCAAACTCATGAGTAAAGAAAAGAAATTCATGACGTGTGATGGTAATACTGCAGCCGCACATATCAGCTACATGTTTACTGAAGTGGCAGCTATTTACCCTATCACACCATCTTCGCCTATGGCAGAGCATGTCGATGAATGGGCGGCAGCTGGCCGTAAAAACATCTTTGGCGAAACAGTTACAGTACAGGAAATGCAAAGCGAAGCAGGTGCTGCCGGCGCTCTTCACGGATCGCTCCAGGCAGGTGCTCTCTCCACTACATACACGGCATCACAAGGCTTGTTGCTGATGATTCCAAATATGTATAAAATTGCCGGTGAACTTCTCCCCGGTGTTTTCCATGTGACTGCTCGTACTCTGGCTTCACATACATTGTGTATTTTTGGCGACCATCAAGATGTGATGGCCACTCGCCAGACTGGCTTTGCAATGCTTTGCGAAGGCTCTGTGCAGGAAGTGATGGATTTGTCGGCTGTGGCACACCTCGCAGCCATTAAGTGCAGCATACCTTTCTTGAACTTCTTTGATGGATTCCGCACATCTCATGAAATTCAAAAAATTGAGGCTCTTTCTCAAGAAGATCTCGAACCGCTTTTGGATCGCGAGGCTCTTGCCAAGTTCCGTAAGCGCGCGATGAACCCCGACAGCCCTGTAACACGCGGTACAAATGAAAATCCAGATGTGTTCTTCCAGCATCGCGAATCGTGCAACGAATATTATAATGCAATCCCTGCTGTTGTAGAAGATTATATCAATAAAATTAATGCCATCACCGGTCGTGAGTATGGCTTGTTTGATTACTATGGTGCCAACGACGCCGACCGCGTAATCATAGCTATGGGCTCAGTGACCGAGGCTATTCGTGAGGCTATCGACTATATGACAGAAAAAGGCGAAAAGGTGGGTCTCGTTTCGGTTCACTTGTATCGTCCATTCTCTGCTAAGCACTTCCTAGCAGCTGTTCCAAGCACCGCAAAGCGTATCGCAGTGCTTGATCGCACAAAAGAGCCTGGTGCAAATGGTGATCCACTGTACCTCGATGTTAAAGACTGCTTCTACGGCACAGAAAACGCTCCACTTATTGTGGGTGGCCGTTATGGTCTTGGATCAAAGGACACTACTCCAGCCCAAATTATGGCGGTGTATGAAAACCTTGCGTTGCCAATGCCTAAGAATCAGTTCACTGTAGGCATTGTAGATGACGTGACATTCACCTCACTTCCACAAAAAGAAGAGATTGCAGTTGGTGGTAAAGGTATGTTCCAAGCTAAATTCTATGGTCTTGGCGCAGATGGTACTGTGGGTGCCAATAAGAACTCTGTTAAGATTATTGGTGATAACACCGACAAATATTGCCAAGCATATTTCTCTTACGATTCAAAAAAATCGGGTGGTTTCACTTGTTCACACCTTCGTTTTGGCGACGAGCCAATCCGCTCCACTTATCTTGTGACCACTCCTAATTTTGTGGCTTGCCACGTACAGGCTTACCTTCACATGTATGATGTGACTCGTGGCTTGCAAAAGAATGGCACATTCTTGCTCAATACCGTTTGGGAAGGCGAAGAGCTTGCAAAGAATCTTCCTAATCGTGTAAAGAAATATTTTGCCGACAACAATATTACCGTTTACTATATCAATGCCACTAAGATTGCTATGGAAATTGGTCTGGGCAACCGTACCAACACCATTCTCCAGTCGGCTTTCTTCCGCATCACTGGCGTGATTCCCGTTGACCTTGCAGTTGAGCAGATGAAGGAATTTATTGTGAAGTCGTATGGCCGCAAGGGTGAAGATGTGGTTAACAAAAACTACCAGGCAGTGGATAGAGGCGGTGAATATAAGCAGCTCACTGTGGATCCTGCTTGGTCAAATCTGCCTACCGACAGTGTGGTTGAAGATGACGCGCCAGAGTTTGTTCGCAACCTTGTTCGTCCGATTAATGCTCAAGATGGCGATCTTCTCCCTGTAAGTGCATTTAAAGGTATCGAAGATGGCACATGGCAAAATGGCACAGCCGCTTATGAAAAACGTGGCGTAGGCAACTTTGTGCCAGTATGGAATGCAGAAAACTGTATTCAGTGTAACAAATGTGCTTACGTTTGTCCTCATGCAGCTATCCGTCCATTCCTTCTTGATGAAGAAGAGGCTGCAGCATCTCCATTCAAGGAAGAGGATAAACTTAAGGCAATTGGTAAGGGACTTGAAGGATTGAAGTTCGTGCAGGTGGTTGATGTGCTCGACTGCTTGAGCTGCGGCAACTGTGTTGATGTATGTCCTGGCAAGCGTGGTGCTAAGGCGCTTGAAATGGCTCCACTTTTGGAACATGAGACTGATCAAAAACTTTGGGATTACTGCATCAAGAATGTTACTTCAAAGCAGCATCTTATCGATATCAAGCAAAATGTGAAGAATTCACAGTTTGCCACTCCTCTCTTTGAATTCAATGGAGCTTGCTCTGGTTGTGGTGAAACACCTTACCTCAAGCTCATTTCACAACTCTTTGGTGACCGCGAAATGGTGGCCAATGCCACAGGCTGTTCTTCTATCTACACGGCAGCAGTTCCATCTACCCCACTTACTACTAATGCAAAGGGTCATGGTCCTGCTTGGGCTAACTCACTCTTTGAGGACTTCTGCGAGTTTGGATTTGGTATGTTTATTGGTGATGAAAAGCTCCGCACTCGTGTTAAGGGCTATGTTCAAGAAGCTCTTGCTTGCGACAGCGTTTCTGATGATGTTAAAGCGCTTTACCAAGAGTGGCTCGACAATTACAATGATGGTCCTAAGAGCCGTGAATTGAGCGACAAGATTCAAGAGGCTATCGCCGACAGTGATGTGGAATGCAACCAGAAGGTGAAGAGCCTTGCTAAATACTTGGTGAAACGCTCACAATGGATCGTTGGTGGTGATGGTGCCTCTTACGATATTGGCTTCGGTGGTCTCGACCATGTGATTGCTCAAGGTAAGAATGTGAATATCCTTGTACTTGATACAGAAGTTTATTCTAACACTGGCGGTCAGGCATCAAAAGCTACACCAATTGGTGCTATCGCAAAGTTTGCTGCTGCTGGTAAGCGTGTGAGAAAGAAGGATATTGGCTTGATTGCCTCCACTTATGGCTATGTGTATGTAGCACAGATTGCTATGGGTGCAGATAACGCTCAAGCCCTTAAAGCTATTCGTGAGGCGGAGGCCTACGATGGTCCTTCATTGATAATTGCTTATGCTCCATGTATCAACCATGGTTTGAAAGCTGGTATGGGCAAGAGTCAAGCCGAGGAAGCTAAGGCTGTGGCATGTGGTTATTGGCATCTCTGGCGTTACAATCCAGCACTGGAGGCTGAAGGGAAGAATCCATTCACGCTCGACAGCAAGGCACCTAACTGGGACAACTTCATTGACTTCTTGAAAGGTGAAGTACGCTACGCGTCAGTGATGAAGCAATATCCTTCTGAGGCTGATGAACTCTTCCACGCTGCTAAGGAAAATGCACAATGGCGCTATAATAATTATCGCCGTCTTGCCCTTCAGCAATGGGGTGTGGAACCTGAGGCGAAATAATCCTTAGTTATATATAACAAAATAAAGGGACCCGATTTTCGAGCCCCTTTATTTATTTTGTTAATCTTATGAATAGATTATTACAGCATTTGTTTCAGTGCTTTGGCCAACTGGTCGGGACATGAAGTGCTTTTAGCTCCGCATTTAATCCCTTCTAATTTGCTGATAGCATCTTCTATTTTCATGCCTTTCACAAGTGCGGAAATTCCCTGAAGGTTGCCATTACAACCACCATGAAATTGCACATCTTCTATTTCTCCGTGTTCATTGGTTGTGATGTCGATTTGCGTTGAACACGTGCCTTGTGTGTAATAAGTAGATTTTGCCATTTTTTAACTGTGTATGATATCAATTAATGCGCTTCTATCCAAAACTGTGATTTCGTTTTGGCTATAACTGATGATTCCGTTGTTTCTCAATTCGTCAAGCGACATGATTAGCGTTGTACGCCTTACTCCTAACAGCGCACATAAATCTTTTTGCTTGAATGTGAGCTTTATGTCTCTTGAGTTGCGCGTAGTTAATTCATATATAAGCAGAGCCAGACGAATTGTGAATTTTCCTCCCGTTTTACTTGTGAAAGTCCAGAGCCTATTCTGTGAATTTCTCGACAGATAATTGAGAATATTGAAAAGTAGCACTTTTTCAGACTGTAGCATGGCTATATAGTCAGTCTTTTTTATTTGAAGAACGCCACACATATTTGCTGCTTTCACCATGCAAGGATATTCTGTAGATCTACCAAAAAGGTAGTCGGGCGCTATCACTTCTGGCGCATCTATGATTTGGCTTAACACCACCTTTGATTGCTTACTCGTCATTGTGATGCTCACACTTCCTGAAATCACAAAGCGGATATGCGTACATTTTTCTCCGGCATCAATAATTGTTTCCCCCGTATCATATTTCAAAAAATGAAAGGGAAATTTTTCCACCAAATTTGAAAGCGTGTTTCTACTGATGCCTTGAAATAGTGGCAAATTGAGCAACTTTTCAAAAATACAGTCTTTAGCTTGTTCCATTCTGCCCTGTAGGAGTAAAGAAAGGGAGGATTATTAGAAAACCTCTTGTTTTGATTATCTTAATTTGTTAATCACTTCTTCAATGGAGAGGCTTTCTTGAACGCCAGTTTCCATACATTTTAGGGCTATGGTGCCGTCATTCATCTCATTCTCCCCTACCATTGCCACATAAGCCACATTTTTACTGTTGGCATAGCTCATTTGTTTTTTCATCTTAGCGGAGTCGGGATATATTTCGGCTGGGATTCCTTCTTTTCTTAGTCTCATCACATACTTTAGCGAAAGTGCTCCTTCTTGTTCACCGAAATTGATAAACAATACTTTTGTTGACGACAAGGTGTCCTTGGGATAAAGGTCTAAAGCATTCAGCACATCATAAATACGATCAGCACCGAAGCTGATTCCCACACCAGAAGTGCCAGGCATGCCAAATACACCAGTAAGATTATCGTAACGACCGCCACCTGTAATACTGCCGATAACCACATCTTGAGCCTTAACCTCAATGATGGTGCCAGTGTAGTAGTTCAGACCACGGGCAAGCGACACGTCAAGCTCCACACAAGCTTTAGGCTGCTGCGCTTGGGCGTTGGTGAGTACATATCGAAGTTCTTCTACGCCTTTCATGCCCACTTCACTCTTCGAAAGCAGATTGGAAAGAGTGCTGAGTTTTTCTTCATTTGTGCCACTGAGGGTTAAAAGTGGCTGAAGAGCATCGATTGCTGCTTGTGGAAGTCCTTTTTCCAGAAGTTCGGCATTCACATTATCTATGCCAATCTTATCAATTTTGTCGATAGCGACAGTGATGTCGATAATTTTATCAGGGGCACCGATAACTTCTGCTATGCCGCTGAGCACCTTACGATTGTTGATTTTGATTGTGATATTCACACCGAATCGGTTAAACACCTCATCGATCATCGACACCAGTTCTATCTCATTCATCAGAGAGTCACTGCCTACGACATCGGCATCGCATTGGTAAAACTCTCTGTATCGTCCTTTCTGTGGACGGTCGGCGCGCCATACTGGTTGAATTTGATAGCGCTTAAATGGAAATTGAATGTCGTTTCGATGCATCACCACATAGCGGGCAAAGGGCACAGTCAGGTCGTAACGCAGCCCTTTTTCGCTTATTTTTGGAATTAGGTGAATATAGTCGTGCTGTTCTAGCATTTCAGTGGGCGCATTTTTCAGATAGTCGCCACTATTGAGCATCTTAAAAAGTAGTTTATCACCTTCATCGCCGTATTTGCCCATCAAGGTTGACAGGTTCTCCATTGCTGGAGTTTCGATTTGTTGGAAGCCATAGAGGAGAAACACCTCTTTAATGGTGTTGAAAATATAATTACGCTTCGCCATTTCTATGGGCGAAAAATCGCGTGTACCCTTGGGAATTGATGGTTTCTGTGCCATTTATCTTGATTTAATTTTATTTACGCAAAGTTACTGCAAACTTGCTGCAATCGCAAATTATGCCACTTTCAATTCGCTTATTTAACATTGTAATGGTTTAACTCTTATA
>JBNMJK010000049.1:0-18322 GCA_050873765.1 Sodaliphilus sp.
AATTTATTGTATGCAAAAATACTCCATTTTTTTAAATTATTGCGTATTTTTGCGTAATAGAATCACTCCTTTGGCAAAACTTTTGCTAAAGTATTTTACACGTTCAAAATCATTGCTTAGAATGACGCTTAAAGAAATATCACAGTATCAAATAGATGTGAACCAGATGCTTGATGATGATCGGCTGTATGAGTCAATCATGAAGCTAAAACCTTTGGTGGACGAGGTGGCCGACTATGATTTGACGGAGCACTTCACGACCACGAAGGTGTCGTATGACTATTTGCTGCAATACCTCATAGCAGGGGTGAAAGATGAGGGGCGTGAGCAAATGCTCTCAAAAATTGCCGAGAGCCTCTACACGATTTTAGACAAATGCGTGATAGCGCTTTCTTCTAAACAGTCGTTTGAACTTTTCTACACTAAGGCTTCAGTTTTTCAGAATGTAACTATTGATGTGCTGGTGAAGAAATATCAATCCCTTCAAAGAAAGAGCGACTTGTTGTCGGCTGTGCCAGCAGACACGCAAAATGTGCGTGCCATTAGTTCACTCAAGCGTGATATGGAAAATGTGGCTACCGACATTTTTAATAAAGTTTGGAGTCAATATCCCTTAACAAATGATGATGCAGATGCTTTAAGCCTGTCGTTCGCTGATTTACCTGAATATGTGAAGCAACTGGTGGTGTCGGCTCTTTTTTTAGGCAACACTAAATTTTATGACGAAACAAAACTGGTGATGCTGCTAAAGGCTTATATCGCATCTCCAGACTCGGTGACGCAAACTCGTGCGCTCACGGGTGCGTTGATCACGATGATGCTGTATTCAAAACGTGTCAGTAGATCGGTTATGATTGAAAATATGCTTGCTGAAGCTTCTGATTGCACGCATTTCAAAACTGATGTGGTGGCTGTGATGCAGCGTCTTGTGCGCTCACAGAATGCTGAAAATGTGTCAAAACTTATGCGCGACGACCTTATGCCGGGTATTATGAATATGGATCCGGGATTGATGTCGAAGTTAAAAGAAAAGCGTGCCATCGACCCTTCAGAACTTGAGGGCAATCCTCAGTGGCAAGAGTGGCTCGACAAGAGCGGAGTGAGTAAAAAAATGGAAGAGTTGAATAAGCTACAGTCGGAGGGTGAGGACGTGTTTATATCCACATTTTCACATTTAAAATCATTCCCATTCTTCAATACCATGGCAAATTGGTTCCTGCCGTTCTATGCCATCCACTCTTCGCTTGACGACGCCTTCCCTGCCGACAGCCGAAAAATGCTTTCTGTTATCAAACTCGCCCCATTCTTGTGCGACAGTGATAAGTATTCGTTTTGTTTTTCACTGGCTTCTGTTCCTGATGCCCAAAAAAATGCAATGTTGGGTCAAATGGATTTGCATAATGCCGATTTGCATGAGATAGAGGCGTCAGAATTACCTGACGATGAGGCTAAAAAGCGCGATGGCACCATCAACAACTACATTCAGTCGCTCTACAGGTTTTTTACGCTATTCTCACGGCGAAATGATTTCCGTTCGGTGTTTTCATCGGTCATGGATTTCACCCGTTTGCCATTTCTTGGGGTTTTAGGTTTGGATAAATCGTCGTTTCACATTATTGCTGAATATTATCTCTCAAAGGGTTTTTACAGGGAAGCCATACTATATTTTGAGTATATCCAAAAAACTTATACTGACGTTGACCCTTTGGTAGTACAGAAAACGGGATTTGCCTATCAAAATTTGGGCGACTACAAGAAAGCACTTCTTTATTATCAGCGTTATGAATTGGTGAATGACTCAAGTTTGTGGAACGACATTCACATTGCCACCTGCTATCGCCAGTTGAGGCAGTTTGAACAAGCGCTTACTTATTACGAGAAGGCTTTGAAGGTGAAAGATGGAAATGCTACCTTGTGTTTAAACGCTGGCCACTGTTTGCTTGAATTGAACAGAGCAGAAGATGCTATCAATTATTACTATAAGGCTGATTATTTAGATTCCTCTAATCCAAAAGTTTGGCGCTCGCTTGCCTGGGCTAATTTTTTAGTGGGCCATTTCAAGCAAAGCGACTCTTTTTATAAGAAACTGTCAGAGCATGACTTTGCCACGCCTCAAGACTATCTGAATTATGGTCATCTGAGGCTTGTGGAGGGGCAATTGGAAGATGCCGTGAATTTTTATGCCAAATCTGGTGCTGGAGATGCCCAACAACTATCTTCATTCATTTCGGCCTACAATGCTGATATACCCACACTTGTGCAGAAAGGTGTTGATCCACACCTTGCAGGTTTAGTTAAAGAAGCTACTGTTAAAAAGATTACCAACAGCTGATTATATGAAAAAGATTTTATTAACGTTTTTACTAATTATCACATTATTCAACCAAATGAAAGCTGATAATATTTTTTTGAAAGAGTTTAAAACCACAAATGGTGCAATTCCGTTCGACAGAATCACTACTGCGGATTATGAGCCAGCCATTTTGCAGGCTATAAAAGAGCATGAAAATGAAGTGCTTGCTATCGCTAACCAAACCGATGCGCCTACATTTGAAAATACGATTCTTGCTCTTGAATATACTGGCAAAACGCTGAATAGAGTGCTTGGCGTTTTCTATCCCATGCTTTCGGCCAACGCCGACGACTCCCTCATAGCCGTATCTACACGCATTTCGCCCGTCATCAGTGCCCATAGTAATTTTGTGTCGCTGAACGAGAATCTGTGGAAACGGATTAATGCAGTGTATAACAGCTTTGATGCTTCAAAATACACCAATGAAGATAAAATGCTTCTTGAAAAAACCTATAAATCTTTCGTGAGAAGCGGTGCTGCTCTGCAAGGCGCTGCTCGTGAGAAGTATAGAAAGCTGACTGTTCAACTTACAGAACTAACCCTAAAGTTTGAACAAAATTGCTTGAAAGACAAGGCTCTGCATGAGCTTTGGCTTAAAAAGGAAGATTTGGCGGGGCTACCAGAAACCGCAGTAGAGGCCGCTGCTGCTGATGCCGCACAAAAAGGACGTGAGGGTGAGTACCTGATTACTCTCTATTTCCCAAGCTATTCTCCTTTTATGAAATATTCTTCACGCCGTGATTTGAGGGAGAAGCTTTACAAAATGTATAACACGCAATGCACCAGTGGAGAATACAGCAACTTGGAAGTGATTAAGCAAATAGCGAATACGCGTTTGGCAATTGCTAATGTGCTTGGCTATAAAACGTTTGCTGATTATCAATTGGAAAATACAATGGCAAAAGACACTAAGCATGTGTATGCCATGCTTGACCAGTTAAAGAAAGCCTATTTGCCAGTTGAGCGCTCCGATATGAAGCGTTTGGAGAAATTTGCCTCAAAACTTGAGGGCAAGCCCATTAAAATCATGCCATGGGACTATTCTTATTATTCAAATAAAGAGAAGGAAGCAAATTACAGTATAGATGATGAACTGCTGCGCCCATACTTTGAATTAAAACACGTGATTAGTGGCGTATTCGGTTTGGCAACGAAGCTTTACGGCCTGCACTTTACTGAAAATTTTGATGCACAAGTGTATTATCCCGATGTTCAGGTGTTTGATGTCACTGATAAAGATGGCAAATTCATGGGTATGCTCTACACAGACTTCTTCCCCCGTGCCACCAAGCAAAGCGGCGCATGGATGACGAATTTCCGAGAGCAATATTATGATGAGGAAGGCAAAGATGTCCGTCCTCTCGTGACGTTGACAATGAATTTCACAAAGCCAACCGACACCAAACCATCGTTGCTCTCATTCTATGAAGTGGAAACTTTTGCCCATGAATTCGGTCATGCCCTTCATAGTCTGCTTTCAAAGTGCAAATACCAACCCCTTTCAGGCACCAACGTGTATCGTGATTTTGTGGAGCTGCCCTCTCAATTCAATGAGAATTTCATGACCGAGAGCGAATTTCTCGACAGCTTTGCTAAGCACTATCTTACAGGAGAGAAAATTCCTCAAGACCTTGTGAAAAAGGTGATTGCATCGTCGCAGTATGGCGCAGCCTATGCTTGTATGCGTCAGTTGGGCTTCGGCTATCTTGATATGGCTTGGTACACCATCGACAAGCCCTTTGAAGGCGATCCATTCAAGTTTGAGGCGGAAGCTACAAAGGATGTGAGTATGTTTGCTCCCGTAGAGGGCTGCATTATGTCGCCACAGTTTGGTCATATCTTTTCAGGTGGCTATGCAGCCGGTTATTACAGCTACAAGTGGGCAGAAGTGCTTGATGCCGATGCATTTTCTAAATTCAAAGAAACGGGTATATTCAACCCGGCTACAGCTGCTGAATTTCAGGAATTGCTCTCAAAAGGCTCAACTGAAGACCCTATGCAACTTTATGTGAAATTCAGAGGCCGTGAGCCGAAAATCGATGCTCTACTCAAGCGCGATGGCATAAAGAAATAATCGAAAAAAGTTATTTTTTGAGATAAGTGGCAATAATTGTTATTGTCACTTATTTTTTTGCATTTTTTTGATTAATTTTGTGTGTTAATTTGGTTTTTACAAAAGGGTTCATTACGATTAGTGGAACTGTCAGAAAATCAGATGTTTTTGAAGCAATAGATCAGAAATGATAGAAAAAAAACTTTTGTTGGATTCGAGATACCTGCGCATGGCAAAAATATGGGCAGAAAATTCATATTGCAAACGACGCATGGTGGGTGCCTTGCTTGTGAAAGACAAGATGATAATATCAGATGGATTCAACGGCACCCCACAAGGGTTTGAAAATGTTTGTGAAGACGAGAATGGCAATACCAAATCGTATGTTTTACATGCTGAAGCCAATGCCATTACAAAAGTGGCGCAGAGTAGCAACAGCAGCAAGGACGCAACTTTGTATGTCACCACATCGCCTTGCATAGAATGTGCAAAACTGATTATTCAGTCGGGAATCCGTCGTGTGGTGTTTTCTGAACTCTATAGGCTTACTGATGGTGTGGAATTGCTGCAGAGAGCCGGTGTGGAATGTGTACATCTGATTGATGATGAAGAAGGGAAATTTATCGAGGAAGTTCTATGATTAATAAGTTCGACATGAAGAGGCCCAACACCGTGTTTGTGCCAGTGCTGATAGCATTGGCGCTTGTGGTGGGTATTTGTATTGGAAGTAGGTTCGCGTCAAAGAAAACGCTCGACCTCGACCGCAAAATCAACAATATTTTAGGCATTATAGCTGACGACTATGTGGAGAAAGTGGATATGGATAGCCTGGTAGAGCTTACGATTCCTGACATCTTGGCCCAGCTCGACCCCCACTCCTCATATATCTCTGCTAAGGACTACGAGTCGGCCAATGAGGAGCTAAATGGCAATTTCTGCGGCATTGGCATTTCTTTTCAAGTGATGGAGGACACTATAAATGTGGTAGAAGTCATTCCTGGTGGTCCCTCAGAAAAGGTGGGTATCGCAAATGGTGATAAAATTATCAGTGTGAACGGTAAAAACTTTACAGGTAAAAAGATAAACCCTAATTCCGTGAAAGATCAGTTACGCGGTCCTAAAAACACAGTGGTGAAACTCGGTGTGAAACGCGCTACATCAGCGAAGACTCTTTATTTTACCGTGACGCGCGGTGATATACCCATTAAATCGGTGGATGCCGCTTATATGATAGAGAAGAACACCGGTTATGTGAAGGTGAACCAGTTTGGTCGCAACACTTACGATGAATTTGTGGCATCACTTTCAATGCTGAAAAATGAAGGAGCTAAGCGTTACATCGTGGATTTGCGCGGCAATGGCGGTGGCTATATGGAAATAGCCGTGGCCATGGCAAATGAATTTTTGCCTAAAAACTGTTTGATTGTATCCACCAAAGGCCGTTATAAGAAATTCGACAGTTCTGTCTATAGCGACGGAAATGGTTCGTATCAAGACGCTGAAATTGTAGTTCTAATCAATGAATTTTCTGCAAGTGCCAGTGAAATATTTGCTGGTGCTATTCAAGACAACGACAGAGGACTTGTGATTGGGTCGCGATCCTTTGGCAAGGGACTGGTGCAAAGGGAATTTAAACTGTTCGACAACAGTGCCATTCGATTGACCATAGCGCGCTACTACACCCCTACCGGACGCTGTATTCAAAAGGATTATAAATTGGGACAGGCAGCCTATGAGCGAGAACTTCTCAATCGCTTCAATAATGGAGAATTAGATAGCCGTGACAGTATCAAGGTGGACAAGTCGAAGGCATACAAGACGCCTCATGGCCGTATTGTGTATGGAGGCGGTGGCATTATCCCCGATATATTTGTTCCGCGTGACACTACAGGCTTCACTTCGTATTACTATGCCGTAGTGAACGATGGACTTATACAGAACTTCGTTCTGAAATATGTGGCATCAAACAAGGCTAAATTCAAAAATGTGAAAGATTATAAGGACGTGATTCGCCTGCTGAACGACAACACTCAGTTGCTGAATAGTTTCGTGAATTTTGCCTCAGCTCATAACGTGCCTGCCCGATGGTTCTATATCAATCAGTCGCGAGATTTAATTCTGAATGATTTGAAGGCATTTATAGCACGAGACTTGTTGGGACAGATGGCGTTCTACCCCATCTATAATCGCCACGACAAGACTATTGAGGCTGCACTGAAAGCCCTCAATAAGCATAAAGCAGCTTTCCCGATAACGGCTGACTGATATATGAACAGTATGAACAAGGCACAACTCAGAAGAAGCGTCAAGCAAAGAAAACTTTCTGTTACAGTTGAAAATAAACTTGCCGAAGCAGAAAATGTTTTTCGCGCTATTGAGAATATGACATGCTTTAAGCAGGCCAAGTCGGTTTTGCTCTATTATTCTTTGCCAGATGAGCTGCCTACACATAAGTTCGTGGAAAAGTGGTCGGCTACAAAAGACATATATTTACCGAGAGTGGTAGGCAATAATTTGGAAGTGGCTAAATATGACGATTGCGTTACAACTGGAAAATTTGGAATTGGTGAACCGGTTTCTCTACCCGTGTCGCCATCAACTATGGATTTAGTGATAGTGCCAGCTGTGGCACTTGACAGGTGTGGCAATAGACTTGGCAGAGGGAAAGGCTACTACGACCGCTTGCTTCCAGAATGTGGCAATGCCTACAAGATTGGTGTGTGCTTGAATTGCCAGTTGTTTGAGACCATTCCCGTTGAGCCATTTGATGTGGCGCTTGATGCAGTGATTACGGCTTCTGATATGATTATATTAAAATAGCAGATTATGATTGAGATAAAAAAAGACACTAAATTACATGAAATAGTGCTGTTCGATCCCACAATCGTGACCGTTTTCTACCGGTTTGGCATAGAGTTGGGCTTGGCAGAGAACACGGTAGACTCTATTTGTGAGTCGAAGAATATAGATATAGACTTCTTTCTTGCTATTTTAAACACCTACTTGTATCCATCTTATTTTCCCCAGAACAAGGTGGAGAAGTTTAGTGCCTCCGACATTGTTAATTACCTTTCTCAGACCAATTTGTTTTACGAACAGTTTCAGATACCTAATATCGAGCGCCACTTTGGCTTGCTTCTGAAAAAGTCGGAAACAGATAATAGCAACTTGGCTTTAATGATGCGTTTTTTTGAAGAAGCTAAATCGGAACTTCTACAGCGAATATATGCCGATAGGGAAAACTGGTTTCCGCAGCTGTTAAGCCAGTATTCAAAGAATCCTAATGTATGCCTGTTTGCTGACTATGAAATGGTTGACGAGAGTGATTCTGTAGAAGACAAGATTGACGATTTGATTAATATGTTCGTTATTCACTTAAAGGGAGTTTACGACCATAATTTGTGCCAGGCGGTGCTGATTTCGCTGGTTAATTTCAAAAAAGACATCAAGCAGAACAACCGTATTCGTAATCGTATTCTTAAGCCATTCTCTCTGGCACTTCTTACACATTAGCTTTTTATGTCGAAAAATGTAGCCATAGTTATGTGCAATAGGCTGGAGGCATTAGGCGTGTCGCATATATTGACCACGCACTTTGATGCATCTCCTGCTATATTTGTCACGCTCGACGAAGTTGCTGCTGACCAGCGTGATAAGTTTAAGATTTATATCACGTCGGAAAGTGAATTCTTGAAGAATTTGTCTTTTTATATGCCACATAATGAACAAACGTGCATTGTATCGGCAACTTTAGATGTGAATAAATACAATGTGGTTTCACCCAACGCTGATGAAGCAGAAATAGCGTCAAAACTTGAACCCTTTTTCCATGAAGATTCTTCTGACGGAAGCCAAAACCGCTTGACCCAAAGAGAGGTGATGGTGCTACGACTTGTGGTTGAGGGGCTTATTAATAAAGAAATAGCCGGCCGCTTAAACATTAGCATTAACACGGTGCTTACACATCGGAAAAATATAACAGCTAAATTAGGTATTAAAAGCGTGTCGGGGCTAAGCGTTTATGCCATTATGAATGGTATCGTCGTGCCTAAATAGGCGGTTGCGTAGAAACATAGTGATATATGAAAAATCGGGATGACCAATTAAAATGGCCATCCCGTTTTATTATGGATTGGAATTTGCTTGCTGCCGAGCAGATTAGGTTAAATCCACTTCATATAAGCGAAGTCTTGGCGATGTGGCAGCTTGTCGTTCCATGGGTAGATGCGGAAACCGAAACGGAACACGCCAGAATCTTTAGTCTTGTGCTTCATGTGGTAAGTGAGAATGTTGCCATCTTCAGCCACAATATCGAATGGAATTGTGCAATGGAATTTCTGCTCACCATCTTCTTCACGATAAACCACAAGCTCAATGCCTAAATCCCTTCCTAATCCAGCAGTGTCGAGCTTAATGGTGGCTTCGATTGGCTCGCCATCATTGGTGGAATTCTTCAATGAGTCGCTGAGCTGAACATCTACCTCATGCACGCTATCCCATTTGTCCACCACATTCTCTTTCCATGCCACAATTTCTTTTGCTACAGCGAAGTTGTTGGCCTTAAGCGACTTGCTGCGGTTTGCCTCTTTTGTGTAGAAACGGTCGATGTAGTCACGAATCATTCGCGACATGGTGTAGTGAGGAGCGATTGTGGCAATAGAGCGTTTCACATATTGAATCCACTCTGGAGAATAGCCACGAGAGTTTTTCGCAAAATACAGCGGAATGATTTCATTCTCAAGCATTGAATAGATGGTGGCTGCATCAAGTTTGTCTTGCTGCGACTGGTCTTGATAAGTACGCTTTGACGTGAGTGCCCAGCCAGCGCCTTCGCGATAACCCTCATACCACCAGCCATCAAGCACAGAGAAGTTGAGCACGCCGTTCATTTCAGCTTTCTCGCCCGATGTGCCAGAGGCCTCAAGTGGGCGTGTAGGTGTGTTGAGCCAAATATCCACGCCAGTGATGAGTCGTTTCGATACCTTCATATCGTAATTCTCAAGGAAGATAATCTTACCCAGGAACTGTGGCATTTTTGATATCTCCACAATTCTGCGAATCAAGTCCTTGCCTGCGCCATCAGCTGGGTGAGCTTTTCCTGCATAGATAAACTGGACAGGGAATTGGGGATTGTTGACAATCTTTTCAAGGCGGTCGAGATCGGTGAACAAAAGATGTGCACGCTTATAAGTGGCGAATCGACGGGCAAAGCCAATCAAAAGTGCATTTGGGTTGATTTTGTCAACGATTGACATAATGCGTGTGGGGTCGCCCTGATTCTTCAGCCATGACTCGCTGAAGTCACGTTTCACAAAATTGATGAATTTGTTCTTTAAGCGAAGTCGCATATTCCACACCTCTTCATCTGGTGTTTTGAGAATGGGAGCCCATGTTTTCTCATCTTCCTGGTGCTCTATAAAGTCGCTTCCAAATTCATTGCTATAGAATTCCTTCCACTCCGAGGCGGCCCATGTGGGCATGTGGACACCATTAGTCACATATCCCACATGCGATTCCTCAGGGGCGTAGCCTTTCCACACTCCCTGGAACATTTTTTTCGATACCTGACCATGAAGCCAGCTCACGCCATTGGCCTCTTGACAAGTGTTCAGGGCAAACACGCTCATGGAGAAGCGCTCTTGGCTGTCGGGGTTTTCACGGCCCATGTTCATCAGGTCGGCCCATGAAATGCCAAGTTTGGCAGGATATTCACCCATATATTTTCCAAATAAGCCTTCGTCGAAGTAGTCGTGGCCTGCAGGCACTGGTGTGTGCACGGTGTAGAGTGCAGATGCTCTAACCACTTCAAGAGCTTCGTTAAAGCTCAAGCCGTCTTCCTGCACATAGTCAACGAGTCGCTGAAGATTTAATAAAGCGGCATGTCCTTCATTGCAGTGGTAAAGATCGTTCTTGATGCCAAGTTTCTTTAGCATCAACACACCGCCGATGCCAAGCAAATACTCTTGCTTAATGCGGTTTTCCCAGTCGCCACCGTAAAGTTGATGCGTGATTGGACGGTCCCACTCACTGTTCAGGTCGTTGTCGGTGTCAAGCAAATAGAGCTTCATACGGCCCACATTGGCTCGCCAAATATTGGCATAGATATTTCTGCCAGGGTAAGGAACCTCTAAAATCATTTGCTTGCCATTCTCGTCAATCACTGGCTCAATGGGAAGCTGGTTGAAGTTTTGCGCCTCATAGTTGGCAATCTGTTGGCCGTCGATCGACAGTGTTTGTGTGAAGTAGCCATAACGGTAAAGAAAACCTACAGCAGTCATGTTTACACATCTGTCGGAAGCTTCTTTAATGTAGTCGCCAGCCAAAATGCCCAGACCACCTGAATAAATCTTAAGCGCGCTGCATAAGCCATATTCCATGCTGAAATACGATACCGATGGAAGATCGGTGCGCATGGGCACAGCCATATACTTTTTGAAATTGTCATACACACTGTCGATGCGTGCAAGCATCACTTTGTCGTTGACAATTTCATCGAATCGCTCCGACGACATTTTTTGAAGCATCAAAACTGGGTTTTCACCAGTAGAGCGCCATAAATCACGATCTAAGTCATGGAACAGCGTTTTCCCTTCGCTATTCCAAACCCACCATAAGTTTTTGGAGAGTTCATCAAGTTTCTTCAGCTTGTCGGGAAGCTCCGACTTCACTATGATGTTTCTCCAAGTGGGTGTGTTGGTGTTGTTTACTTTAATTTTCATATTTTGTATATGTTTTTTGTTTTTGATTCTTAAAGAATTATTATGTGATGAGCGATGACTACAGCTATCTCTTTTTTGCGGCATGTAAAGCTTGCTCGTAGGCAAAGTCGTAATATTTAATGAAATTGCTCCACTGTGCCAATTTTGCAGTTTTTTGAGCAGCACGGCTCATTTTGTTCCATTCGGCAGGCTTTAGCTCATAAATATTTATAATTTCCTGCGCAACAGCCATTACGGCTTGGCTATAGTTGGAGTCGGTTCTGTGCACCACGCCCACTCCCGATGATTTAGCATCGGTCCCCTGAGTTTTCTCCACCCACTGGCCAAATCCAGCCAAGTCGGTAGTGACGGTAGGCACGGCGAAAGCCACGCTTTCGAGCGGAGTGTAGCCCCAGGGTTCATAATAGGAGGGGAAAATTGTCAGGTCGAACCCAATGAGCAAGTCGTAGTAGCACATATTGAATATGCCATCATTGCCATTGAGATATGATGGAACATAAATCACTTTCACTTTGTCGGTAGCATCATTACGCAAGCCTAAATAATTGAGTTTGCAGTAGATGCTGTCGGAGTCGAAATTGTGAATGCTGTGGGTGATTATAGGATCGAACAACTTTGTTTGACATTTTCCTTCCTCTATGGCTTCTTTAAGATCGGCCCTTGGCGCATCGGTCCACCCTGGCACGGTGATGAATGCTATGATTTTCCGTTTCGATTGTTCTTTCTTGTTGTGTTCATAGCGAATCACGTTGAGCGCATCAATTCCCATGTCAAGTCCCTTGTTGCGGAATTCACACCGGCCCGATGTGGCAAGTAGGAAAGTGCCGTCGTCGTACCTCTCCCCCGTCAGTGCTGATGCCACTTGTAGCAGTTTTCTGCGCGCTGCCATTCGGGCTGCTGTGTATTTTACACCTTTTGGCACGAAGTTGAATTCAAATCCGTTTGGCGTGACAATAGGCTTGCGCTCAAGTAGCTGTTCACACTCTTTGGCGGTAACATCGCTTACAGTGGTAAACGCATCGGCATTTTGAGCGGCGGCCTTCTCAAGCGAATGTTTTGATTCCATATTGAGTTCTTTTGCCATTTGGTCGCCATGATAGCCACTCATGTAGTCGTATAATGGCTTTCCGTTGCCACATATGCTTCTGCCAATACTTGTGGCATGCGTTGTGAACACTGTGGTCACTTCTGGAAGATGCTTTTTAATGTATAATAGACCCATGCCGGTGGTCCACTCATCGAAATGAGCAATGATGTTTTTACCGTTGCCTTTCAGATGCTTTACCAAACTTTCAATCACTAAGGCAGAGCTATAGCCAAAGGCGCAGGCCTCGTCGTAGTCGCCATAAGCATGCAGTGAGTCCACTTGGTAGTATTCCCACATCTTCGCATATAGCTCATTTTTAAATTGGTAAAGCGAATTGAAATTCACGAGAATGGCAATAGGTTTGCCCGGAACATTCCATCTGCCCACTCTCACTGACACGCCCTTGGGAAGGCGCACAGTATTTCTCCATTCAGCAAGCAGTGCCTTTGACTCCGTGAAAAAAGGTGACTCGTTGTTGGCTGTCCAAATGTCAGGACCTATAAATATCACTTTGTCTTTATGCTGCTGTTGGAGTGTTTTTGCTTTAGTTGTAAGCACAGCGTAGATGCCCCCTACTTTATTGCAAACTTCCCAACTCGTTTCAAATAATAGGTCGAACATTTAAATGATTGATATTATTCTTTATAATTGAAATATATGCAAAGATAGTAAAAAAAAACATATTAGCATCTTAAATTGTGTTTTGCTCAAATAATTATGGTGCAAACATTTGATGAATCACTCGTTATTTAGAAAAATATTCTGTAAATACGCTTGATTGGTATATAAAAAATCCCAACACCGCTTGCGCGGGTTGGGATTTTATTATTTTATGATACAATTGGTTTATACCTCTTCAAAAGGAACGTCTTGTGCGTTGCCATCTTGTGAATTGTCGTTCTGACCACCACCTTGCTGACCGCCTTGGAATCCTTGGCCACCTTGCTGGTTAGCTCCAGGTTGAGCGCCACCTTGCTGGCCGTAGATATCTTGAGAAGCAGCTTGGAATTTCTGGTTGAGCTCATTCATGGCAGCATCGATAGCTGCTACGTCTTGGCTCTTGTGAGCTTCTTTCAACTTATTGAGTGCGCTTTCAATTTCGCTCTTCTTGTCGGCTGGAATCTTGTCGCCCACTTCTTTCAGGCTCTTTTCAATTTGGAAAATCATGCTGTCGGCTTGGTTGATCTTGTCGATGCGCTCCTTTTCCTTCTTGTCGGCCTCTGCATTAGCCTCAGCTTCGTCCTTCATACGCTTGATCTCTTCTTCGCTCAAGCCGCTTGAAGCCTCGATTCTGATACTCTGCTCCTTGTTGGTGGCCTTATCGATAGCCTTGACGTTCATGATACCGTTGGCATCAACTTCAAACGACACTTCAATCTGTGGTACACCACGTGGAGCTGGAGTGATACCATCGAGATGGAACTTACCAAGGGTCTTACAGTCTTTTGCCATTGGACGCTCACCTTGAAGTACGTGAATTTCCACTGATGGCTGGTTATCTACAGCGGTAGAGAACACCTGGCTCTTACGAGTAGGTATTGTGGTGTTGGCATCAATAAGCTTAGTCATCACGCCACCGAGAGTTTCAATACCCACGCTCAATGGCACCACGTCGAGAAGAAGTACGTCCTTCACTTCGCCAGTTACAACGCCACCTTGGATAGCAGCACCAACTGCAACAACTTCATCGGGGTTCACACCCTTAGATGGTTCTTTACCGAAGAATTTCTTCACGATTTCCTGAACGGCAGGAATACGGGTTGAACCACCCACAAGAATCACTTCGTTGATATCGCTTGTAGAAAGACCTGCATCTTCAAGAGCCTTGCGGCATGGAGCGATAGTCTTCTGGATAAGGTCATCGCAAAGTTGTTCGAATTTTGCACGAGTCAAAGTCTTAACAAGGTGTTTAGGCACACCGTTCACTGGCATAATGTAAGGAAGATTGATTTCAGTGCTCATAGAGCTTGAAAGTTCAATCTTAGCTTTTTCAGCAGCCTCTTTCAAGCGCTGCAAAGCCATTGGGTCTTTGCGGAGATCCACGCCCTCATCGTTAATGAACTCTTGGGCAAGCCAGTCGATGATACGTTGGTCGAAGTCATCACCACCAAGGTGGGTATCACCGTTGGTTGACTTCACTTCCACTACGCCATCGCCCATGTTAAGGATTGAAATATCGAATGTGCCACCACCGAGGTCAAACACTGCAATGTTCTTGTCGTCGGTGCCTTTGTCGAGCCCATAAGCCAAGGCTGCAGCGGTAGGCTCATTTACGATACGCTCCACTTTCAAGCCAGCGATTTCACCAGCTTCCTTAGTGGCTTTACGCTGAGAGTCGTCGAAGTATGCTGGCACGGTAATTACTGCACGATCCACAGTCTGACCGAGATAGTCTTCTGCGGTTTTCTTCATCTTTTGAAGAATCATTGCAGAAATTTCTTGAGGAGTGTACTGACGGCCATCAATGTCAACACGTGGCTGATTGTTGCCGTTGTCAACTACCTTGTAAGGAACACGGCTGATTTCTTGGCTCACCTTGTCCATAGTCTCACCCATAAATCTCTTAATAGAGTAGATGGTGCGGGTTGGATTTGTGATTGCTTGACGCTTTGCAGGGTCACCCACTTTGCGTTCACCACCATCAACAAATGCTACAATAGAAGGAGTGGTGTTGCGACCTTCGCTATTAGGTATTACTACCGGATTGTTACCTTCGAGTACTGCAACGCAGCTGTTAGTCGTACCGAGGTCTATACCAATGATTTTTCCCATAATTCTTTATATTTTTTTTAGTTATTAATCAAGTTTATTTTAATCGTTTGTTACGCGATTTCGATATTAGGTTATGCAATTGCCGTGCCAAATGCCGATTGCAGGAAAACTGACAATCATACTGACACAATGTCGGGACAGCTGGGTTGCATATATGCTTTAGTTCTTTTGGGTTTGCCATTTTTGCCACATTTCGATTTTTGGCTTATGGTCATGTCAGATTTTGTGCTTTAGAAGAAAATAGTTGGTCAGAAAATCTATAATGTTTATAATATATATAATGTGTAGATTTTCTTTTAAATTCTTACCTCGTTTCAATAATTTATAGTAATTTTGTGGTTAACAATATGCATTATATGACGAGCGTATTGCTTAGCATGCAGATAATTAAAAACTATTTAAATATTCAATAACTAATTTTTAAAAAATCAAAAATTATGCAGATTTCACACATTGAACACGTGGGTATCGCTGTTACTTCTCTTGAACAGGCAATCCCATTTTATGAAAGATTGTTGAACACTAAGTGCTACAAAATTGAAGAAGTGGAAGACCAACACGTTCGCACGGGTTTCCTTAAGATTGGTGAAGTGAAAATTGAACTTCTTGAAGCTACAAGCGACGAAAGCGCAATTGCAAAGTATATTGCAAAAAATGGTGGCCGTGGCGGCATTCAGCACATTGCATTTGCTGTTGAAGATGGCCTTCAGAAGGCTCTTGACGAAGTTCAGGCTAATGGCGACCGCGTGATTGATGCCGCTCCACGTGGTGGCGCAGACGGCCTTCAAATCGCATTCCTCCACCCAAAGAGCACTTGTGGTGCTCTGGTTGAGCTTTGCGAAAACCCCAATAAATAATTTTTTCAGTAAAATACACACATATCATTATTAAATATGAGCACTCAATTAGAAAAAATACAAGAGCTCGTTGCCAAGCGTGAGAAAGCTCGTCTTGGCGGCGGCGAAAAAGCCATTGCCAAGCAGCACGGCAAAGGCAAATTCACAGCTCGCGAACGTATAGCCATGCTGCTCGATGAAGGTAGCTTTGAAGAAATGGACATGTTTGTGGAGCATCGTTGCCACAACTTTGGCATGGAAAAGAAGCGTTACCTTGGCGATGGCGTGGTTACCGGTTCTGGTACAATCGCTGGTCGCCTTGTTTACGTTTTCGCTCAAGACTTCACAGTAAGTGCAGGTTCATTGTCGGAAATGCTTGCAGCCAAGATTTGCAAAGTGATGGATATGGCTATGAAGGTTGGCGCACCTGTTATCGGTCTTAACGATTCAGGCGGTGCACGTCTTCAGGAAGGCATTAATGCACTTGCTGGCTATGCCGAGATTTTCCAACGCAACATTATGGCATCTGGTGTGATTCCTCAGATTTCTGCCATTATGGGGCCTTGCGCAGGTGGCGCAGTGTATTCTCCAGCACTTACCGACTTCACCTTGATGTGTGAGAACACATCTTATATGTTCCTTACCGGACCTGGTCCTGTGAAGGCTGTGCTTGGTGAGGTGGTGACTCAGGAACAACTCGGTGGTGCCACTGTGCATGCCACCAAATCAGGTGTTACTCACTTTACAGCTGCTAACGAAGAAGAGGCTATTGCTCTTATCAAGAAGCTCTTTAGTTATATTCCACAAAACAACTTAGAGAAAGCTCCTGCAGTGGAATGTACTGACCCAATCGACAGAAAGGAAGATTTCTTGAATGAGATTATCCCAGAGAATCCTAATATGCCTTACGATATGTATCAGGTGATTGCCGGTATTGTGGATAATGGAGAATTCCTTGAGGTTCAGCCTAAGTATGCAAAGAACCTCATTATTGGTTTTGCTCGCTTCAATGGCCAATCGGTAGGTATTGTAGCCAATCAGCCTAAGCAGTTGGCTGGTGTACTCGACAGTAACTCTTCTCGTAAGGGTGCACGCTTTGTTCGCTTCTGCGATGCTTTCAATATTCCAATTGTTACGCTCGTTGATGTGCCAGGCTTCCTCCCAGGTACTGCACAAGAGTACAATGCCGTGATTCTTCATGGCGCAAAACTGCTTTATGCTTATGGCGAAGCTACTGTGCCAAAAGTGACGGTTACGCTGCGTAAGAGCTACGGTGGTAGCCACATCGTGATGAGCTGTAAGCAACTTCGTGGCGACTTGAACTACGCTTGGCCATCAGCAGAAATTGCCGTTATGGGTGCTTCTGGTGCAGCTTCTGTGCTTTATGCTAAAGATGCCAAAGCTCTCAAGGAGGCTGGCAAGGCTGATGAGGCAAAGGCATTCATCAAGGAGAAAGAAGATGAATACACTCACTTGTTTGCTAATCCTTACAATGCAGCACGCTATGGCTATATCGATGATGTGATTGAGCCACGTAACACGCGTTTCCGCATCATTCGTGCCCTTGCACAATTAGCCAACAAGAAGCTCACTAACCCTGCTAAGAAGCACGGTAACATTCCACTCTAAAACTTTTTTTAATAATAAAGAATATGGTTTTATTAACTAATTGGGGCGACGCTTGGCTGATGACCGGTATTGGAATCGGAGTGGTATTCTGTATTTTGGTCATCCTTGTTTACGTTCTCCAGATATTCAATTATGTGGCCAACAAGTCGTCGAAATCAGAAACTTCAAGTGTTTCTAAAGCTTCCGACACTTCTGTAAAGAGTGTGGCAGAGGCCAGTGAACTCGACAAGGCTGCTGTGGCTACAGCTGTTTACCTTTATCAAACGAGCAAAGGCGATCAAGAGAGTGGCGTTTTAACTATCAAGATGACTCCATCTGCTTGGCATGCCGAGCTTAATGAAAGATTGTAATCATCAGAAACTAACAATTTTGTTAAATCAAAACAATGAAAGATTTTAAATTTAAAATAAACGGTCAAGACTATAGTGCATCTGTGACAGAAGAAAAAGCAGGCTCACTTGTTGTTACCGTTAATGGTCAGGCCTACCAAGTGGAAGTGCCTCACACCAAGGCTCAGGCTCCAGTTTTGGCTCATGCTGCTTCTGGCGCTGCTCAGGCAGGCGGACCCAAAAATGTGAATTCAGAACTTCCTGGCACAGTCACCAAGATTGTGGCTGCAAACGGACAGCACGTGAAGAAAGGCGATGTGCTTCTTGTGATTGAAGCTATGAAAATGGCTAACGACATTGTTTCGGAAGTGGAAGGTACCGTTCAGCGCATTGCTGTTACAGAAGGTCAGAGCGTGAATCAAGGCGACCTCTTGGTAGAGATGATTGCTGATGCTGTGGCCGCTCCTGCAGGCACTCCAGCTCCAAAGGCTGCCCCTGCCCCTCAAGCAGCTCCAGCCCCAGCAGCAGCCCTTAAGGCCGCTGC
>JBNMJK010000050.1:0-17939 GCA_050873765.1 Sodaliphilus sp.
AAAGGTCAAGGTACTGGTCACGTAGGCATTGTTGTTGACGGCATATTGATTATGAAGCTGAAGCTCCATTTCCTGCTGCAACCTCATGCTGCTTTGCGCATCATCACTCACTTCCTCGTGGTGTTTGTTTTCTCCGTCGGTGTCACCATCACCGACTCTAACCCGTTTATAGAAAAACGACAGAATCATATTCTTAAATTGAATAGCCATGTCTTAAAATTTTAAGTTTATGTTTAAGAAATTAATTAGCACTTAGGTGTTCCAAAAGTATTCCTCAAAAAAAATCAAAGAAAGCAGCCGAGCAGAAATCTCTGCATTTCAGAAAAAAGATAGCAAGCTATCTGCTGAAAAAATCGCAGAAAATTCATGCCGGAAAGAGCCAAAAATGAACTTTTGAGAACCACTAAATCAACCTCAAATGATTTTATATGCAAAATTAATAGAAAGTAGATGTACTTCCCCACCCCGTTAAATTATGTTAATTTTCAATTTCTCGCATATTTATACATCACCAACTGCATATTTATCCACCACCCAACCATCACACAGATTCCACCGATTCCACCGAAATAAGTTTGGTTTTAGGAACCATGCAACATAATTTGTAATACCACATTTCCTGTTATTCCTGTTATTATACTTGACAAATACAGTTTTTCCATTATTTATGCAGTCTTTCGGGATAAAAGTATTACTTTTACGGCACAAAATATGATACCAATATCAAAATTAGTACTCCAATATGATATTTGAACGTAAGAAATACTTGGATGAGCTTGTCGCAGGACGCGAAAACGGAAGAAAAGAAAACAGACTACTTACGTGGGTTGTATGAAACTACCTATCTACGAGACGTGATAGAACGTAATCATTTGCGCAATCTACATTCATCGCAAGGAGGATGAAGTCGGTGTTCTTACAATAGGATTATTGGATTTCTTGACTGACAAGAATTTGTTGGAACAGGGCTAACTCTCTTTCTATTTTGAACAAAAAACGATGCACAGTTGGCAAAGTGTATATCAACAATTCTGTGCCTGGTGAAGTATGGCAATGAGTTTCCAGAAATGATACCAAGCCAAAACATATTTCCGTGAGATTCGTGTGAGGCCATGATACAGAAAATGCAGCGAGCACATCGGTAATGATGCACTCGCTGCAGGTTTTGCGGAAAGGGAGGGATTCGAACCCTCGGTACCCATAAGGGTACAACGGTTTTCGAGACCGTCCCGTTCGGCCACTCCGGCACCTTTCCTTGATATTTTTCTCCTCTAAAGATTCTTCAGCGAAGCTATTGCAGTATTCCTGTCTTCTGAATTAAAAACGTAACTGCCAGCCACCACCATATCGGCTCCCGCATCAGCTAAAACAGCGCCAACTTCAGCATTAACGCCTCCATCCACCTCTATTATAGCCTTACTGCCCGTGGCAGTGATGAGCCTCCGAAGCTCTTTTACTTTCTCTACGGTTCCAGAAATAAATTTCTGGCCTCCAAACCCTGGATTCACCGACATCAGCAGCACTAAATCCACATCACAGAGTATGTCTTTGAGCATACACACAGGAGTGGCAGGGTTTACCGACACGCCTGCCTTCATGCCCATATCGTGAATCTGCTGAACCACCCGGTTGAGGTGCAGGCACGCCTCGTAGTGAACCGTCATGATTTCTGCGCCACAGTCGTGCACTTCTGCCACAAACTTTTGTGGCTCCACAATCATTAAATGCACGTCAAGAGGTTTCCGGCAATGCTTCTTCACATATTTCATCACCGGAAAACCGAATGAAATATTTGGCACAAACACGCCGTCCATCACATCAAGATGAAGCATATCGGCATCGCTGGCATTGATAAACTCCAACTCTTCCGCTAAATGGGCGAAATCGGCCGACAGTAACGACGGTGACACTTTCATTGCTCTATCTCTTTTTTATTGGGCGCTCCTTTCAAGCCCTTAAAAATAATGTATAAAACAATAATCCCAAACAAAGCGAAACCCGCATAAGTGAGGTACTTATTGTTTGCCTCAAGCTGCGCATACAAGTCGGGCTCTGCCACAAAAGTGCTCAGCCACCAGCCTAAAGCTGCCAGCGCCACATTCCAGATTCCTGCGCCAAGGGTGGTAAACACCGTGAACTTCAAAAAGTTCATTCTCGACAGGCCTGCAGGTATGGAAATCAGCTGTCGTATGCCGGGAATCAGTCGACCCAAAAAGGTGGAAACAGATCCATGGTCGGCAAAATACTTTTCTGCCTTTTCCACTTTCTCCGCGTCGATCAGGCACATATGGCCTATTCGGCTATTTGCAAAGCCATAAACCACGGGGCGCCCAATCAGCATAGAAATGGCATAATTGACGCATGCGCCAAGCAATGCCCCCAATGTGGCAACCAGAACCACCATCACCACGTCGATATGGACGCCATCTGCACCGGAGCACGCAAAATATGCAGCGGGAGGCACCACAATCTCGCTTGGAAATGGGATAAATGAACTCTCAACCGCCATTAAGAGAAATATCAGTGTATAGCCCATGTTGTCCTTAAACCAGCTATAGAGCGTTTGAGCATCTAAATTCGGCATATACACGACAACTGAAGCTACTAATGCCACCAATATGACTGCCCCGATGAGCAATTGAATTGTCTGTCTTTTCATCTTCAAAATCTGATTGTGATTGCAAATTTACAAAAAATCATTCATATTGTATAGCCTAAAGCGCGAAACATTTTACTATAGGCATCTGCCTTTTTCTCTAAAGCCAGTGGGTAGGCTCGCGACGACGACGGCATACGAAACAACTTAAACCGATGCCCAGCATAGTCACACGCCACCATGCCGCCCATCTTTGGCGGCTCCACATGCGCCATCGAGGCGATCACCTCAGTAGCCTTCTCCCCTGCCGTAACCACCGCCTCTATCGTTGGCCGCTCGGCAAGAAACCGCTTTAAATTAATCGTCTCCACTATCTCCAAAAATTTATCGCTTGCATTGTCCTTTAGCCGGCGAACGCGTGTGGCACTGTCGTAGAGCGCAATGTGCTTCTCCGCCAAGAACGCCTTGATTTCATTCAAGCGGTAGGTCTTCTGCCGCTCATCATAAAACCGAAACCGGTCGGCATAAAAGATATAGCCCATGATTTTCCACATGTCGTTGGTCTTGTTCGGGTAGAAAAATTCCATTGCCCACCGGTTGGGCTTGGGTGGAAAGGTGCCGAGCATCAGCACCTTCGCCCCTTCTGGCAGAAAAGGAGGAAAAGGGTGCGACTCTATTGGAATAGTTGGTGTCACTGATTAGCTTGCAATTAAAAACTGGTACAAAGTTACGCTATTTCCAAAAAACACGGCAAATTTCACAGTCTCGAATCCATATAATTCTGCTATAATTTCACTTCTTTATGTTTTTTTTCATAACTTTGCGAAAAATTAAATCCTGTTTTTTCACCAGCAATCGTGTATTGATATCAAACAACACAATAATAGTATTATGAATATTCGACTTTTTCTCTCTGTGGTCATTTTGGCCATAGCCATGGCAGGCTGTAAAACACCTGAAGACATTACTTACATGCAGAATGCCGAAACCCTTCCAACCGACGTGCTGAAAGCAACTGCTAAAATCAACGACCCCGTTATCATGTCGGGCGATATGCTTCAAATCAGCGTGTCGGCCACCAACCCTGAGCTGGTGAAATTTTTCAACAAGACGGAGATGGTGTCAACCGGCTCCACCAACAACAACGACAATCCCATTCTCTACTACTTAGTGGACAACAAAGGATACATCGACTTCCCTATTCTTGGCAGAATATTTGTGAGGGGCAAAACCCAAAGCACCGTTGAGGCAGAGATTAGCAACCTCATCTACCCTCGCTACCTGGCAGAGAAGCCCGGAGTGGAAGTGCGCTTCCAAAACTTCCATGTTTACACCATGGGTGAAGTGAACAAACCAGGACTCATCAAGGCCATCAATGGCCGCATCACCATTCTGGAGGCCATATCTCAATCCGGCGACCTCACCATTCATGGCCGCCGCGACAATGTGATGGTAATCCACACCAATTCCGACGGCAGCCGCGAAGTGCAGCGTGTGAATCTCACTGATAAAAACCTCTTGGTTTCGCCAGTTTACAATCTTCGCCAGAACGATGTGATTTATGTAGAGCCAAACGCCACTAAAAAGCGTTCATCTTGGGCCATTCCACCAGCATGGTCGTTCACCACTGGCATCATCGGCACCACCATCTCTATCGCAACACTCGTGGTGACCCTCACCAAATAACGCAAGCATCATTCAGATTTTTTTGCATAAATATAAATAACGAAAAAAGGGCCCCGCCTTCGTGATGTGAAGGCGGGGCCCTTAATGTTATTTCAAGTTAATGTAGGAAAAATCAGTTGCGGAATACCAATTCATCACCCACGCAGTCGATAACGATAGGTTTATCTCTATCTATGTTTTGAGCAATGATGTCTTTCGACAGTTTGTTCAGCACCTTGTTCTGAATCACACGCTTAACCGGACGAGCACCAAATTCTGGATCATAGCCAGCCTTGGCAAGCGAAGCGATAGCGGCATCGGTAGCCTCAAGTTTAATGCCATTCTTTGCCAGCATCTTAGCCACAGAATTAACCTGCATACGCACAATCTGCGAAATCTCACCTTCGCTAAGAGGCGTGAACATAATGATTTCATCGATTCTGTTCAGGAATTCCGGACGCATCTGCTTCTTCAGCAACTCAAACACCTCGTTTTGAGTTTTCTCTATCACCTCTCCCCTATTCTCTGGAGTGAGATGCTCAAAGCGCTCACGAATAATCTGGCTGCCCAAGTTACTGGTCATGATGATAATCGTGTTCTTGAAATTCACCGTACGGCCCTTGTTGTCGGTGAGTCGGCCATCATCAAGCACCTGGAGCAGTATGTTGAACACATCGGGGTGAGCCTTCTCTATCTCATCGAAAAGTACCACCGAATATGGTTTCCTGCGCACTGCCTCGGTGAGCTGACCACCTTCCTCATAGCCTACATAGCCAGGAGGTGGGCCAATCAGACGGCTGACACTGAACTTCTCTTGATACTCGCTCATATCTATACGGGTCATCATATTCTCATCGTTGAACAGGTAGTCGGCCAAAGCCTTAGCCAACTCGGTTTTACCCACACCCGTTGTACCCAGGAATATGAATGAGCCAATTGGTTTGCGAGGATCGTTAAGTCCGGCACGATTACGGCGCACTGCATCAGAAATGGCGTTAATAGCCTCATTCTGACCCACCACACGCTTGTGCAGTTCGTCTTCCAGATGGAGCAACTTGTCTTTCTCGCTCTGGAGCATACGGCTTACAGGAATTCCTGTCCAGCGCGACACCACATCGGCAATATCATCGCTGTCAACCTCTTCCTTGATCATAGCCGTTTCCCCTTGCATCGATTTCAACTGCTCCTGAATGGCCTTGTTGTCGTCTTCCTTTTGCTTAATAAGGGAGTAGCGGATTTCTGCCACACGGGCATAGTCGCCGTCGCGCTCAGCACGCTCAGCCTCATGGTTAAGCTGCTCAATGTCGATTTTATTCTGCTGAATACGGTTAATCAACTCCTTCTCGCTCTTCCATTTAGCCTTATAGTCGCTTTCCTTGTCCTTCAGCTCGGCAATTTCCTTCTCCACCTGAGCCACACGCTGGGCATCACCATCGCGCTTAATGGCTGCGCGCTCAATTTCCAACTGAGAAATCTTACGTGATATCTCATCGAGCTCCTCTGGCACAGAATCCATTTCGATGCGGAGCTTTGCTGCGGCCTCATCCACCAGGTCGATAGCCTTGTCGGGCAGATAGCGGTCGCTGATATAGCGCTCACTCAGCTGCACGGCTGCGATGATAGCGTCGTCTTTAATCCTCACCTTATGGTGATTCTCGTATTTCTCCTTCAAGCCACGCATAATGGCAATAGCGCTTTCTTCATCTGGCTCATCCACCATCACCACTTGGAACCTACGTTCAAGTGCCTTGTCTTTCTCGAAATACTTCTGGTATTCGTCGAGCGTGGTGGCACCAATGCTGCGGAGCTCGCCACGGGCCAGAGCCGGTTTGAGAATGTTGGCAGCGTCCATTGCGCCACCACTTTTGCCGGCACCCACCAAAGTGTGGATTTCATCGATAAACAGAATGATGTCGCCATTCGACGAGGTGATCTCATTAATCACGGCCTTCAACCGCTCCTCAAACTCACCCTGATATTTAGCACCAGCAATCAGTGCACCCATATCGAGCGAATACACCTGTTTCTGACGCAAGTTCTCTGGCACATCGCCTCTCACGATACGCTGAGCAAGACCCTCAACGATAGCAGTCTTACCCGTACCAGGCTCACCAATCAGAATTGGGTTGTTCTTGGTTCTACGGCTCAAAATTTGAAGCACACGGCGAATCTCGTCGTCACGGCCAATCACTGGGTCGAGCTTGCCTTGACGTGCACGCTCACACAGATTGATGGCATACTTGTTAAGTGCGTTATATTGATCTTCTGCACTCTGCTCTGTGGCCTTTCTGCCCTGGCGTAGCTCCTCGATAGCCGTCTTCATGGTGCTTTCGGTGGCACCAGCGTCTTTCAAGATTTTGCTCACGGGTGAATTGACCGACAGAAGTGCATACAGAATAGCCTCTACCGTCACATACTGGTCGCCATTTTTTGTGGCAAAGTCGTTTGCCTTCTCAAGTACCTTGTTTGCATCTGAGCTAAGGTAAGGTTCGCCACCGCTCACTTTTGGCAATTTATGCAATTCCTCGTCAAGAGAGCGGTCAATCATGGTGGCAGGCATGTCCATCTTCTGAAATATGAACTTAACCACGGAATCAGAATCCGACATCACTGCTTTTAAGAGGTGAACAGGCTCCAACACCTGGTTCTGGTTGCCCTGGGCAATCTGTACAGCTTTCTGTACGACCTCTTGCGATTTGATGGTAAAATTTTGAAAATTCATAATATATATATTCTCATGTGTCTTTTATCTCACATGTCCTTTCAATCGCTTGAATAGCAATTTATATACCCAAATGCGCTTACTGACAAAATGCGACAATTTGTCACACACGTTACCTTTGACCAAAGCCTGCTAAAACTGTTAAAAAAACGCTAAAGCCACAATATTGTACTGCAAATAGTATGGCTGTTTGCCGTTTTTTTAATAATTTTGTATTCTATTTTGCACAAATAGGCTGACTGGGCTGATTCATAAGCTGTTCAGCAAATTAGAATTTGCCTCACGAAGCTGAATTAACAAAAAACTATGGCTGATAAGAAACAAATTAAAACTGCTCTCATCTCCGTGTTTCACAAAGACGGACTTGATGACATTTTGAAAGAGTTGAACAACAATGGTGTGAAATTTCTCTCTACTGGCGGAACGCAAAAGTTCATTCAGGAGCTTGGCTACGACTGCGCAGCAGTGGAAGACCTCACAAGCTACCCCTCAATATTGGGCGGACGCGTTAAGACTCTTCACCCCAAGATTTTTGGCGGCATTCTGAACCGTCGCGACAACGAAAGCGACCGTCAGCAAATTGCCCAATACGATATTCCTGAAATCGACCTCGTGATTGTGGATTTGTATCCTTTCGAGGAAACGGTGGCAAGCGGAGCCGATGAATCTGCCATTATCGAGAAAATCGACATCGGCGGCATCTCGCTTATCCGCGCAGCCGCCAAAAACTATAACGATGTGGTGATTGTGGCTTCTAAAGCGCAATACCGTCCACTCGTTGAAGCCCTTAAGGAAAATGGCAACGCTGAAACCACTTTGGCTCAGCGCCGCTGGTTCGCTAAAGAGGCTTTCGCAGTGTCGAGCGCTTACGACAGCCACATCTTCAACTATTTTGATGGCGATGACCACAGCGCTCTCCGCCTTGCAGTAAATGGTAGCAAGCCGCTCCGCTATGGCGAGAACCCTCACCAGAAGGGATTCTACTTCGGCGATTTCGACGCTATGTTCACCCAACTTCATGGCAAGGAAATCAGCTACAACAACCTGCTCGACATCGACGCTGCCGTTAATCTCATCAACGATTTCGACGAAACCACATTTGTGATTATGAAGCACAACAACGCCTGTGGCCTGGCTTCAAGAGAAAAGCTCGTTGATGCATTCAAAGCCGCGCTTGCCGGCGACCCTGTAAGCGCCTTTGGCGGTGTGCATGTCACCAATCGCGAAATTGACGCAGCCACTGCCGAGGAGATGAACAAGGTGTTCATTGAGGTCTGCATCGCGCCAAGCTACACAAAAGAGGCTTTAGCCATTCTGGAGCAGAAGAAAAATCGCATCATTCTGGTCAAGAAAGACTTTAAAGCCAACGCTATGCAGTGCCGCACGGTGCTCAATGGCGCACTCGTACAGGAGCGCGACACCCACGTGGAGACGCCCGAAGAGCTGAAGCAGTGCACCACAAAGGCCGTTACGCCTGAGCAAGTGGCCGACCTGCTTTTCGCCAACAAGGTGGTGAAGCACAGTAAGAGCAACTCTATCGTGCTCGCCAAAAACAAAATGCTCATTGCAAGCGGTGTGGGCGAAACCTCACGCGTAGATGCACTGAAGCATGCCATAGAAAAGGCCCACAACTTCAAGCACGATCTGCACGGGGCTGTGATGGCAAGCGACGCTTTCTTCCCATTTGCCGACTGCGTGGAAATCGCCCACAAGGAAGGTGTTGACGCTGTGATTCAGCCTGGTGGCTCGGTTCGCGATGGCGAAAGCATCGACTATTGTAATAACAACGGAGTGGCTATGGTCATGACTGGCATTCGCCACTTCAAACACTAAAATATACATTTTAATAAGAAAACACAACTATGGGATTTTTCTCATTCAGACAAGAAATAGCTGTCGATTTAGGCACAGCTAACACGATTATCATTCACAAAGATAAAATCGTGATTGATGAGCCATCTGTTGTAGCTCAAGATGCCAAGACTGGCAAAATGATTGCAGTGGGTGAAAAAGCTCGTGAAATGTACGGAAAGGTGCACGACGGCATCCGCACTATCCGCCCTTTGCGCGATGGCGTGATCGCCGACTTCAATGCTGCCGAAATGATGATTCGCGGCATGATAAAAAAGGTGAGCAGCAAAAACGGCTGGATGTCGCCTTCGCTCACGATGGTCGTGTGCATTCCTTCTGGCTCAACGGAAGTGGAAATCCGTGCCGTGCGCGACTCCAGCGAGCACGCTGGTGGCCGTGAGGTGTATATGATCTACGAGCCTATGGCTGCTGCTCTGGGCATCGGTCTCGATGTGCTTGCCCCTGAAGGCAACATGATTGTGGACATAGGTGGCGGCACCACTGAGATTGCCGTTATCTCACTTGGTGGCATTGTGAGCAACAAGAGTATTCGTATCGCTGGCGATGACCTCACTGAAGACATTATGGAGCACATGCGCCGCGCACACAATGTGAAGGTGGGCGAGCGCACTGCCGAACTCATTAAAATTAATGTGGGTTCTGCGCTCACTGAGCTCGACAATCCACCTGAAGATTTTGTAGTGCATGGCCCTCACCAGATGACTGCTCTTCCTATGGAAGTGCCCATCTCTTATCAGGAAATTTGCCACTGTCTGGAAAAATCCATCTCTAAGATTGAAGCCGCTGTGCTCAGCGCCCTGGAGCAGACTCCTCCTGAACTATATGCCGACATCGTTCGCAACGGTGTGTATCTGGCTGGTGGTGGCGCCTTGCTCCGTGGACTCGACAAGCGTCTGCAGGACAAGATTGGCATTCCTTTCCATGTGGCAGAGGACCCACTGCACGCTGTGGCTAAAGGTACTGGTGTGGCTTTGCGCAACATCAAGCACTTCAAGTTCTTGAAACAATAAGTAAATATCCCATCAATTATAGCACAGGAAGGCAACGACTCGTCATTGCCTTCTTATGCGTATTGTATAGGGCTTCACGCTTCGGCAAAACGCCTTCGTTATGAATAATCTACTGCAATTTTTAGTCAAGCACATTCCATGGTTTGTGTTTATCATCTATGTGGTTATCAGCTGTATTTTGCTTTTCAGCAATAATCCTTATCAGCAAAGTGTGTACCTGTCGTCGGCCAACGGTATCAGCTCTACCGTGTATGAGGCCTACAATGGTATCACTTCCTACTTCGGACTAAAAGCTGCCAACGAAGACCTGATGAGCCGCAACACCGAACTCACGCTTGAGGTGGCACAGCTGAAGCAGGAGCTCAACAACTGCAAACTGCAAATCCCCGACACCACTGGCATAATTGCCAAAAGCGGCAAGCAGTTTTCCTACGTGGTGGCCAACGTGATCAGCAACAGCGTGGCTCAGCCTGCCAATTTTATCACCATCGACCGCGGCAGCGAAGATGGCATCGTGCCTGAAATGGGTGTGGTGGGCCATAATGGTGTGGTGGGCATAGTGAATGTGGTGGGTAAGCACTCTGCCCGCATCATCTCGCTCATCAATCCCTACACCAGACTTTCGTGCAAAGTGAAGAAAAACGGCAAGTTTGGCACGCTTATCTGGACCGGTGAGGACTACCGCTACGCCACATTGATAGGTCTGCCACGCGACGGAAAATACGCAAAGGGCGACAGCGTGGTCACCAATGGCTACTCATCACTGTTCCCTGAAGGCATCATGGTGGGTGTGATTGAAAGCGAAGACAAGGCTCAATCCACCAATTTCATGGCCATGAAGGTGAAACTGAGCACTGATTTCTCGCAACTCAAAAATGTGAGTGCACTCAACAACAAAATGCGTGTGGAGCTGAAGGCTTTAGAGGCTAAAGACAACGACCCCAGCGGAGCAAAGAACAAGGAGGAGGACAAAAAGTAATGGCAAAAACTACCGTTCAATTTATCGCGCTTTTCGTGATTCTGGTTTTGATGCAGGTGATTTTCAGCAAAATCATGCTTTTCAATGTGGCCACGCCAATCATTTTCATCTACCTGCTGCTGCGTCTGCCTATAGGCCTCTCGCTAAACGCGGTGTTCACCATTGCGTTCTTCTCTGGCCTGTCGATTGATATGTTCAACGACACACAAGGCATGAATGCGCTGGCATGCCTGCTCACTGTGGCTCTCCGCACGAAGGTGTTTTATGCATTCGTCACTCGCGATGACGAAACCAGCGACATCATTCCATCGTGTAAAAGTGTGGGCACGGCCACTTACTTGAAGTATGCGGGCACATTTACACTTATCTATTGTGCGCTCATTTTTGTGATTCAGGCATTCACGCTCCACCACGTGCTGCTCACCGTGGCACGCATTTTCGGCAGTTTCGCTCTTTCGCTCCTGCTTATTTACGGCATCGACAGTCTGATGAACACCCGCCGCGAGAAAAGGCTGTAAACCCATATATTACTTTAAAATATAATAGCAACACTGTCATTCATTTTTTCATCATATAAATGAGAAAAGATTATAATCTGGAAAAAAGGAAATATGTGATAGGAGGCTTCATTGTGGTGCTGGTGTGCATCTATATAGTGAGGCTTTTTATGCTTCAGATTGTGGACGACTCCTATAAGGACAAATCTGAAGGCAACGCCTATGTTCACAAAATTATATATCCTTCCAGAGGCCTTATTTTCGACCGTAACGGCAAACTGATGGTTTTCAACCAGCCGTCGTACGATGTGACCGTGATTCTGAAAGACGTTGAGCCTTTCGACACCGTGGACTTCTGCAACACTCTGCAAATCACCCGGCAAGAATTCGACGAGCGCCTTGAGAAGGTGAAGGAAACGAAGCGCTTCTACAGCGAGCAAGTGTTCCTCACCCACATCAATCAGGTGGACTATGGCCGCATTCAGGAAAAACTCTACCGTTTCCCCGGCTTTGCCCTTGTGCAGCGCATCATGCGCGACTACACGCTGCCTGTGGGAGCCAACATCTTAGGCGACATTAGGGAAGTGAACGCCAATGAGGTGGAAAAAGACTCTTATTACAACCCTGGCGACTACATTGGCGACATGGGTCTTGAAAAAGAATATGAGAAATATCTTCGCGGTGTGAAAGGCGAGGAAATTCTTATCCGCGACCACGTGGGCAAAATCAAAGGGCACTACGATGGTGGCAGGCACGACATTCGTCCTCAGGCTGGTCATAATCTTAAATTGGGTATCGACCTCGACCTGCAGGCCTATGGCGAGCAACTGATGAAGGGCAAGAGAGGCGCTATTGTGGCCATTGAGCCTTCCACGGGCGAAATTCTCGCCCTTGTCACTTCGCCCACCTACGATCCTAAACTCCTTGTGGGTAAAGACCGTGGGAAAAACTATGTGGCGCTCCTTCGCGACAACGACAAGCCCACCTATAATCGTGCCATACAGGCGGCATATCCACCAGGCTCCACGTTCAAGCCTTCACAGGGTCTTATCCTTCAGCAAGAGAAAATCATCACCCCAAGCACGATGTTTCCTTGCCACCACGGCTTTGTGATAAGGGGTATGCGCGTGGGGTGCCACGGCCATGCTTCACCGCTGAATTTGCGCCCTGCCCTCACCACCTCATGCAACGCCTTTTTCTGCTGGGGACTGCGTGGCATGCTCAACAATAAGAAATACGGCTCGATAGCGAATGCGTTTGAAGTGTGGAAAAACCACCTGGTGAGCATGGGCTATGGCAACAAGCTCGGCATCGACCTGCCCTTTGAGAGCCGTGGCTTCCTCCCCAACTCTAAGTACTACAATGAGCATATCAAAGGCGGCTGGAATGCCAATACCATTATTTCGGTGGCGATTGGCCAAGGCGAAATATTGGCCACTCCTCTTCAGATAGCCAACCTTTGCGCCACAATTGCCAACCGTGGCTACTTTTACACGCCCCATCTGGTGAAGCGCATCGACGGCGTGGGTATTCTGAAACGCTACACGGTGAAGCACGTGCCCACCATCGACCCGAAATACTACACCGAGGTGGTGGCTGGTATGCGGGGGGCGGTCACAAGCGGCACCTGCCGCAAAGCCAACTTAGACGGCATTGAAGTGTGCGGCAAAACCGGCACGGCGCAGAACCCTCACGGCCGCGACCACTCTGCCTTTATGGGATTCGCGCCTATGAATAATCCTAAAATCGCCGTGGCTGTGTATGTGGAAAATGGCGGTTTCGGTGCAGATTTCGGTGTGCCTATCGGCAGCCTGATGATTGAAAAGTATCTGAAGGGCAAAGTGTCGCGCACCTATTTGGAAAATGAAATGATGAACTCAAGAATCAACTAAGAAAAAGTGAGTAGCAACGATAAAAGCATATTAAAGTCGCTCGACTGGTTTACCATTGTCCTATACTTGATAATGACCATTTACGGGGCCATCAGCATCTATGCCGCTAAATATAATTTCGACGATGCAAGCCTATTCAGCTTCGCCACATTCTCTGGCAAGCAGTTTTGCTGGATAATTTTAGCCTTGTGCCTGGGAGGGTCGCTTTTGCTCATCGACAGGCAGTTCTACGAGGCCTACGCCTATCCCATATATGGCTGCATGATTCTGCTGCTGGTGCTCACCATCTTCGTGGCACCCAACATCAAGGGGTCGCACTCCTGGATTTCGCTCGGGCCGGTGAGCCTGCAGCCTGCCGAGTTTGCCAAATTTGCCACGGCGCTGGCTTTAGCCAAGCTATTCAGCACCTACGGTTTCAGCCTCAATACGCCTAAAAATATGGCAATAGCCGCCGGCATAGTCATTCTGCCCATTCTGATTATCATTATGCAGAACGAAACGGGATCGGCATTGGTTTACACCTCTTTTGCATTTGTGCTTTACCGCGAAGGCATGTCAGGGCTTGTGCTTTTTGCCGGACTGGCGGCAGTGGTCATATTTGTGATTGCGCTCAAATATTCCACAGTTCCCTTTATGGACATCACTCTTGGCGAGTTTTGTGTGTTCATCATCATCATGGCCATCATTGTGGGCATGCTGTATATCTATTGCAAATCACACACCGCCGCCCGCAATGTGCTACTCGGCTATCTGGCGGCTGGCGCACTGGCGCTTGGCGCTCACTACCTTGGGTTTGACATCAATGGCCATCTGTTCTTTTTCCCAGTGATTTTCGCATCACTTGGGTATTTAACATGGGAATTTATTCGAATCAACAACAACCGGCTGCTCACCACCATCATTTTTGCCATAGCAGGAATTTGCCTCCTTTTCACCGTGAATTTCGCCTTCAATGAAATACTGAAGCCCCACCAGCAAATGCGTATCAAGGTGGCTCTCGCCATTGAGGACGACGTGAGAGGACAAGGCTACAATGTGAACCAGAGTAAAATTGCCATCGGCTCCGGAGGGTTGCTGGGCAAGGGATTCCTTCAGGGCACGCAGACGAAGTTTGGCTATGTGCCCGAACAGCATACCGACTTCATTTTCTGCACCATTGGCGAGGAGCAAGGATTTGTAGGCTCCGTGGCAGTGCTCTTGCTGTTTGTGTGTATGATTCTACGCATCATCACCATAGCTGAGCGGCAGCACACAGCCTTCGCGCGAGTCTATGCCTATTGCGTGGCGTCGATACTCATCTTCCACCTGAGCATCAACGTAGGTATGGTGCTCGGACTGTGCCCCGTCATCGGCATTCCACTGCCCTTCTTCAGTTATGGCGGCTCATCACTGTGGGGATTCACCACGCTTCTGTTTATACTACTGCGCATCGACGCCTCTCGCAGCCAATACGGCGTATGGTAATCCAATGCTAATTAAGCATATACATCTACACCCCACCCCCCAATATTTTTCATTCCCAAGGAGGTCATTAGATTTGTACAAACCAACCGCCTTTTCGAAAGATCTGATACAGTTGTCCTTATAAATCAGCCTTAGCCACTGCAAGATACTGTCAATTTTTCCCATTGACACAACCTCTACTGGGCGAATTGCCATGCCTATTTTATCGTTTGAATCTACACCAACAATGATATATCCACCACCAAGTTCATCAAAGTCATTGCCAAAAGCACATATACTGTGATACATACTTCCAAGATTCCACCCCTTTTTGAACTCAATACGGTTAGATTCTATTTTCAGCTTGCTAAGCAGGCCGTGTATGTTTATTGCAAGTGCCGTATATTTTCAATCAATTTGAATTATTGGAATCGTTATATTTATTTCTTTCAAGAATGCTTCTATACATTCTTTTGTTTTGTTGTTCTTTACATATATACCTTTAAGTATATTTATAGGCAAAAATAACTTTCTATAATATAGAGTTGATCCATCATCTCGTTTGCGAAAATATTCATCTAATACAAGTTTTCTTAGCAATGTTGGAGATATACCTAGCTTTCCTATAATGTCATCAAACCCTTCAATTTTCTTATTGTATGCCGGCATCGGAATTGGAATAATAGTTCGTGTTTCTTCTTCCATCCAATAGTCTTTAGCCTGCTTAATTCTTGGTGCAACAAACGAGAACAATCCCATCGCTATTAGAGCAACAAAAGATTGTGGATTATTTTTCAGCAAATAGAAAGCTGCCTCTTTGTTTGGTCTCTTAAGAGGGGCACAGCCCAAGCTTGAATATTCTTCTCTGAGCATATTTACCAATTTATCATCTGAATTTTCATCTGCATATATGCAGGAACAAAGTCTCATCATTGGAGATTCTTGAGTATAAAAATCCAGACTATCATCTATTTCCATTACAATTCCATCTGACTTTGCATATTCTTTCCACATATAAAAATTGTCAGGTCGCGAAGTGAATGAAACTATATAAGGAAATGGCAAATTTTCATTTCCTCTTATTTTTCCCCAATCGAAAAAAGAGGCTATTTGTCTATCAGGTGGCAAACTTTTTTCAACTTGTGGTAAAAGTCTTTTTATGGTTTCTACACCAAGTTTTAACTCTTCTTTGTCCGCAAAACAATCATATCTTGTAGCCCAGAAACACATTCGCATCTGAGTCCTTGCATCTTTGAGAATGCTTTTGAAGGCATTTATTGAAGTATAGTGATAAAGCATTTATTTCGTCTTTAACGCGAGTTCGGGATAAAAAGAGGTTACAAATAAGAGCAGTTACAACAAAACGGCTTTGGGTGGCCAGAGACTTGACCGCCTTGTTGGAATATGGCATCTCTCCGGAATCGACTATTGCCAGAGGACGAGTTGTCCGTGCGCCTCAGGCACTTCATAGTCGAAGTTGACCCCGGGTTTGTTGGAGAAAAAGCAATATGCGCCCATGGCGGCAAGCAGGTTTATAAGGAAATTGTGTACGCTGCTGTGACGTGTATGAATAATCTGGGCAACATTTTTGAGCATGTCGTTCACGGTTTCTATGACACACCTCTTGCGGAGCATTATCTTGTCAAACAGCGGCATCAGCTGCTGTCTCATATTGGAACGGAGCCCGGTCACGATGTGGATTCCGTCGCTCCATAGCCTGCCGAAGAGCGACTGTGAGATATACCCTTTGTCGGCGTACAGCTTGCCGAACACCCTGTCTGTCAGCGTGTCAATGACGGCCTCATTCCGGTCGTCAACATTGGCCTTGGTCAGCACGAAGTTCAGCAGCTCGCCCCTGTCGTTGCAGAGCAGGTGCAGCTTGAAGCCTATATACCAGCCCATGGTGCTCTTCCCTTTGGTGGCAAGCCCTTTGAAAGCCTTCATGCGGCGTTCCCGCTTGTTGTGTACGATGCATGTGCTGTCGACGAAACTGATGCCGGAGCACTCGCCGAAGCAGGAGAGCCTCAAGAACATCGTCAGCGCCACAAAGCATCGCGGCGTCACCACCACAAAGTGGCTGTATGAGAAACGCCTCGGGAACAGACGCTTCCACACCCCGCACACGCAGGACAGGTAATAATGCTTGAAATTGCGGTAGGAATTGAAGTGGAAACAGATGAGAATCGTTATGACTTCTGCGTCCGACATCATGCGTTTGCGGCGGCGTTTGGGAGCTTCGCTGGTTGATCGAATCGCGTTTTTTGCCATTTCCGACTCAAATTCTTTGCAGAAATCGTCTGCGACACAAAAAATTTCAGCAACTTTGCTTTCGGTAATCATTGTCAGTAATTTTTATTGTTTATACCCATAAATTACTAAAAATCAACAAAATTGCCAAAAGAAACGGCAACTATTTTTAGTTGCCATTTCATCTTTTTCTCATAATTTCTTATCCCGAACTCGCGTTATTAAGTATAGACTCAGCGTTATGTAGAACACTGATAACACGCTCTTCTTCTTTACTATGTTTTTCAATGTTTTTCCAAAGGCTACCAGACTTAGCCTTTATTGCGGCTCTTCGTCTTTTAAATTCTTCTTTGTCCATAGGAATAAGTTTTACTAGTTTATATTTCCATCAATTACAGGAGCTGTCATAGGCATACCACCTTTATTGGTATAACTGTATGTTCCTACTCTTTGAGGATTCTTGACAATAACAACTTGGTCGCTGTAGTGATTCTCGCCAAATATTATGACAGTATTGCCATTGTACCACTTGTATTCCATCCATATTCAGGAAGTGATAGGCAGTTGCATATCGCCTGTTCTATATTGTCTTCGCTGATGAATGATCTCATAGTTCAATAATTAGATGAGTCCTTTTTCTTTGAGCATTTTTATCATTGCCAACTCTTCTGGAGTGGCTTCTGGAGTTTTAGGAGAGTCTTCCTTTCCCTCATATTCATCCACCCATGCCTTAAGCAAACCTTTGATAATCTCACATACCTTTGTGTCGTTGGTGTCAATATTGGCAAGGTTCCATTCGTCAAGGGTGGAGTCACCAAGTTTCTTGATAATGGCAATCTTTGAATCCTTATACCTATCCTTCTTCTTAGCGAAGTAATTATTACTTGCAGAGATATTGAGTTTCTTTTCTAAAGGCAGTTTATTGCCGAGATGTTCAAGTTTCTCATTTGCCTCCTCTTCGCTAAGAGTATAATATTTTGAATCCCATGTCTGTGGGAATATGTGCTCTATTTCCC
>JBNMJK010000051.1:0-17831 GCA_050873765.1 Sodaliphilus sp.
AAAATAGATTTTGATAAAAGCATAACTATTTGACATACAGAAAAAAAAATACCCGATTCGCAATGAATCGGGTAAGGGGCAATATATCATTTCTTCTACTTTAAATGAAAGAGCCGTGGCGGTAATGCGTTTTCGTGCGAATTGTTACATCATTGTTACATCTTCACAATGTGTATGGCGAAGATCAATATTGGGCGTAGATGAATGGTGTGACATCGGCCGAGGCAAACTGAAGCACCAGCTGCACCACCGCCATAAACATCACCAGTTTCACCAGCCATGAACTGTTCACAAACCAGGTGCGCGCTGCGGCATACACCCGGCATGGCACAAAATGCGCCATCATCATCACTGTCACCATCAGGCACCACACATAGCGTACGCTCACAAATGGTGGCAGATACGCCAAGTCGAAGCGGGTGAAGATGCCGCTAATGATGGCAAACCCCTCGCTCACCGACTCTGCCCGGAAAAATACAAACGCCAGCACCACCGTAGTGAAGGTCAGCAGGCCCGACACCAGTTTCGCCAGCCAGTGGTCGGGAAGCCTGCTCAGCCACGGCAGGCATATTTTGTGCACCACCAGCGCCACGCCATGAATAGCGCCCCACACAATGTAGGTGAAGCCGGCGCCATGCCACAGGCCGCCAATGAGCATAGTGGCAAGCAGATTGAAGCACTGCCGCACCTTACCCTTTCGGTTGCCGCCAAGCGGAATATACACATAGTCGCGCAGCCAGAAGGATAGCGACATGTGCCACCTTCTCCAAAACTCAGTGATGTTGACCGAGCGGAAAGGGTGGTTGAAGTTCACGCCAAGGTCAAATCCCATGATGGCTCCCAGGCCTATTGCCATGTCGCTGTAGCCCGAAAAGTCGGCGTAGAGCTGCACAGTGAAGCCCACGCCAGCCATCAGCAGCTCAAAACCGCTATATCCCTGCAGCGTGTCGGGGCTGCCGAAAATAATAGCGGAGTACTGTGCCAGATAATCGGCCACCACGGCTTTCTTCACAATGCCAGTCATCACCAGCCATAGGCCACCATACACCTGCGTCTTTGTGACCGCGCCCATCTTGTAGAGCTGGGGCATGAAATCGCTGGCACGCACCACAGGCCCTGCCACCAGGCACGGGAAGAACGACAGGTAGAACAGATAATCGAGATAGCTGCGCACGGGAGGCATCTTGCCCTTGTACACGTCCACCACATAGCTGATGGTGCGGAAGGTGTAGAACGATATGCCTATCGGTGGAATAATGCGCAGCGGGTGGAAATTGCCGCCCACTATCTCGTGCCACGAAAGCAGGAAGAAGTTGGAGTATTTAAACACCGCAAGCAGGCCCACCGAGCACAGCAGCGACAGCCACAGCAGCCGCTTTTTTCGCTGCTCGCTCTTCGCCGCCGAAATGCGCAGCGCCAGGTGCCAGTCGATGACCGATGTGGCCACCAGCAGCAGAAACACCCAGCCACACGACTTGTAGGCAAAAATCAGGCTGAACGCCACCACGAAGAGCATCATCTGCACTTTTTTGTGGCGAATACAGGCAAAGATGGGCAGGAACACCATAAACATCAGCCAAAACGCACCGCTAGAGAACATTATCGGCACAGCGGTGGACGAAGGCGTGATAAGCGAGGAGATGCCGTGGAGCACCGTATCGAAATTTGTGGAAATTAGTGTGGAAGTCATTATCGTTCGGGCGTGGCGCTTGAGGGTTCTGCATTTGGTAGATTTTTCTCAGAAGGCTCAGGCTGTGGCACTGTGGCTGCCGGAGTCTTGACAGGCGTGGCAGGCTTCTGCACCGCTCTTGCCGCAGGCTTTTTCGCTTCGCCATCGTCGGTCATGCTGAACGTTTCGGTGTGGCAGTAAACCCTTTCCTTGCTGGGCACATTGAGCATGATGGGGTGGGCACTGTGTTCCATAATCCACTTGCAGATGCGGTCGGCCCATTTGGCTGCCGACGCCACGGTGGGGTGGGCACCGTCGGCAGCTCGGTCGTAATGCTGGTCGGGGGTGTAGCTCAAATAGAAACAGCCGTTGGGCACGATGCTCTGTATCATCTTGTTGATGCCCGTGTCGGTTTTCCAGTTGGGCGGACCTATCCAAATGAATGGAATGTGGGCAAACTCTGAAAGAATCTGCCTGACATATTTAGCGCGGCGGTTTATGATGTCGTTCACAAAAAGCTCGTTGCCGCCAAGGCATATCAGAATGTAGTCGGGGCGGTATTTCTGCACGCACTGCCTCACTCTGCCGCTTTTAGCCCATACCTCGGTGGAGGAGCCATACCAAATCACGGTGTTCATCTGGTGCCCGTTTTCCTGGGCATAGGCCGCAATGCGTGGGCTCAGCCGCTCGAGCATAGAGTCGCCGATAAAGAGAATGTTCTTTTTTGCGGTGTCGAGCGGTGCAGGTACCGTTGCCGAGGCGGTCAATGGTGCAGTAGGTGATTCTGGCAGCGTGTCGGCGAATGGAATGTCGGTGTCGGTGAATAGGTCGGTCACGAAGTGCGACGTTTTTAGCCCAAACGCATGGTCCAGTTCGTCGGAGAATACCGACAAGCCGGCAAATAGGGCGAAAGCCGCGAGCAAGAGGGCAAAAAGGCCAAAATAGGTTCGTTTCATTGGTAATGGTGTTTTGTGTTTAGCTGTAACGGTTAATGGTTGCAAAAAGTTTGGTGCTTCTACGGGTTTTAGGAAAAAAGGAAAAGTGCGAATCCGCCGCTGAGCCACATGGCATGATGGAAAATCATGGCAATTCATGCGGCCGACCGATTCGCACTTTCTTTATGCAAAATGTTTGCGAGCGTGAATGGGAGGAATTACTTCACCAGTTTCACGCCGATGCCCGGACGATTGGCTGGAATGGTCACCTGTCCGTTCACAATCTTGATGCCGTCGAATCGGTCGTTGGCAATAAGCCAGTTGCCATCAAGGTCGGCCCAGTCGCAAAGCGGCGAGAGCTGCGCGGCGGCTGTCACGGCGCAAGAAGTTTCGGTCATACAGCCCACCATAATCTTCATGTCGAGTGCGCGAGCCAGTGTCACCATCTTGTAAGCCTCGTTCATGCCCGTGCTCTTCATCAACTTGATGTTGATGCCGGAATACACGCCGTGGAAGCGCTTAATGTCGGGCAAGCGCTGGAAAGCCTCGTCGGCCACGATAGGCAGCGGCGAGCGTTCGGTGAGCCATGCGGTGTCGTCGAGCGGCATCGTCTTGTCGAGCGGCTGCTCCACAAACAGGCAGTTCTTGTCGGCCAGCCACTCAGCCATTTCCAGAGCCTCCTCCTTGGTTTTCCAGCCCTGGTTGGCATCCACATAGAGCTTGATGTCGGGGCGAATGCTGCGCACCAATTCATAGAGATGCTTGTCTTTTTCAATGCCGCCAAGTCCCATCTTCACCTTGATGAGCTTGAAATCGTAGGTTTCGGTCATTTTCTGGCGCACCACATCATCGGTGTCGATGCCGATAGTGCAGGTGGTGAGTGGCGCCTTTTCGGGGTTCAGTCCCCAAATCATGTGCCAAGGCTGGCCCATGAGTTTGCCGATAAGGTCGTGGAGCGCGATGTCAACGCCAGCTTTTGCGGCGCGATTGTTGGGAGCCACGCTCTCCACATAGGCCAAGATGTCTTCTCGGCGGAAAGGGTCGGTAAACTGTTCAAGATCGAGGCTGCCGAGGAATTTGCACACACTTTCCACGCTCTCGCCCAGATATGGAGGCATAGAACATTCGCCATAGCCCACCACGCCGTCGTATTCCAGCTCAACCTGCACGTCGGGGGTGGTGGTGCGGCTGTATTTTGCCAAATTGAAGGCGTGCTTCAACTTCAGCTCGTAAGGGAAGAATTTGAGTTTGAGCCTGCCGCTGCGCTTGATTTTGGCAGGGGCTTTGCGAGCGCCTGAAAGCGAGATTGGAGATGCCACAGCGGCAAGACCAAGACCTGCGCCCAGAATGAATTTTCTACGGTCTATTGACATAATCAAAAAGAATATTGTGATGATTTATATTTTCAAAAGAAGTATTTATTTGCGAACCTGGGAGGTTTAGAAGTACCATGGGTGGTTACGCACATAGGTGATATAGGGCGTGCCCACCTCTCCCGCTATGCGACTTGCCGAAAGTGGCGAGTAGAGGTAAGAGGGGTCGGAAGGGTTGAGGCTGTTGATTTTCACCTGGCCGGAGCAGTGGATATACTGGCCGTCGTTCATATAGATGCCAACATGGGTCACGCGGCCTGAACTGGTGCCGAAAAACAGCAAGTCGCCAAACTGGCACTTTTGCCATTCATCGCCTTTAATCTTCATTCCGTAAAGAGCCTGCTGTGAGGCATCGCGTGCCAGAATCACACCGCTGCTGAAGTAGCTCACCTTCACAAGGCCGGAGCAGTCGGTGAGCTTGGTGGAAGTGCCACCCCACAGATAGCCTGAGCCGAGCATGCGGTGAGCGGTCTTGAGCACGAGGTTGAGGTCGAGGTCTTTCTTTGCCCAGCGCTCAAACTCCTCCACCTCGCTCTTGAGAATCCAGCCACGGCGGCCATCAGGTGTGGCGAGCTGAATCCATTTGCCTTTTTCGCCCTTGTATTCCAGAATGTTGCCCATCACCAGGTCGGTCACGGTTTCATCGCCGGCAGGTGCTGTCACCAAGCGAGAGCCATACACGCTTACGATGTAGCGTTTGGCAGCGCGCCATTGCTTCATCTGGGCTTCTGTCATGCAGTAGAGCGAAGAACTTGGCACGTAGGAGATATAGTTGTCGGGAGTCTGCACACGATACCAGTCGGCTGAGCAGTCGAGCACCCTCACAGGCTGTCCCATAATGCCTTGTGTGGCCATTTCGGCAGCGTGCTTACCCTCGGTGCGCATACTTGCCACGGAGAGTTTCACCAAAGCCCATTTCTTGTCGGCAGGCACATCGTTATAAAGCACCTTCACCATATTCACTACATTGGTGAATCCGCTGTCGGCCAATTCTTTGCTGATAGCGGATTTCTGCTCTTGAAGGCCTACGGTGCCCATTACAGCCACGGTGTCGCCACTGGTGATGGCTTGCACGTCAAAAATGGCAGTGCGCTTGTCGGGGGCGATTCGTGCTTTAAGATTGCTGAGCACATCAGCGGCATTGCTTGCCATGGCGCAAATACTCGCCATCGACATCAGTGCCACACATATCATTTTTAGAGTCTTGTTCATCATATATTTTATTGGTTGAAGTTTGAATCGTAATTTTTTTATTGAGAATTTTTGATGAGAATTATGATAGGGATTTTGTTTGAATTTTTGAGGGGCGGACGCGGCATGCCGCGTCCCTACCAGTTTAATCTAACGTCTAATTTCTAATTTCTAATTTCTTTCACAGGCTTCATGCTGTTGAGCTTGAATGACGAGTGCCACTTGTCGTGGTAGAGGTTGCCTTTTCTCCATTCCACTTCGCCCATCTGGAAATCTACGGTTTCGCTGCGGATATATTTTTTCTCCGGGCTCAACTTGTCGCCCACAGCTTCATTCGATGCCATGCGATAGATGTCGATGCCGGTGGCATAGTAGTCGCGCATTTGCTCGCTGTGCTCTGTGGAGCGGCCAAACGACACGTCGGTAGGCACCCAGCCCACACCCTCAAAGTAGGTTTCGCTCCAGTCGTGGAAGTTGAGATCGCCAGGGTGCAGCATGTAGCCGCTCTCCCATCGGGCAGGAATACCGGCAGCGCGGCACAGCGTGATGTAGAGCAGTCCCACCTGTCCACAATCGCCATGTCCGTTGGCGAGCACATATTCAGGAATATTTTTGATGGTGCTGTATTCGCGCGCACCAGCCCAGGGGAAGTGTGCGGCAATCCAGTGGTAGATATGGCTGGCGGCAATTACAGGATTCTGCTCCTGTCCGCCCACTATATATTCCGCTAAATTGCGGATAGAGTCGGTGATTACGATGTGGGGGTACTCGTTGCTGGTGTATTTCACATATTCCGGAGTCATCTTGTAAGGCTCCACCATGGTCAGCAAGTCTTGCTGTGCGATATGGCGCTCGCCCACATCGTAGCTGAAAGTGTATTCAAAGTGGGTGGGTTTCCCTTTCTCCGCCGTGGCCTCCATATATACGGTGTGGTGCTTGCTGCCCTTGCTCCAGGTGACGGGGCGATTGCTGCTTTCGAGCTTCACGTTTTTCTGGCGCAGGTTTTCGTATGGAATCGGCATCCACACGCGCAAAGTTTCGCCGGCAGGAATAGCGTCGGCGTCCACATCGAGGGTGAAGGTGACATTCACATGGTGCCAGTCGCGCACACTGTTGGAGTCGGGTAGCTGCTTCAGAGCGTGTAGAGCGTATTGATGCAATTTGTCACATTCCTCATAGCTGTCGGCCTTGTTGGTCTCGGCAAATTCCTCGCCAAGGAGCCACAGGTTGCGCACGGCTTTGCGAAACCACATTTCCTTGCCGTCGATATTCATCACCTCTATGGCTTTCGTCTTTTTCCAGTAGGCAATCTGCTCATCGGTGGCATCGGGCATTTTCTGGCGAATCTGCTTCACCCCGTCGTCGGGCAGAAGCGTGAAGTCCATGCGTATGCGGTCCATAATCTGGTTGAGCGAGTCGATGGTCACGGCGTTGGCTTTCCGCACTTTCGATGGTAATTTCTTCATCAGCAGCGACGCTTGCGTGAATTCACCGCTGTCCATCAGCCGGTCCACGCTCGCGCGCCAGTTTGTGGCGGCGTCGGTTGCTGCCTGTGCGGTGAGCAGTGAAGCGAAGGCCACGGCGGCTATTAATGTTTTCTTCAGCATAGTAAAGTTGGATATAACGTTTGTCTATGTTATTGCAAATAAAAATATATTCAGCCTCAAATTTAATCATTTTTTCCGAAATATCAGTCACTTCGCCCCTAACATCTTTTCGGCTGGCCACAAAAAATGGCAGAAAACGCATGTGCGCGCATTCTGCCATGATGATGTGATGAATGTGGGTGATATTCGTAGGCGCGGATTATTCCAGCGTGTGGAACGAACTGCCATCGAAGCAGTGGGTGCAGATTTTGCACTTTGGCAGCCCGATGGCTTTCACGATGGTCTCCACCGTGGAGAATTTGAGCGAGGTGAGGTTGAGCCTCTTTGCTATCTCGCTCACCATGCGCTGGTATTCAGGGCTGCCCGTGGTGGCATACGCCTCCACATTCTTGTTCATGTCGCCCTCAAAGTCCTTGATGATGCGCCGTGTGATCAGTTCCAGCTCACTCTTGGAAGCCGAGAAGTTGATGAATGGGCATGCGTAGATGAGTGGCGGACAGGCGATGCGCATGTGGATTTCTTTTGCGCCCTCCTCCAGCAGCACGGCGGTGTTGTCGCGCAGTTGGGTGCCACGCACAATGGAGTCGTCGCAGAAGCAGCACTTCTTGCCCTTCAGCATGTCGGAGTTCTGAATGAGCTTCATTCGGGCCACGAGGTCGCGCATAGCCTGGTTGCTTGGCATAAATGAGCGTGGCCATGTGGGCGTGTATTTGGCTATGGTGCGCAGGTAGGGCACCTTATGTCCCTCGGCATAGCCTACCGCCATACCGATTCCCGAGTCGGGAATTCCGCACACGCAGTCCACGTCGATGTTGTCGGCCTCGCCCATCACGCGTCCGCACTCATTGCGCATCTGCTCCACGTTGCGGCCTTCGTAGCACGAGGTGGGGAAGCCATAGTATATCCACAGGAATGAGCACACCTGCATCTGGTCGTTAGGTTTGCGCATCTGAATCATCTCGTCGGCAGTGATGCGCACAATCTCGCCAGGACCCACATAGTGAATGGTTTTGAATCCGAGGTTGGGGAAGGCTGTTGATTCAGAGGTCACCGCCATGCCGTCGGCGCTCTTGCCCACCACAATAGGGGTGCGCCCCCAGCTGTCGCGTGCGGCGATGATGCCGTCTTCGGTGAGCAGCAGCATAGAGCATGAGCCCTTGATGGAGCGGAACACGTTTTCAATGCCGTCCACAAAGTTTTTCCCCTTCACAATGAGCAGCGCCACCAGCTCGGTGGGATTGACACGCCCCGAAGAAAACTCGCTCAGGTGCATGTTCTCCGCCAGCAGTTGCTGTGCCAGTTCCTCCTGGTTGTTGATTTTTGCCACCGTCACGAGCGCGAACCGACCCAAGTGCGACTGAATGAGCATAGGCTGCGCATCGGTGTCGCTGATCACGCCAATGCCGGCTCGCCCCTTGAATTTGTCGAGCTCGTTTTCAAATTTTGTTCTGAAATATGTTTGCTCCAAGCTGTGGATTGAGCGGAAAAACTCACCGTCGTCGGTCACGGTGGCCATGCCCGCGCGTCGAGTGCCCAGATGCGACTGATAGTCGGTGCCGTAGAACAGTTCCGCCCTACATTCTCTATTCTTTAGTTTTGTGCCAAAAAAGCCTCCCATTTCCCTATATCAATTTTAGTAGTTGAAAAAAACGTGATAAAGTTACAAAGATTTTCCCAAAGCCCATTACCGCACGCCGCATTTTTCCAAATTTTCTTCTGTGAAGGGCGGTGGCTGTGATGCTTTGTGGTAATAAAAGTGGGGACGCGAAATTTCACGTCCCCACTCTGCTGTTGGTTCTTTTTATGTATTCATCATGTCACGCAGCACCTTTTTATGATTTGTGTGGTGCTGGGGTTAGATGAGGGATTCCACGATTTTTTTTACATCGTTGCCGAGCTTTTCGGCATCGGTCATGGTGTGAGCCTCGCTGTAGATGCGGATAATTGGCTCGGTGTTGCTCTTGCGCAGATGTGCCCAGCCGTCCTTGAAGTCAATCTTCACGCCATCGATGGTGGTGAGCTTCTCGGCAGCATAGTGCTTCTCTACCGCTTTGAGGATAGCGTCAACGTCCATGTCGGGTGTGAGCTGGAGTTTGGTCTTTGCTATTTCATACTGTGGATATGTTTTTTTGAGTTCGCTCACCTTCATACCGCTCTTGGCCAGCAAAGTGAGGAACAGTGCCACGCCCACAAGAGCGTCGCGGCCATAGTGAAGCTCAGGATAGATAACTCCGCCATTGCCTTCGCCGCCAATCACAGCGCCAATCTTACGCATGAGGGTGGTGACGTTCACCTCGCCCACGGCAGATGCCTCGTAGCGGCAACCGTGCTTGGCTGCCACATCACGCAGCGCACGCGACGACGACAGGTTGCTCACAGCAGGACCTGGAGTTTGCGACAGAATGTAGTCGGCCACTGCCACAAGGGTGTATTCCTCCACAAAGAATTCGCCATTTTCCATGATGATGGCCAGGCGGTCAACATCGGGATCCACCACAAAGCCCACATCGGCTATGCCCTCTTTCATGAAAGAGCTGATGGCGGTGAGGTTGGCAGGAATAGGCTCAGGTGTGTGTCCGAATTGACCGGTAGGCTCGCAGAACAGTTTTTCTACCTTCTTCACGCCCAGTGCTTCGAGCAGCTTGGGAATGGCCACACCGCCAATCGAGTTCACAGCGTCAACAGCCACGGTGAAGTTAGCCTTCTTGATGGCGTCCACATCTACGAGCGGCAGGTCGAGCACCGCCTGAATGTGGCGGCCGAGGCAGTCGGTTTTCGACTCGTGTCCTAAAGCGTCAACCTCGGCATAGTCGAAGTCTTCAGCATCGGCGATGCGGAGCACTTCCTTGCCTTCGGCATCGGTCAGGAATTCGCCTTTTTCGTTGAGCAGCTTCAGCGCGTTCCACTGTTTAGGATTGTGAGAAGCTGTGATGATGATACCGCCGCAGGCCTGTTCCCAAACCACGGCCAGCTCGGTGGTAGGAGTGGTGGCAAGGCCGATGTTCACCACATCGAATCCCATACCTTCAAGTGTGCCAACCACCACGTTGAGCACCATTTCGCCCGATACGCGGGCATCGCGTCCCACCACAATCTTGTTTGACGAGAGTTTTGTGGTGCGACGAATAAATGTAGCATAAGCACTGGTAAACTTCACTATGTCGAGTGGAGAGAGGCCATCGCCTGCGCGTCCGCCAATAGTGCCACGAATACCAGAAATTGATTTAATAAGTGACATAAATAAAAAGATGTATTAAAAGTTTAATTGTCAAAATTGATAGTGAGCGTATGCGCTTCAATCCCGCTTCAGCCCTTGCCCTGCCGCAGTGCTATTTCCCAATTTTTATGCGCTGCCGTGGGCGTGGGTGAGTGCTACACCTTGCTGGGGAAGTAGCGCAGGTGATACAGGAAGGGATACACATAGCTGATTTCGTCTGACCGGCCGTATTGCGACTTCACAATCAGATTCACCTCGCAGTCGATGCCTAAGTATTTGAGCGGCATCTGTATGCCTGCCCCCCATTCCACCGACGACTGGCGTGTGAAGTCGTCGAACTGAAACGAGGTGGTGGCCATGCTCATGTCGTCGGCATTGCCGCCCGAAGCGCTCCACTGCTTGTCGTTCTGATACCAGTCATTGATGTTGTAGCGCGTGTAGCGGAAATAGATGGTCTGCGACTTGCGCGCCTTGTTGTTTTTCTGATCGCCGGTTTTCAGCACCTGCATATACACATTGCCATCGGCGTCAAGTCTGTAGTAGGGAGCATCGCTGCCCACCTCAAACACCGAGTCGGCAGGCACATCCGCCAGGCGGAAATTGCTCAAAAAGGCGTTGCACGACAGCCGCTCGTCTTTAAGCAGTTCGGCATAGCTGCGGTTTTTGTCGCATGAAGCGAATCCTATAGCCACCAGCACCGTGCCAAGCATCAACAATATTTTTTTTGTATTCATATATCAAATTATATTTTTCAAATTTTTACCGTTTTTTTTGTGAAGAGGGTTTTGATAGGCGCACGCGGCCTCCCTAACCACTAACCCTTAATCACTAACCCCTTTCAAGTCAGTGAGCACTTTGTGAAACACTTCCACAGCCTCGTCCATTGGCCCTTTGAAATCGCCGCCTGCGGCATTCTTGTGGCCGCCTCCGCCAAAGTAGCGGGCGCAGATGTCGTTCACCGAGAAGTCGCCCTCCGACCTGCATGACACCTTGATTTGCTCGGCGTCTTCACGCAAAAACATCACCCAGTGCACCTCTGGCACGGAAAGAGGCTTGTTCACAAGTCCTTCGGTGTCGCCCTTGTGATAGTTGAAGCGCTCCAGGTCAGCCTTGGTGAGTGTGATCAACGCGGCGCCCTCCTCAGGGAAAATCTGCATTTTCTCACTCAGCGCATAGCCCTGAAGACGCAGACTGTCGGCGCTGAAGGTGTTCATCGCCATAGTGTAGAGCCACTGCTTATTGATGCCAAACGACACCAAGTGAGCCACTATCTCGTAGATTTCGGGATAGTCGCTGCTGTAGGTGAAATTGCCCGTGTCGGTCATCATGCCCACGTAGAGGCATTGAGCCACTTCGGTGTCGAGGTAGCGCAGCAGTGCCATTTGCATCAGGGTGCGATACACCACTTCACACGTGGAAGACAGATGTGGGAAAGAAATGCACACGTCAAACACTTTGTCGGGGTCGAGGTGATGGTCGAGCAGCACGCGCGGTGCACGGCTTTTCTCTATCACTTCGCCTAACTTGTCGATGCGCTTCAGCGTGTTGAAGTCGAGGCAGAAAATGAGGTCGGCATTGCGCACTAAAAAACGCCCTCTGAGCTGCGACATAGAATAGACCACCACATCGTGCACCGAGGGTATGAACTGCAGGGCGCGCGGCACCTGGTCGGGCACCACCACATACGCCTCCTTGCCCATATTGCGCAGCACACGGCTCAACGCGAGCGTGCTGCCTAAGGCGTCGCCGTCGGGCGAGAGGTGGCATGTGATGACTATGTGGCGGGCATCTTTGACCAGCTTTTTCAGCTGTTCAATCACCCGGCTGTCTATTATCGGCTCAATCATTAGCGCGTCTGTTGTGTTAAGTGTCACTTTAATTAGCAAAATTAATACCTACAAATGGCATTACCAAAAAATTAAAGATATTTCACAACCATACCACACCGTGGGGTGAAGTGGCTGCATAGGCGTGTGATGAGAGTGTGGCTTAGCGCATCACTTGAGGCCCTCAATTTTAAGGAATTCCGACTCAAAGTTGGGTGTGAGTATGCCTTTGCCAATGGCGGCCTTCACCTCGGCTATGCTCCAGAAGCGGCCGTCGTCCACCTCCACCGGGTCGAAGCGGAAGTGTGTTTGGTCGGTCACGGTGATAAAGGTGTGCACCAGTTCGCGCTCCACACCGCTGTCATACACATAGCTGAACAGATGCTTCGGCTCATAGTGGGTGAAGCCGAGTTCTTCGCGTGTTTCGCGTTTGAGTGCCTCTTCCACCGTTTCGCCATAGTCCATGTGGCCGCCCACAGCGGTGTCCCACTTGCCGGGCTGGATAAACTTGTGCGCAGAGCGCTTTTGCAGATAGATGTGGCCCTGCTTGTTCAGCACATGCAGGTGCACCACAGGGTGAAGGAGGCGGCTGCCGGAGTGGCATTCGCGCCGTGTGGCCTTGCCTATCACCTCACCCTTCTCGTTCACGATTGGAAACACCTCTTTATCGGAGAGGTCGGCCGCTAAAGTCTGGTTCATTTCTCTTGGGGCTTGAAGTTCTTTTTAATGGCGTCGCGGAGCTTGGCGGGGCTGAGGTCGGCAGGGTAGAGGGTGAATGGCAGTGCCGTGTGGCACCCGTTTGCCCATTCGCTGCACCCGAATGCCGAGTGCCCCTTCACCATGTGCCCTTTGCCGCACACCGGGCATGCCACCTGCTCATATTTGGTGACCCGCGTGGCCCTTGCTTTCTTTTTCTTAGGCTCACTTTCCGCCGCGCCTCCTTTGGTGGGCGCTTTGGGCTTGTCGGGCTGTTGCTCCACCACAATGTTGGTGCCGCTGTTGTCGCGAAGCACGGTGAGCACAATCTCATTGACCATCACTTTCAGCTCGTCGATGAATTGCTGCGCGCTGAATTCGCCGCGCTCAATCTTGCGGAGCTTGTTTTCCCACAGTCCGGTGAGTTTTGCGCTTTTGAGCAACTCGTCTTTGATGGTGTCGATGAGCTGGCAGCCCGCCATGGTGGCTACCAGAGTTTTGCGCTCCTTGGTGATGTAGCGGCGGCGGAGCAGCGTCTCGATGATGGCGGCGCGCGTGGAAGGGCGGCCTATGCCGTTCTCCTTCATGGCGTCGCGCAGCTGCTCGTCGTCCACAAATTTGCCGGCCGTCTCCATAGCGCGCAGCAGTGTACCCTCATTGTACATTTTGGGTGGCTGCGTGGCCTTTTTCAGCAGCGAAGGCTTGTGTGGGCCGCTTTCTCCCACCACAAAGTCTGGCATCACGCCATTGTCGTCGGAGCCTTTGCCTTCGTCGGCTGTTTTGTCTTTATTGTAGATGGTGCGCCAGCCGTCTTTGAGAATCTGCTTTCCGGTGGCCTTAAACTCAAACTCGCCGATTTTCGCCATCACGGTGGTGGTGGCAAACTCACATTCTGGATAGAACGCGGCTATGAAGCGCTTCGCCACTAAGTCGTACACCAACTTCTCCTCCCGGCTGAGCATCACTCGGCTGGGATCCACGTTGGTGGGTATGATGGCGTGGTGGTCGGTGACTTTGGAGTTGTCGAACACCTTCTTGCTCTTTTTGATGGCAGTCTGCATCAAGGGCGCGGTGAGCTGGGCATACGGGGTCATGGCCTGCATGATGCCGGGTATCTTGGGGTAGATGTCGTCGCTGAGGTAGGTGGTGTCAACGCGTGGATAGGTGGTCACTTTTTTCTCGTAGAGCGACTGAATGGTGCGGAGCGTCATGTCGGCGCTGTAGGCAAATTTCTTGTTGCACTCCACCTGAAGGCTGGTGAGGTCGAAGAGCCGTGGCGGTGCCTCCTTGCCCTTCTTGCGCTCGATGCCGCTCACCGTGAGCGGTGCTTCCTGAATGTGGGCAATCACCTCGCCTGCGTCGGCCTCGCTCTTGTAGCGGCCTTTGGTGGAATTGAAGGTGACACCGCGATACAGGGTCTTGATTTCCCAGTAGTCTTCAGGCACAAAGTGCTCTATCTCGCGCTGCCGTGCCACAATCAGGGCGAGGGTGGGCGTTTGCACGCGTCCTATCGACAGCACATTGCGCGACCGTGCGTATTTGAGCGTGTAGAGGCGTGTGGCGTTCATGCCCAGAATCCAGTCGCCTATGGCGCGCGACAGTCCGGCGTAGTACAGGTTGTCGAAATTGGCCGAGGGCTGCAGGTGCTTGAACCCCTCGCGAATACTGTCGTCGGTGAGCGACGATATCCACAGCCGCTTCACGGGTATGGCGCATTTGGCTTTCTGATACACCCAGCGCTGTATCAGCTCGCCCTCCTGGCCGGCATCACCGCAGTTGATAAGCTCTGTGGAGTCCTTGATGAGGGTCTCAATCACGTGAAACTGCTTCTTGATGCCCTCGTCGTCCTTCAGCTTGATGCCGAACCGTGGCGGAATCATGGGCAGGGCGCCGAGGCTCCACCGCTTCCACAGGTCGGTGTAGTCGTTAGGCTCCTTCAGTTCGCACAGATGGCCAAACGTCCAGCTCACGCGGTAGCCATTGCCTTCGTAATAGCCGTCGCGGCGCACATTTGCCCCCAGAATTTTAGCGATGTCGGAGGCCACGCTCGGTTTCTCGGTCACACAGAGTATCATTCGCCTAAATGCAGTTTTTTAGCCTCGTCCCACAGAGCATCCATTTCGGCAAGGGTCAGCTCGTTGAGGCTGCGTCCTTGCTTTTTGGCCTGCTGCTCTATGTGGTTGAAGCGTCCGATAAATTTTCTGTTCGTTTTCTCAAGGGCGTTGTCGGGGCGCACGCCATAGAGGCGTGCCGCGTTGACCAGCGCGAAAAACAGGTCGCCAAACTCCTTCTCGCGGTCTATCTCGTGGCCGGCTTTCAGCTCTGCCGCCACTTCGCCAATCTCCTCCTGCACCTTTTGCCACACATCTTCGGGCTTGTCCCAGTCGAAGCCCACATTGGCGGCCTTTTCCTGCACGCGCTCGGCTTTGATGAGTGAGGGCAGCGAGGCGGGCACACCGCCCAGAATGGTCTTGTTGCCGTCTTTTTCCTTCATCTTGATCACTTCCCACTGGTCGCGCACCTGCTCGGCGCTTGCCGCAGGCCCAGCGCCATAGATGTGCGGGTGGCGGAAGATGAGTTTCTCGCGCAGCGAGTTGCACACGTCGGCTATGTCGAATTGGTCTTTCTCCTCGCCGAACCGGGCATAGAAAAGAATGTGGAGCAGCACGTCGCCCAGCTCTTTCCGAATGTTGTTCACATCGCCGGCAATCACGGCTTCCGCCAGCTCCATCGTTTCCTCAATGGTGTTGGGGCGTATGCTCTCGCTGGTCTGTGCCGAGTCCCATGGACATTTTTCACGAAGGGTGTCCACCACATCGAGCAATGCGCTGAAGGCTTGGAGTTTTTCTTCTTTGGAGTGTTTTGGCATTATAACTTTATATATTTTATATATTTTATATAGTGTATTGATTAATTGTGTAGAGCTTTTTTAATTACTTGTTGCCTGCGGCGTTTGCGCCCAGTCCTTTTTTGAGGAAGGCGAGGAAAGCGTCCACATCTTCCTTGTAGGCGAATGGGCCCGACAGGAGTTCGCCTTGGGCGTTGAGCGTCACATAATAAGGCTGTGAGTTGCTGCCAAACTTATGGCGCTGCAGATAGCTCCACTTGTCGCCCACTGTGACGAGCGTGGTGGTGCTGCCGCCTTCATTCACCGTGATGGACTGCTTGAGTGGAGTCTTGTCGTCCACCATCAGTTTGATGGTCACGAAATCCTCAGTCATCGTCTTCTTCACCGCTGCGTCGTCGAGCACGGCGCCTTCCATCTTGCGGCAGTTCACGCAGCCATAGCCGGAGAAGTCGATCAGCACGGGTTTGCCTTGTGCTGCCGCGGCCTTCATGCCCTCGTCGAAGTCGGCGTATTCCACCTGCGCCTCGCTGTAGAGGTTGAAGTCTTGGGTGTAGAGCGGTGGCACGAATGCGCTGGTGGCTTTCAGGGGCGCACCCCAGAGGCCAGGCACAAGGTAGGCGGTAAACGCCAAGGTGAGCAGCGCCAAAAAGAAGCGCGCCACGCCTATGCCGGTTTTTTTCTTCTCGCCCTCACCCGCGAAGCTGAACACGCCGAGCAGGTAAAGCCCCAGGGTGCCGAATATTGCTATCCACAGCGCAAGGAAGGTTTCGCGGTCAAGTATGTGCCAGCCGTAGGCAAGGTCGGCAACGGAGAGGAATTTGAGCGACAGGGCAAGTTCCACAAAGCCCAGCACCACTTTCACGGAGCCCATCCAGCCGCCCGACTTGGGCATCTTTTTGAGCATGGCGGGGAACAGGGCAAACAGGGTGAACGGTATGGCAAGGGCTATGGCAAAACCGGTCATGCCCACCACCGGGCCGAGTATGCTGCCTTGGCTGGCGGCTTCCACCAGCAGGGTGCCGATGATGGGGCCTGTGCAGGAAAACGACACGATGACCAGCGTGGCTGCCATAAAGAAGATGCTGAGCAGACCCGTGGTGCGGCTGGCGCTGCTGTCCATCTTGTTGCTCAGCGATTGGGGCAGGGTGATTTCAAAGGCGCCGAAGAAGGAGATGGCAAACACCACCAGCAGGGCGAAGAACAGCAGGTTGCACCATGCGCTGGTGGCGAGGGCGTTCAGTGCACTGGCGCCAAGCAGGGCGGTGAAGCACACGCCCAGCAGCAGGAATATCACCACTATCGACAACCCGTAGGTGGCGGCGCCAAGTATGGCCTTGGCGCGTGTGTCGCTTTTCTTCAGGAAGAAGCTCACGGTCATCGGTATCATGGGCCACACGCAGGGAGTGAGCAGCGCGAGCAAGCCGCCCAAGAAGCACGCCCAGAATATATACCACACCGACTGGCCGGCTATGTCGTCGGGGCTGTTGGCATCGGCTCCGCCCACGGCTTTCACTGGCTGCCACAACTGGTCGTGGCTGACGGCGGCGCCAGCGGCGGTGTCGGTGGCTATCTGTGCGGTGGGCTGCGGCGCCGAGGTGGCAGCAGTGTCGGCAGCAGCCACTTGGGACGCAGCGGTGGAAACAGAGGCCGGTTGTGGCTCGGCAGTCACGGGCTCTTGCTTTGCTGTGCCGCTAAAGGCGAAGGGCACGGATTTGGGAGGCGTGCAGTTGTCGTCGTTACATGCCATAAACCGTATGTTGCCCTCAATGCGATACGTTTTGTCGGTGACAGTGAATTTTTGGGTCAGCGTCACCGATCCCGTCCACCAGCTCAAATCCATGTCGAAGGCTTCGTCGTGCTGGCGGTGCGCAGCCTTGCTTGGGGTGAGTGTGCCCACTAATTTCACGCCATGGTTGGCCCAGTGCACCGATGTGGGCTCAGGGCCGCCAGCCGGGAGCTGCGTGCCATACACGTGCCAGCCGCCGTCGATGGTGGCGGTGAAGGTGACTACTCCGTTTTTGGCGTCGGTCATTTTGATGGCCGTTTTCCATTTCACGGGATCGAATATTTGTGAAGATGCGCTCACGGCACCTATCAGCATCACGATGAATAAAATACAAATTCGCTTTATCATAAAATTAAAGTTGCATAAGACTGCAAAATTACGAAAAAACGCCTAAACACTTATTGGAGTAATCGCCAAAATAGCCTAAAAACACTTCAAAAATTAAAAAAGGGGCACGGATTGTTGCAGATGTGAAATAAAAGTAGTAATTTTGTACCGCTAAATCACAATGGTCACTTGGATGAGCGGTTTAGTCCCTGGTCTGCAAAACCAGTTAGAGCGGTTCGACTCCGCTAGTGACCTCCAACAAAGGCAGCTGATTTCCCCATAAATCAGCTGTTTTTTTTATTCCTCCCCCCCTAAAACAAAAACAAATTACCAAAGACAAAGGTATCGTCAGAACT